>NZ_JBNHFC010000004.1:0-255202 GCF_059089885.1 Arthrobacter sp. Y3221159
TGGATTTGGTGACCATGCCCTGGTTCCGGCCCTGGGTGATGACGTCCAGGGAGCGTTCGTAGCGGAACGCGGGGCGGATGCGCTTGAAGATCCTGGGCACGGTTTCGACGTTGTGGGCGAAGACTTCGGGGTTGGAGTCGCAGATCGCGGTGATGTGGTCGGGGTTGCCGGAGAAGTCGGGGATGAGCAGTTCCACGCCAGTGCCGGGGTTCAGTTCGTGGATCTTGCGGACGGTTTCGGCGTAGAGCCAGACGCCTTCGTCTTCGAGGTCGTCGCGGGCGACGCCGGTGACGGTGGCGTAGCGCAGCTGCATGGACTGCACGGAGCGGGCCACCTTGGTGGGTTCGAACCGGTCCAGGGGTGAGGGTTTGCCGGTGTCGATCTGGCAAAAGTCGCAACGGCGGGTGCATTCGGAGCCGCCGATGAGGAAGGTGGCCTCCTTGTCTTCCCAGCATTCGAAGATGTTGGGGCAGCCGGCTTCTTCGCAGACGGTGTGCAGGCCTTCTTTTTTGACGAGGTTCTTGAGTCCGACGAACTCCGGGCCCATCTGGACCTTGGCCTTGATCCAGTCCGGCTTGCGCTCCACCGGGACGGCCGCGTTGCGCTGCTCGATCCGCAGCATCTTCCGGCCTTCGGGTGCCAGTGTCACAGTAGAGCTCCTTCAGGGCTTGATACGAGTGCTTCTTCGTGCTTGCGGAATTCTTCCACAATGCGTTCAACGATGTGGGCCGGGCGGATGTCCTGCCCCGTCTCCAGGGACATGGTGGTCACTCCCGCATCAGTGATGCCGCAGGCGATGATCTGCCCGTAGGGTGCCAGGTCATTGCTGCAGTTAATGGCGATGCCGTGCATGGTGACACCGTTAAGTACCCTGATGCCAATGGCGGCTATTTTTCGGTCCGGACCCTTTTCGTCAGCCCTGATCCAGACGCCGGCCCGGCCTTTGATGCGTTCGGCCTGAATGCCGTAGTCGGACATGACGGCGATCATTATCGCTTCCAGCCGCTCAACGTAGTCCCGGATTCCCGCGCGGTTCTTCAGCTTGAGGATGGGGTAGGCAATGAGCTGGCCGGGCCCGTGCCAGGTTAGCTTTCCGCCGCGGTCCACAGCCACAACGGGAGTGCCGTCGAAGGGCCGCTCGTGGTCTTCCGTGAGCTTTCCCGCGGTGTAGACGGCAGCATGTTCCAGCAATAGCACAGTGCTTGGTGCCTGGCCTGCGACTACTTTGTCATGGAGTTCGCGCTGGATGTCCCACGCCTGCTGGTAATCCACGAAGTCGGGGGCCAGACCCAGCTGTGAAAACTCAAGAGTCATGGCATCCAGCTTAGACGCCGCAGCGCCGCGTACCCGGTTTAGTGGCCAACCTCACCACCTCACCCCGCACCCGCTGGCGGAAGAGCGCCGCCTGTGGATAACTTCTGCAGGCTCCCGCGGATTCGACTAGACATGAGGGATGGACGAGACAACGGTTCCGCAGATCCCCGGTTACACCACGGGGCGGCTCCTAGGCCACGGCGGAAGCGCCACGGTTTGGCTGGGTAAGGAACACCAGACAGGCCGGGAGTTCGCCCTGAAGTGCTTCCACCCCGCCGGTAAGAACCGGCACGGGAGTGGGGGCCTGGCTGCAAACGCCGTACAAGAAGACGCCGTACAGGAAGAAGCTGTACAGCGGGAGATCCGCATCCTCTCCGTGCTGGACCACCAGCACCTCACCACCGCGCACCACGCCGTCCGCTTCGATTCCGGCTCCGGGGGCGGCACAGCGCTTGTCCTGGACTACGCCCCCGGTGGTTCTCTTGCCCATCTCGTTGCGGCCCGGGGCCGGCTGGGCATCGGGGAGACAGTCACGGTGTTGACGCCGATTGGCCAGGCACTGGCGTACCTGCACGGCAAGGGGTTCACGCATTCGGACGTTGCGCCCGGAAACGTGCTGTTCACCGGCCAGGGCAAGCCGTTGCTGTCCGACGTCGGCATCGCACGGATACTGGGCGATCCCGGCCGCGGGGGAGACTGGGGTACACCCGGTTTCCTGGATCCTGCGCCGGTGGATGCGGTGCGTGCCGGTCTGCAGCCGGAACGGGATGTCTACTCGCTGGCGGCCGTCGGCTGGTACTGCCTGACCGGCGCCGCCCCGCCCGTGACGGCCGAGCGCCCACCGCTGTCCCTGCTCGTTCCGGACGTGCCGAAGGAACTTGCCGCTGCCCTGGAATCCGGGCTCAACGAGGACAGGCGGCTGCGGCCGACGGCTGCGGCCCTGGCGGCTGCCGTCTATCGGAGCGCACCGCCCAGCCCTGTCGACCTGGCGGCCTCTGTCCATCCCACCGTCCTTCCGGAACTGGTGACGCGCAGGCATGCCGCGCCGCCGTCCGGTCGGAACAGGATCATCCGGCCCGCCAGGCTCAAGGAAAAGCTGGATGGCTGGCATCGCAGAATGCTGGCGGCACGGTGGGCCAAGGGACGGACCCCCGGTCCGCGGCTGCCGTTCCCCTCCACAGCCGCGGCGCCCGCTGCCCGCGGAAAACACGCCGGTGCCGCGGTCCGGGCCTTGCCGGGCAGGCCCCGCTTGAAGCCGTTCGTCATGACTGCCGCCGCTGCCGTGGCCCTGGCCGTGGCCTGGTGGATGGCGGCGGCCCCGGCGGGCCTGCTGCCAGCTGAACCCGGCAGCGCAGCCGGACCGGCCGCCGGCACTGCGGCTGTTCCCGGCCAGGCGGGTGCAGGCCCGGACGCGGTCCGGGAGGCAAGGCAGCACGCCGCGGCGCCGGACCCTGCCGTGGCTGTGGCAGGACTTGCGGCCCTCCGCGACCACGCGTTCGCCAGCGGCAGGCTGGAACTGCTGGATGAAGTGAATGCGGCAGGTTCACCGGCGGCTGCCGCGGACAGCGGGACGGCGGAGAGGCTCCGCGGCTCAGGCCATGTGCTGGCAGGGTTCACCAGCCTCCTGTCCGATGTACTGGCCGAAGACGTGGCCCCGGGTGGACGTGCCGTGGTCAGCGTCACCTCGGCCACCTCTGCGTACGAGGAGACGGACCGTGCAGGAACGGTGGTTGCATCAGGTGCGGCAAGCGGCGGCCAGCGCCTGCGCCTGGTCCTGGCGTCCGTGGACGGCAGGTGGCGGATCAGCGAGATCCTGTCCGGGTCCTGAACCTCGCCGGGACTGGCCGGGCTAGTCCAAAGCCTCGGCGCCCTCGGTTCCGGCCACCCACTGGGCCGCCTGCCCCAGCGCCGGATGCTGCCACCGGAACCCCGCACCTGAGAGGGCAGCGGGTTCCATCCGCTGGCTGGACAGCAGCAGTTCTTCGGCCAGGTTCCGCATCACGAGCCGGAGCACCGGCGCCGGAACCCGGAAGGAGGCGGGACGGTGCAGGGCACGGGCGAGTGCTTCAACGATAGTGTTGACATCGGCCTCCTCGGGGGCGCACAGGTTGACAGGGCCGCTGACCGAAGACTCCAGGAGGAAGAGGAAGGCGGCCGATACGTCCGGGAGGGTGACCCAGGGCCAGAACTGCCTGCCATCGCCGAAGGGCCCGCCAACGCCGAGCCGCAGCAGCGGCAACAGCCTGCCGAGGGCCCCGCCGGAGCGGCTGAAGACCACACCGGTGCGTGGCACGACAACCCGGACTCCGGACGGCGCAGTGGCGGCGGCGGCCTCCCACTCCACGCAGATCCGGGACAGGATGCCCGACCCCGGCGGAGCGTCCTCCCGCAGGACAGTATTGCCGGCGTCGCCGTAGTACCCCGAGCCGGACTGGCTGATAAATACCGCCGGCGGCGTGTCCAGTTGCCGCATTGCCTGGGTGAGGGTGCGGGTCGGCTGAAGGCGCGAGCTGAACAGTTCATCAACCCGCTTCCGCGTCCATGCCCTGTCGCCGATGCCGGCACCTGACAGATTCACGACGGCGTCTGCCCCCGTCAGTGCGGAGGGGTCGAGCAGGCCGTTGGTCGGATCCCAGCGGATTTCCCCGCTCGAGGAAGGTTCACGCCTGACGAGGGCGGTCACCTCGTGGCCGGCGCCGCGGAAAGTTTCGGACATGTGGGTCCCGAGCAGCCCGGAGGCTCCTGCCATAACAATGCGCATGCTCCATCACATCACGGGCGCGGGCGGCGGCACCTCCGGCAGGGCTGCGGGAGGGTTGACTATGATCAAACGATGACTTCTTCGAGCTACTTCCGTTACCCGCATGTGCATGGTGACCTGGTCACTTTCGTGGCCGAGGACGACGTGTGGATCGCCCCGCTGGAGGGCGGCCGGGCCTGGCGGGTCTCTTCCCTGCAGCTGCCCGCGCGCAACCCCCGTTTCACGCCCGACGGGAAGCGCCTGGTGTGGACCGTGGTCCAGGGGACGGCGCCGGAAGTTGTGGCCGCGGACGTCGACGGCGGTAACTACCGGCAGCTGACCTACTTCGGCCACAGCACCACCCGGGTCAAGGGTTTCACGGCCAGCGGGTCCGTGCTGGTGACCAGCGCCTTCCGCCAGGCCGAAAGCCGGCATACCTACGCCTACAGTGTCCCGGTGGAGGGCGGCTGGGCCGAAGAGCTGCCCTTCGGCCCGGTGGAGTCGGTGGCGTTCGGGCCCGAGGTGGGGGATGAGCGGCCAGTGGTGGTGGGCAGTGTGCTGTCCCGCGAACCGGCCTGGTGGAAGCGCTATCGCGGCGGCACCGCAGGGAAACTGTGGATCGACGCAGACGGCAACGGGGAGTTCGAGCGGCTGCTGCCGGACCTTGACGGCAACCTCGCGGACCCTATGTGGGTAGACGGCCGTATCGCCTTCCTGTCCGACCATGAGGGCTACGGCAACCTCTATTCGGTCCTTCCCGGCGGGAGCGACCTGCGCCGCCACACGGACCACGAGGACTTCTACGTCCGGCATGCCGCCAGTGACGGAAAGCGTGTCATCTTCGAATCGGCCGGGGAGCTGTGGATCCTGCACAGCCTGGACTCCGACGCCGTGCGGCTGGACATCGCACTGGGCTCCGCCTCCCAGTCCCGGCGACCGGCACTGCTGAAGACCTCAAAGCACCTGGGCGCGGTGGTGCCTGACACCGCTGGGACAGCCAGCGCCGTGGAAGCGCACGGCACCATCCACTGGCTCCGCCACAAGGACGGGCCGTCCCGGATCGTCGAGGCGACGCCGGGTGTGCGCGGGCGCCTGCCACGGCCACTCGGCGACGGCCGGATTGCCTATGTCGCCGACCATGGTGGCGTGGAGGCCCTGCACATCAGGGACATCGTGGCAGCGGTTGAGCACAACGCCACTCCCGCCGTCCAGGAAGACGGGCCGGCGGGCACCAAGCCGGGGGAGGCGCCCACTCCTGCCGACGGTGCCGGCGATGCGCCGGTGCTACCGCAGCCCGTCCCGGCGGCCGGCGCCGCGGTGCTGGCCGGGGCCGGCACCTTTGTCCCCGCGGACGACCAGCAGGCGGACCCGCGGCAGGCCGACGTCGCCCCGGAGGACACCGTATCCGCAGCAGACGCCCAGTCCGGGGCGGACGCCCCGGGGATCAACATTCCCATGCCGTCCCGGGCCAGCGCCCTGGAGGCCAGCCCCGACGGGCGCCGGGTAGCCGTTGGCACCTCTTTCGGTGAGGTGTATGCGACGGACACCCGCACGGGCGACTTTGTCCTTGTGGCCAGCATCGGGGAAGGCACCATCTCGGAACTGGCGTGGTCGCCCGACTCCCGGTGGCTGGTCTGGTCCGAGCCGGTCACGTCCTTCGGCTCGCGCAGCCGGCTCCGGCTGGCGGACATGGACAAACCCGGAACGGCCCCCGTTGAGGTGACGGACGGCCGCTTCGGCGACAAGTCGCCGGCCTTCACCCCGGACGGCAAATACCTGGCGTTCCTGTCCAACCGCAGCTTCGACCCGGTGTACGACGGCCACTCCTTCGATCTCTCCTTCCCCAGCCCCATTAAGCCGTACCTGGTGGCACTCGCCGCCGGGACGCCGTCGCCCTTCGGTCCGGCGGTGGCACCCGACGGCGGCGAAGGCTCCGTTACGGACACTCCCGGCGGGCAGGAACCCGGCGAAACTCCGGAAGTTGCAGTTGACCCCGAGGGCCTTGCACACCGCGTCATCACCGTCCCCGTGCCGCAGGGCAATTACACCTCACTGGAAACCGCGGACGGCGCGCTTCTGTGGCTTGACTGGGCACTGGCAGGCGTCACCGGCGACGGAAAAGCGAGCCAGGACGACAAGGATGCCCGCCCCAGCCTTGTCAGGTTCGACATCGCCCGGCGGAAGAAGTCCACGCTCGTGGAGTCGCTGGACAGCTACCGGCTCTCCGGGGACCGGAGCACCGTGGTGCTGATCTCGGACAAGCAGGTCACAGCGGTTCCGGCGGATGCGAAAGCGGACGAGGAATCCGGGAAGCTGGTCAAGGTGGACCTGGGCCGGATCCGCGTAATGATGGATCCGCTCAGCGTCTGGGGCCAGGCCTTCGACGAGGCCTGGCGGCTGCAGCGGGACTTCTTCTGGGCTGAGGACATGGCGGGCCAGGACTGGGAATCCATCCACAAGCGCTACCGCCCCCTGGTTGAGCGCCTGGGATCGCACGATGACCTCGTGGACCTCCTGTGGGAGATGCACGGCGAACTGGGCACCTCCCATGCCTATGTCCGGCCGGCGCCGGTCACCGAAAACGGCAGCCAGGGGCAGGGCCGGCTCGGGGCCGATATCGCCCACACTCCGGCGGGCTGGGAAATCACCCGAATCCTGGCCGGCGAATCCTCGGACCCGTTGGCCACATCGCCCCTGACGCGGCCGGGCGTTGACGCCAAGGCCGGAGACATCCTGCTGGCCATCGACGGCGTCCCGCTGTCGGCATCCGTCACCCCGGCCATGCAGCTGGTGGGTGCGGCCGGACGGGCGGTGGAGCTGACCCTCCTTAACGGCCCCGCCCACACAGGTGCGGCCGGCACCCAGCGGCGGGTCGCCGTCGTTCCGGTCAAGGACGAGGAACGCCTGCGGTACCAGGAGTGGGTAGCCGGCAACCGCCGCACCGTCCGGGAAGCATCCGCCGGAACCTTCGGCTACCTGCATATTCCTGACATGATGGCCAACGGCTGGGCACAGCTCCACCGCGACCTGGACACCGAAACCGCGCTGGACGGGCTCATCGTGGATGTCAGGCGGAACCGTGGCGGCCACACGTCGCAGCTGGTGGCGGAACTGATCGGCCGGAAGGTCACGGGCTGGAGCATGCCCCGCGGGGAGAAGCCGCGGACCTATCCGCACCACGCACCTCGAGGGCCCGTCATCGTGCTGGCGGACGAGTTCGCCGGTTCGGACGGGGACATCATCACCCAGGTGTCCAAGCTGCGGGGGATCGGCCCCGTGATCGGGACCCGTACCTGGGGCGGAGTGGTCGGCATCGACAACAGGTTCGCCCTGGCGGACGGCACCGGCGTCACCCAGCCGCGCTACGCCAACTGGTTCAGCGGGGGCGTGGGGTGGAGCGTCGAAAACTATGGCGTTGATCCGGACATTGAGGTGGCCTACCCGCCGCACGCCTACGCCGCAGGCCGGGACCCGCAGCTGGAGTACGGCATCGGTGCCCTGAAGGAAATGATCCAGGAACTTCCCACCGACCGCCCGCCGGCCCGCGAGGGGTACCGGCGGCTCCGCCCGGCTCCCTTGCCTGCGCGCAGCCAGGGCAAGTAGCCCCAGGAACAAGGAAAGGCCCTGCACCCCCGGAATTCTCCGGGCGTGCAGGGCCTTTGCCGCTTACTGGCGGATCAGGACTCCAGCGTGGCGTCCATCGTGATGTCGATGCTTGCCAGGGCGCCTGAAACCGGGCAACCCACCTTGGCTTCGCCGGCAATCTTCTGGAACTCGTCCTCCGAGATTCCCGGGACCCTGGCCTCGACCGTCAGGTGGCTGCCGGTGATGCCGGTGCCCGGAACGAACGTCACGTCAGCCTTGGCGCGGACTTCTTCGGGAGTGTGTCCGGCCTTTGCCAGTTCATTGCTGAAGGCCATTGAGAAGCATGCCGCGTGGGCTGCGGCAATGAGTTCCTCAGGGCTGGTCTTGCCGTTGGCCGCTTCGGTGCGGGCTTTCCAAGTGACATCGAACGTGCCCAGGCCTGAGGTGGCCAGGCTGGTGGTACCGGCGCCTTCCGTCAGGTTGCCGTTCCATACTGCATTTGCTGAACGTGTTGCTGCCATGTTCACTCCTCAAGTCGATGTGTACCGGGGCAGGCCGCTGCCTGGACCCCGCCGTTTCCCATCCTAGGGACTTCACCCGCCGGGTGCATCCGTGTCCGCTGCCGGTGGATTGTGACTCCGGCGGGACAGGAAACGGGCCAGGGTCAGTTCCAGATGGTGGCGATGGCGATGTTCAGCAGCGCCAGGCCGCCCACGGCATGGGCCAGGCCGGGGCTGACGTCCTGGCCGGCCTTGTACTTTCGGCGGCCGATGAAGGCCAGGACGCCCACAACCAGGGCGATGACGAGCTTGATGCCCAGTTTCGCGTAATTGGCGTCCATGTCGAGCGCCGGGATGAGGCCCATCAGGGCGACGCCGGTGAGGAGCTGCAGCATGGCGCCGTCGAACTGGCGGGGGTGGACGGTGGGCTTCTTCATCTGCCCGATCCAGATGCCCACGATCATGGCCGCGCCGACGATATGCAGGAAAACCACAATGTTGTAGAGGATGTTCATGGGACCAGTGTAGCCAGTTGTTCTACGTCCGGTAGTAGACGCGCTGACGTGCGGCGGACTGCCTGAAGGGCCTTAAAGAACGACGGCGGCGCGGGCCGCGGCGGGTTGTCCCACCGCCGGCCTGCACCGCCGTCGTCCGTGGCTGGCTGCTACAGTCCCAGGTCCGCTTCGAAGGCGCCTTCTTCAAGGCGGGCCTTCAGGGTCTGCAGGAAACGGCCGGCGTCTGCGCCGTCCACCAGGCGGTGGTCGTACGTCAGCGACAGGTACATCATGGAGCGGATGGCGATCGAGTCGTCACCGTTTTCGTCGGCAACCACCACAGCGCGCTTGACGATCGCGCCGGTGCCGAGGATGCCCACCTGCGGCTGGTTGATGATTGGGGTGTCGAACAGGGCGCCCACCGAGCCGATGTTTGTGATGCTGAACGTGCCGCCGGACAGCTCGTCCGGGCCGATCTTGCCGTCGCGGGTACGGGCTGCGACGTCGGCGATCTTGCCGGCCAGGCCGGCAAGGTTCAGGTTGCCGGCGTCGGAGATGACCGGCACCAGCAGGCCCTTGTCCGTGTCCACGGCGATCGCCAGGTGCTCGGCGTTGTGGTACGTGATCTCCTGCTTGTCCTCATCGTAGGCAGCGTTGAGCTTGGGGTGCTGCTTGAGAGCCTCGGCAACAGCCTTGGCGATGAAGGGCAGGAAGGTCAGCTTGGTGCCGTTCTGGGCCTGGAACGAGTTCTTGGCCCGGGTCCGCAGCTTGGCGATCCTGGTCATGTCCACTTCGTGGACCTGCGTCAGCTGGGTGGAGATTTCCAGGGATTCGCGCATGCGGCGGGCGATGACCTGGCGGATGCGCGGAGCCTTCTGCGTAGTGCCGCGCAGGGAGGAGACAGGAGCGGAAGAAGCGGCCGGGGCGGCTGCTGCCGGTGCTGCGGCCGGAGCGGCGGCAGGTGCGGCCTTGGCCTCGGCAGCCGCGATAACGTCCTGCTTGCGGATGCGGCCGCCGACGCCGGTGCCGGAGAGGGAGGCGATGTTCACGCCGTGCTGGTTGGCAAGCTTGCGGACCAGAGGAGTGACGTAGCCGGACTCGCCTCCTGCGGATGGGGCTTCGGCTGCTGCCGTGGCGGGTGCTGCCTGCTGCGGAGCCTCTTCCTTCGGAGCCTCGGGTGCAGGTGCTGGCTTGGGGGCCTCTTCCCTCGGGGCTTCCTGGGCGGGAGCCTCCTTGGCGGGGGCGGCCGGAGCAGCCTGCGGAGCCTCCGCGGGAGCAGCAGCGGCGCCGGAGCCGATGACGGCCAGGACGGAACCAACCGCAGCGGTCTCATCCTCGTTGACGCGGATTTCCTGGAGGGTACCGGCCACCGGGGACGGGATTTCGGTGTCCACCTTGTCGGTGGAGACCTCCAGCAGGGGCTCGTCAACCTCGACGTTGTCGCCCACGGCCTTGAGCCAGCGGGTGACGGTGCCTTCGGTGACGCTCTCGCCCAGGGCGGGGAGGGTGACTTCGTGGCCTTCGCCGCCGCCGGCGGGTGCTTCGGCTGCCGGTGTGGCAGCGGGAGCTTCCGGTGCCGCAGCTTCCTGGGCAGGGGCTTCCTGTGCCGGTGCCTCTTCGGCCGGGGCAGCGGCCGGAGCTTCTTCTGCCGGGGCAGCCGAACCGCCGTCGGAGCCGTCGCCGATGCGCACCAGGGGTGCGCCTACCTCGGCGGTCTCGTCTTCGGCCACCAGGATTTCCTCAATCACGCCAGCTACAGGAGAGGGGATTTCAGTGTCTACTTTGTCGGTGGAAACCTCGAGCAGCGGCTCGTCCACCTCTACCCGGTCACCTACCTGCTTGAGCCAGCGGGTGACGGTTCCTTCGGTGACGCTCTCACCGAGGGCGGGCAAGTTAACGGATTCAGACATGTCGTCCCCGTTCTCCTTATTGATCTTTAGTGCGATTGAATGCTGCCTGATTTTGAGCCTGGTGCCCCGGGGTTTCCATGCCGGGTGCACCAGGCTCCATGGTGCTGCGGAAAATCAGCCGTGGAGCGGCTTGCCCGCGAGTGCCAGGTGGGCTTCGCCCAGGGACTCGTTCTGGGTGGGGTGTGCGTGCACCAGCTGGGCCACATCCTCCGGGTAGGCTTCCCAGTTCACGATCAGCTGGGCCTCGCCCACCTGTTCGCCCATGCGGGCGCCGATCATGTGGACGCCCACAACGGGGCCGTCCTTCTGCCGGACAAGCTTGACCAGGCCGGACGTGCCCAGGATGGAGCTCTTGCCGTTGCCGGCGAGGTTGTATTCCTGGGTCTGTACCTGGTCCTCGCCGAACTTCTCCTTGGCGGCTTTTTCGGTGTAGCCCACGGTGGCGATTTCAGGCTCGGAGTAGGTGACCTTGGGGATGTTGATGTCCTCGACGATCACAGGCTTCAGGCCAGCGATCTCCTCGGCGACGAAGATGCCTTGCTGGTAGCCGCGGTGCGCAAGCTGGACGCCGGGAACGATGTCGCCCACTGCGTAGATGTTGCCCACGCCGGTGTGCAGGCGCTCGTTGGTGATGACGAAGCCGCGGTCGATGGTGATGCCGGCTTCCTCGTAACCGAGGTTGGCGGTGACGGGGCCGCGGCCCACTGCGACCAGGAGGAGGTCCGCTTCGAACGTCTTGCCGTCCACCAGGGTGACCTTGACGCCGTTCTCGTTCTGCTCGACGCCCTGGAAGAAGACACCGGTGGAGAACTTGATGCCGCGCTTCTTGAAGGCGCGCTCGAAGTTCTTGACGATGGTGGCGTCCTCGTTGGGAACAAGTGAGGGCAGGCCCTCCACGATGGTGACGTCCACGCCGAACGACTTCCAGACGGATGCGAACTCGACGCCAATCACGCCGCCGCCCAGGATGATGGCGCTCTTGGGGATGTAGTCCATGGTCAGGGCCTGGTCCGAGGTGATGACCTTGCCGCCGATTTCCAGGCCCGGAAGGGAACGGGAGTAGGAACCCGTGGCCAGGATGATGTTCTTGCCCCTGTAGGCGGTGCCGTTCACCACAACGGTGTCCGTGCCCTGGAGCTTGCCTTCACCCTCGATGACGGTGATGCCCTTGGACTTGATGAGTCCCTGCAGGCCCTTGTACTTGCCGGCGATAATGCCGTCCTTGTACGCGTTGACGGCGTTGATGTCGATGCTGTCCAGGGTGACGTTCACGCCGTACTTGGCGGAGTCACGTGCATGGTCGGCCAGCTCTGCAGAGTGCAGCAGCGCCTTGGTGGGGATGCAGCCGTTGTGGAGGCAGGTGCCGCCCAGCTTTGCCTTCTCCACGAGGCCGACGGTAAGGCCAAGCTGTACGGCCCGCAGTGCGGCGGCGTATCCGCCGCTGCCGCCACCGAGTACCAGGATGTCGAATTCTTGCGCAGTTGCCTGATCGGCCACTTAAACGCTCCCTCGCGTGAACGATGACGCGATCTGCGCGCATCATCTGGTCTTGGAACTTGCACTGCCGTGATTATGTCAGCAGGGCAACTCTCTTGCATTTGTGACTACCGTGGTTCACCTTAGCGAACCACTTATCCATGCTCCACCTTGGCACAGTGTTTGTGGAGCGCTTTGTGTCGAGTGTCACGCGGCTTTGTGGCGGAGGGATCACCCCATGCCACAAAGCCGCTTCCCACTCCCTCCGGGGCTGCGTCAGGCGGCAGCAGCCAGGATGTCCTCCACATACGCCACCAGGGTTCTGACCGTGCAGCCAGTGCCCTGCTTGTGCGTGTAGCCGTACGGGCTGCCGTTGTTAAAGGAGGGGCCTGCGATGTCGATGTGGGCCCAGGGGATCTGTGCGCCGTCCTTGTCCTTGCCCACAAATTCCTGCAGGAAGACGGCTGCGGTCATCATGCCGCCGTGGCGTTCGCCGATGTTGGCCAGGTCTGCCACCTGGGAGTCGAGGCTCGGGCGCAGTTCCTCCGGCAGAGGCATGGGCCACACCAGTTCGCCCGCGCGGTCGGCCGCGGCCTTGAGGGCCGTGGTGACCGGCTCGGAGCCCATGATGCCGGCGGTGCGGTTGCCCAGGGCGATCAGCTGGGCACCCGTAAGGGTGGCGACGTCGATAATGGCGTCCGGGTACTCGCGGCTGGCCGCCACGATGCCGTCCGCCATGACCAGGCGGCCTTCGGCGTCGGTGTTCAGGACCTCCACGGTCTTCCCGCCGAACATGGTCAGCACGTCGGCGGGCCGGGACGCGGCACCTGAGGGCATGTTCTCCGCAATGCACAACCATGCGGTTGCCTTGACCGGCAGGCCCAGCCCGGCGAGGGCAAGGACAGTGTTAAGGACGACGGCGGCGCCTGCCATGTCGCTCTTCATGTCGCCCATGCCGAGGGCCGGCTTGATGGAGATACCGCCGGTGTCAAAGGTGATGCCCTTGCCCACCAGGGCGATCTTCGCCGTCGCCCGGGCGGGGGAGTACTCCACCTTGACCAGGCGGGGCTGGCGGGAGGAACCCTTGCCGACGCCCATGATGCCGCCGAAGCCTTCCTTTTCCAGGCGCTTCTCGTCCCAGACCGTCACCTTGACGGGAAGGCCCTTGGCCAGGTCCTTGGCTGCCTCGGCGAATGTTTCGGGGTACAGGTGGCTGGGCGGGGTGTTGACGAGGGAGCGGGTGGCGTTGACGGCCCTGCCGATCAGGGCGGCGCGCTTCAGGGCGGCGTCGAGTTCCGTCTGGTCAGCCACGTCGGTGAAGACGATGGCCTTGGAGACCGGATCCTTCAGGCCGTCCTTCGCGGACCGGAACTCGGTGAAGGAATAGGCGCCCAGCGCGGCGCCTTCGGCGACGGCCGCGACGTCGGCCACTGACGCCGTCGGGAAGGCCAGGGCAACCGTGCCCAGCCCGGCCAGCTGGCGGACGGCGGAACCGGCGGCGCGGCGGAGGGCCTCGCCCGTGGGTGCCGTGCCGGCCGCGACCTTGCCGACACCGGCGAGGACGAGGATGCCGGCGCCTGTCTCGGGGAGGCCGGGCAGGCGGACGATCTGGTCTGCGGCACCGGTCACCCCGAGTGACTTGAGGGAATCGGTGAGGGCCTCGGCGGACTTCGCGGCCAACGGGTTGTCCAGGAGGACCGGCCCGTCCGTACCCTGCCCCACGCCGATGACCACTGCGTCGCTGGGGCTCTTTTTCAGGTCCCGGGAGAGGGTACTAAGGTTGATTTCCGTATTCTTGACCACAGGGATGAGTCCTCAATTCTCGAAGATCGGTACGGGCAGGGGTGCATGTTCGGCGCTCTGCCATGGAAGACCGGATGACGGCCCTTCCGGATGCCATCCGGGGAGGTGCAAGGCCGCCTGGCAGGCCAGTTCCGATCGTAGCCCTTGGGTGCGCCGGCGGAAGAATCTTCTGAGAGGTGCGCCACAGCCCCACTCGGAATGCCCGGCTGCCTGCCCGCGTTGTAATTGATGTCCACCCGCATCCATGAAAGGAACATGCCGTGCTTGAACGGATCTCCGGCTCCCTGCTGGACCCTGACGCGCTCTATGCGAGCAACATCGAGCTGTTCCACAGCCCTGAACTCCGTGGGCTGAATCTGGTGATGGGCTTTACCGGATTCGCCGATGCCGGGCACGTGGTAAAGCAGATCAACGCCGAGCTGCTGGACTCCCTCGATGCCCAGCCTGTTGCTGTTTTCGACGCCGACCAGCTGATCGATTACCGGTCCCGCAGGCCGCACCTCACCTTTGTGGAGGACCACCTCCAGGACTACCAGGAACCGCGGCTGGCGCTTTACCGGCTGGTTGACGGCCTGGGCAAGCCCTTCCTGCTTCTGGCCGGGTTCGAGCCGGACCTCCAGTGGGAGCGTTTTGCCCGTGCCGTCGTCGGGATCGTGGAGAAGCTGGACGTCAACCTGGTGACCTGGATCCATTCCATTCCCATGCCGGTCCCGCACACGCGGCCCATCGGCGTCACAGTGCACGGCAACAGGCCCGAGCTGATCGAGGGAATCTCCGTCTGGAAGCCCACCGTGGAAGTTCCGGCCGCCGTGGGGCACATCCTGGAACTCCGGCTGGTGGAAGCCGGGCGGAACGTTGCCGGCTACGTCATCCACGTCCCGCATTACCTGGCGGAAGCGGAGTATCCTGCTGCGGCGGTGGCCGGACTTGAGTACCTCGGCGCAGCCACATCCCTCATGCTGCCCACGGACCGGCTGCGCGAGGCGGGCCGGGAAGTCACGCGCCAGATTGCCGAGCAGATCGACGCGTCCGACGAGGTCCAGCAGGTGGTGTCCCGGCTGGAGACCCGCTACGACGAAAAGGCAGACGGCATTGTGCGCCGCTCGCTGCTCGCCGACGAAAACGACGAGCTGCCCGACGCCGATGTGCTGGGCGCCGCCGTCGAGGCCTACCTTGCCCGGGAGAACCCCGCGCAGTAGGTTTCGGGGCGGCAACCGGCACGCAGCGGCCAGGGTGCCGCCGGGCATGCGGGCATAATGAAGGCGTGACTGCACCCCGAGCATGGCTGATCTGGACCGTCGGAATCTTCGGGTACCTGGTGGCCGTGTCACAGCGCACGTCCTTCGGCGTGGTGGGGCTAGAGGCCACGGAGCGGTTCAATGCCACGGCGTCCGCCATCTCCTTCTTTACCGTCCTGCAGCTCCTGGTCTACGCCGCGCTGCAGATTCCCGTGGGACTCCTGGTGGACAGGTTCGGCTCGCGGGCAATGATCGCCGGCGGCGCCGTCCTCATGGGGCTGGGCCAGCTGCAGCTTGCCTTCGCCGACAGCATCCCGGGCGGGATCCTGGGCAGGGTCCTGGTGGGTGCCGGCGACGCCATGACATTCATTTCGGTGATCCGCCTGATCCCGCTGTGGTTTGCCCCGGCGCGGGTTCCTTTGGTCACCCAGCTGACGGGCATGACCGGGCAGCTGGGCCAGCTGGTGAGCGTCATCCCGTTCGCTTTCGTCCTGCATGCGGCCGGCTGGACCCCGGCCTTCCTGATGCTGGCTGGGCTGTCCGCCCTGGCAGTGGTCCTGGTGGTGGTGCTCCTGAAGGACGTCCCGCCGGGGACGGAGCGGCCGCAGGCGCAGCAGGGGCTCAAGGCCACCGGTATTTCCCTGGCCCGGGCATGGCGCCAGCCCGGAACAAGGCTGGGGATGTGGAGCCACTTCACCATCCAATTCAGCGGCACGGTGTTCGCCATGACCTGGGGCTACCCGTTCCTCATCTCCGGCCAGGGCCTGGAAGCCGGCACGGTGGCGGGGCTGATGGGTCTTTACGTTGCCGCCGGGATGGCCGTGGGCCCGTTCATCGGCCGCTTCGTGTCGCGGCATCCCCTCCGCCGCTCCACCATGGTCCTGCTGATCGCAGCCACCACCGCCGCCGCCTGGGCTGCGGTCCTGCTGACGCCCGGGCGTGCCCCGCTATGGTTGCTCGCCGCCCTGGTGGTCGCGCTGGCCATTGGCGGCCCGGGCTCCATGATCGGCTTCGACTTCGCCCGCACCTTCAACCCGGCCCATCGGATCGGAACCGCCACCGGCATAGTGAACGTGGGCGGATTCATCGCTGCGCTGGTTGCCATCTACCTGATCGGGCTTGTCCTGGACGTCCTGTACGCCAGCGGCTTCTCCAACGGCGTCCTGTACGGGCTGGACCCGTTCCGCATCGCCCTGAGCGTCCAATTCCTGCTGCTGGGATTCGGGGCCACAGCCACGTTGGTGTGCCGGCGCAAGGTCCGCCGGCAGATGGCAGCCCAGGGCGTGGTGGTTCCACCACTGCGCACAGCCCTGGCCCGGCAGCGGCGCGAGAACCTCGCCCGGCGCCGGCAGACGTCTCCCCCAGGCAACGGCGACTAGTCCTCCACCGGCGGGACTACCCACATAGGGAAAATTCCTGCTGAAGCACCTGCACTCCCGGGCGAATGCTGGAGCCATGACAGCTCCTGAACAACTCAGAATCACCGGACCCCAGGATGTCCTCGGGTTCATACCCCATTCCCTGGGCTACTGGCCCAAAGCCAGCCTCGTGGTCATCACCATGCACGGCAAGAGTCTCGGGGCCACGCTCCGGCTGGACCTGCCGGCAGGTCCGGTCCTGGCCGCTCCCGGCACATATCTCCTAATGGTCCGCGGTTACCTGGAGGCTGACACGGAGGCGGACGGCGCGCTGGTGGCCGTCTTTACCGGCGGCGCCGCAGCCTCGGCGGCGGCCACCTACGGCCACTTTCTTGCGGAACTGGACTCCATGCTCCAGGGCACGATGCCTGTGCGGGAGGCCTGGTATGTCGGCACCGATTACTGGCGGGAAGCGTACTGCGACGATGCCACGTGCTGCCCCGTGCCCGGCAGGCCCCTCCAGGAGATCCTGGACAGCCCGCTGAACGCGGAAATGGTGTACCGCGGCAGCAGCGTGGGGCCCGCCCCCGGGCCGCAATCCGCCCCGGCACAATCTGCCACTGCCCGGACCGTTCCAAGCCTGCACCGCGAGGCTGTCCTCGAAGCCGAGGCAGGGTGGGCTGAAGAACTCGACTTCCGCCGGGGGAGCAGGGCGCAGCTTCTGGCGGTCCTGGACCTGTGGGAGGCCGTGCTCGCCAGGCCGAAGGGGGAACCGTGGCTTCCGGAGGTGGAACGCGACGCGTTCCTGCGGGCATCCTTGCTGACCCCGGGCTGGCGGGATGCGGTCCTGGTGATGGCAGCTGCAGGGAAGGATGCAGCCGAAACGGGTGCCGCCCTTTTCGGCATCGTCGGGGACGGCGCCGGTTCCCACCCGGTGTCTCCGGCAATCCCGTGTCCCGCTGCGAAGCCCCAGCCACTTCAGGCGAAGGGCCCGAATCCGGGCTACGCCGACGTACTGATGGGTATCCGGCCTGATGTGCCGGACTGGGCCGGGCTCAACGCGCTGGACGTGGTCCTCGAACACCTCGCGGCGGTTGGCGGGCCTGCCGCCGCCGCGTCGCTGACGCTTCGCGGATGGATCTCCTGGTGCCGCGGTCGGGGGTCTTACGCCGCCGCGCATTTTGCGTCCGCCTTGGAGATCCAGCCGGGGTACCGCCTGGCCGAGCTCCTTCTTGAACTGGTGGGCCGGGGAGCAATTTGCGGCTGGGCCGGACGGAAAGAAGCGGCCTGGCAAAAATTCTGAACAGGCACTGCAGCCTGGAAGCGGGCAGCAAGCAGCGGCTGTGTACGCGGACGGACGGCATCTGGCGGTGCATGGGCAGCGGAGTGGGAACGCGCGGCGGTGATTAGGTCATTGGAGAGGCCCGATCCGGGGAAAACATGAGACAATGGATGCCGAGACCCGGTTGGGTCCGTGTATCGAGTGCCTGTGGATGTGCCCTCCGGGGAACATTGCAGCGGCTTCGGCAGTTGTCTTAAGTGACTCTGCCGGCCGTGGTGGCGCTTGGTTTTCACCACGGACTTGACAGGGTCATAGTGGTGTTGCCCGTATGGCGATTCCACAGACCACCGCTAGAAAGGTTTTCTGTGACCCCGTCTTCCACGAAGAAGGACCCCGCCGCCCAGGACGATTTGTCCGCCGAGGACAAGCAGGTTGCGACCGGCGCCAAGCGGGCAGCCACCAAGGCATCTGCCGGCGCGGACGGCAAGCGCGAGCCGAAGAAGCGCGGGCCCAAGCCCGGCGCCAAGGCGGCGGCCGAGGCCGCGAACAAGGCTTCCGCCGGTGACGTTGACCCTGACGAGGCAGAGGTCGAGGACCTCGACGACATCATCCTCGAGGGACCGGAAGCGGTTGAGGACGCCGACGCCGATGTTGAGGCCGATCCTGCCAAGGCCGTTGCCGGCAGCGGCAAGGGCTTCGTCTACTCTGATGCCGATGACGACGACGCCCCGGTGCAGCAGGTCATGTCCGCGGGTGCCACCGCGGACCCCGTCAAGGACTACCTCAAGCAGATCGGAAAGGTCGCCCTGCTCAACGCCGAGCAGGAAGTGGACCTTGCGCTCCGCATCGAGGCCGGACTGTTCGCCGAAGAGAAGATTGCCGCCGACGACGGCTCCATGGACCCGAAGTACAAGCGGGAACTGGAATTCATCATCCACGACGGCAAGCGCGCCAAGAACCACCTGCTGGAGGCCAACCTCCGCCTCGTGGTGTCGCTCGCCAAACGCTACACCGGCCGCGGCATGCTCTTCCTGGACCTCATCCAGGAAGGCAACCTGGGCCTGATCCGTGCAGTCGAGAAGTTCGACTACACCAAGGGCTTCAAATTTTCCACCTACGCCACCTGGTGGATCCGGCAGGCCATCACCCGCGCCATGGCGGACCAGGCCCGCACCATCCGCATCCCGGTCCACATGGTTGAAGTCATCAACAAGCTGGCCCGCGTCCAGCGCCAGATGCTCCAGGACCTGGGCCGCGAACCCACGCCCGAAGAGCTGGCACTCGAACTGGACATGACCCCTGAAAAGGTCGTGGAGGTCCAGAAGTACGGCCGCGAGCCCATTTCCCTCCACACCCCGCTGGGCGAGGACGGTGACTCCGAGTTCGGCGACCTGATCGAGGACTCGGAAGCCGTGGTTCCGGCCGACGCCGTGAGCTTCACGCTCCTGCAGGAGCAGCTGCACTCCGTACTGGACACCCTGTCCGAGCGCGAAGCCGGCGTCGTGGCGATGCGGTTCGGCCTCACCGACGGGCAGCCGAAGACTTTAGACGAAATCGGCAAGGTCTACGGCGTCACGCGTGAGCGCATCCGCCAGATCGAATCGAAGACCATGTCCAAGCTCCGCCACCCCTCCCGGTCGCAGGTGCTCCGGGACTACCTGGACTAGGCCACAGCAGGGCAAAGCGGGCCATTCCCGCCCGGGAACGGAAATTTCCCAGGCGCGGAATGGCCCGCGTTGCTGCTTAAAGGACCTGCCAGTGCTGCGCCGGGACGCGGCGCGCAGAAGATGCTGGTGACAGCGGACGCGGGTCTAAAAACGGGTTAAAAGAGGAACGGGACCCCTCCGGCCGGAGGAATCCCATTCCCTCGATAAGTCTCGGTGCAACTAGTCGACTTCTACGGCAGCCTTCTCATGAAGCTTGGCCGTCTCATCGTGCCAGTCGGAGCTCAACGGCTTCAGGGTAGCCTCGACCGCACGGGCGTGGTGGGCGCAGAACAGCAGCTCACCGCCGGAGGACTCGAGTACAACCCGGACATATGCCTGGGCTCCGCAACGATCGCACCGGTCGAGGGCGTTGAGCGTGCGGTCCGCCACTGCTGTTGTCATATCGGCCTCCTTAGTAGATCAGTACGTCTATATAACCAGTATTCGTAACAAAACCATCGCAAGGATGGGGCAAGTTCGCTGTGCGCGTATCCGCAAGGTTCAGTCAAGATTCACCACGGAAGGCCGAGCGGTGGGTCAGTGGTGCGCTGCACAGGCCCCTCCGCAGTGTGGCAGCCAGCCGTCCGGGCCGGGGCCGACTACCCTAGAGGGAGCGCTTTCAGCGCCCGCTTTACCTGAAGGAGTTCAACACCAGTGGCACCAAGTTCTGACTACACTGCCCGGCACCTGTCTGTGCTGGAGGGCCTGGAAGCCGTCCGCAAGCGCCCCGGCATGTACATCGGTTCCACCGACTCCCGCGGCCTCATGCACTGCCTCTGGGAGATCATCGACAACTCCGTGGATGAAGCGCTGGCAGGGTTCGGCCATGACATCAGGATCATCCTGCACGCGGACAACTCGGTGGAAATCCATGACGACGGCCGCGGCATCCCCATCGACAAGGAACCGAAGACCGGACTCACCGGCGTCGAGGTAGTGTTCACCAAGCTGCACGCTGGCGGCAAGTTCGGCGGCGGCTCCTACACGGCCTCGGGCGGCCTGCACGGTGTGGGCGCATCGGTGGTCAACGCCCTCTCCTCACGGCTGGACGTAGAGGTGGACCGCGGGGGCAAGACCTACAAGATGTCCTTCCGCCGGGGCGAGCCTGGCCGGTTCCAGGACACGGGTTCCCGGGTTGACCCGGCCGCGCCCTTCACTCCGTTCGTGGAAGACTCTGTCCTTGACGTTGTGGGGAAAGCCAAGCGCGGCGTCACCGGCACCAGAATCCGGTACTGGGCGGACCGGCAGATCTTCACCCCGGACGCAAAGTTTTCGTACGACGAGCTGGTGGCCCGCGCCCGGCAAACGTCCTTCCTGGTTCCCGGGCTCAAGCTCACGGTCCGT
The DNA here is from genome assembly GCF_059089885.1 of Arthrobacter sp. Y3221159. NCBI lineage: Bacteria > Bacillati > Actinomycetota > Actinomycetes > Micrococcales > Micrococcaceae > Arthrobacter > Arthrobacter sp. Y3221159. The sequence goes on from NZ_JBNHFC010000004.1 coordinate 20,751, forward strand.
GATGAGCGCAGGATCGCCGGAACCCCGGGGGCGGCCGGACCGCACGAGGAAGTGTTCCACCACGACGGCGGCATCTCCGAGTTCGTCGACTTCCTGGCGGCCGACCCCGCCGTCACCGACGTGTGGCGGCTCCACGGTGCGGGCAAGTTCAAGGAAACCGTCCCGGTCCTGGACGAGCGCGGGCACAGCCAGCTGGCCGAGGTGGAGCGGGACTGTGAAGTGGACGTTGCCCTGCGCTGGGGGATTGGCTATGACAGCACCGTCCGCAGCTTCGTGAACATCATCTCCACGCCCAAAGGCGGCACGCACCAGTCCGGCTTCGAGCAGGCCCTGGTGAAGACCTTCCGGAAGGCAGTGGAAAACAACGCCCGCAAGCTCAAGGCCGGCAACGACAAGATCGAGAAGGATGACATCTTCGCCGGCCTCACAGCCGTTCTGACGGTCCGGCTGGCCGAACCACAGTTTGAGGGGCAGACCAAGGAAATCCTGGGCACCTCCGCGGTCCGCGCCATCGTTGCCAAGGTGGTGGAGCGCGAAATCAACGCCAAGCTCACCTCCTCGAACCGGAACGACAAAGCGCAGACGGCGCTGCTGCTTGAGAAGATCGTCAACGAGATGAAGTCGCGCATCTCGGCGCGCGTGCACAAGGAAACCCAGCGGCGCAAGAACGCGCTGGAAACGTCCTCGATGCCCACCAAGCTTGCCGACTGCCGGACGGACGACGTCGAACGTTCCGAACTCTTCATCGTGGAAGGGGACTCGGCGCTGGGAACGGCCAAGCTCGCCCGGTCCTCCGACTTCCAGGCCCTGCTGCCCATCCGCGGCAAGATCCTGAACGTCCAGAAGGCCTCCGTGGGGGACATGCTCTCCAACGCCGAGTGCGCCGCGCTGATCCAGGTGGTGGGAGCCGGTTCAGGCCGCAGCTTCGACATCAGCGCCGCACGCTACGGCAAGGTCATCCTGATGACCGACGCCGACGTGGACGGCGCGCACATCCGCACCCTCCTGCTGACCCTGTTCTTCCGCTACATGCGGCCCATGATCGACGAGGGCAGGGTGTTTGCGGCCGTGCCGCCGCTGCACCGGGTGGAGGTGATCAACGCCGGCCAGAAGGCCAACGAGATGATCTACACCTATTCGGAGGCTGAGCTGCATGTGCTGCTGGCGCGCCTGGCCAAGGAAGGCAAGCGGTACAAGGAGCCCATCCAGCGGTATAAGGGCCTGGGCGAAATGGACGCGGAACAGCTGGCCGAGACCACCATGGACCCGCGGCACCGGACCCTGCGCAAGGTGGGCATCGAGAACGCCAAGCAGGCGGAGGAGATTTTCGACCTGCTGATGGGTTCGGACGTCTCCCCGCGCAAGGACTTCATCATCGCGGGCGCCGCCAGCCTGGACCGGGAGCGCATCGACGCCTGACCCGGCGGTGCCTGCCGCGGCGCTCCCCGGCGGAGCGTCCGACGGCGGGATGTTCAGCCGAGCAGGCCAGGAACCACCAGCAGGGCCGTGGGGAGGGCCAGCAGGAGAACGCAACCGGTCAGCACCAGGCTGCGCACGGCGCCCGGCAGCTGGGGCTGCGGCGACAGCAGCCGGCTGACCCGCGAAGCGGTGGTCCGCGCTGAATCCGACGCCAGGACGCCATTTCCGGGGTCCAGCCCGGCCAGGGCCGCCGTGGAGGAAGCCGGAGTGAGCTCGGACCCGGCACCCTGCGCCGAACCGCTGGCAACAATGGCAATGGCCTTGATCAGGGTGGCTTTGCTTTCGCTCTTGAGGGCGACGTCGTCCGCAAGCATCTCAATCAGGGAGTTGACGGACTCCTGGGCCAGCCGGGTGGTGGGGAGCCAGGGCAGGGCCTGCCGCCAGGCCGCAAAGGCCCACAGGAGCAGGTGGTGCCGCTGACTGAGATGGGCGTTCTCGTGGATCAGGACGGCCCGCAGCTCGGCCGGCTCCAGGGCGGCCATCAATCCGTCCGACAATACGGTCACCGAGCGGGCGCCGCCGGGCAGGCAATAGGCCACAGGGGAGTCGTGACTGATGACCAGGGTCGCGGCGTCCTGCCCTGAGGGGGAGGCCAGCAGGGCCAGCAGTTCCCGGTGGCGCCGGCGCTGCCGCTCAATCTTGTAGTACGTGAGCAGCAGGGTGAAGACCAGGTGGGCCGTGAGCAGTGCGGCCGCTGACAAAGCGAAGATGTGCCAGAATCCCAGGGCCGTGGTGGGCGCGTTGAAGAACACCATCGCGGCCAGTGCCCGGAGCCCGGCGATCAGGTTGTCGCCGATCGGTTCGAGCCCGTAGACCAGCATGGCCCCGATCATGGAGAGCCCGCCGGCGAGGGCGATCGCCTGCCAGAGAAGCATGGCCGTGAACGGGGAGCGCGCGGGCCACTGTGCGCGCGACAGGAGGATGGGTACCGGCCAGGCCAGTATTACCGCCAGGACCGCCAGCAGGTACGAGGCCCAGAACATGGTTGGCTAGAGGTGGCCAAGCAGTTTGCGCAGTGTTTCGGCTTCACCTTCGGATACGGAGCCAATGAAGCGTGCCAGCACGGCTTCGCGGTCCGGAGCCGAGCCCAGGACTTCATGCATGAGCTCCGCGGTGTGCTCGGCACGGCTGGAGACGGCCTGGTAGCGGTGCGGCCGGGTGCCGCGTTCACGCTCCACCAGCCCCTTCTTTTCCAGCCGGGACAGCACCGTGAGCACGGTGGTGACGGCAAGTTCCTTGCCTTCGTGCGCGGAACCGCCCTGCCCTGCGGACGTGCGGGCCAGCTGGTCCCGCAGGGTGTTCGCCGTAGCAGCTTCCTGGCCCGCCCAGAGCAGATCCATTACTGCCCGTTCCAGTTCACCAAGACTAGCCATCGCACTCTTCCTTTGTTTCCCCGCACCGTGCGCCCTGCTGGCGCCGGTGACTGCACGCGGTTTCTTCAACTACACCTATAAATCTACCCCGAACCGGCGCTACTTTCTACGTTGAGTAGAACAGTGTGGCGTGGCGCACGGTTGGCTTTCGCAGCGCGAGGCGCGCGTGTTTACAGCGCTCCGGCGTTGTTCTACACTCGGTAGAAGTTAGAGTTCTACGAAACGTAGAAAAGTGCATCTGCTCACAGTAGGGACTGCCTTGGACGCCTTGGAAATCGCACGCTGGCAATTCGGTATCACCACGGTCTACCACTTCATGATGGTCCCGCTGACCATTGGCCTGGGCCTGGTAGTGGCCATCATCCAGACCGTCTGGCACCGCACCGGCAAGCCGGAGTACCTGCGCATGACCAAGTTCTGGGGCAAGCTGTTCCTCATCAACTTCATCATGGGCGTGGCCACCGGCATCGTGCAGGAATTCCAGTTCGGCATGGCCTGGAGCGAATACAGCCGCTTCGTCGGCGACGTCTTCGGGGCCCCGCTGGCCCTCGAAGCCCTCCTGGCCTTCTTCGTCGAATCCACCTTCCTGGGACTGTGGATCTTCGGCTGGAAGCAGCTCAAGCCCGCCATCCACCTGGCCTGCCTGTGGATCGCCGTGGTTGGCTCCGTGTTCTCCGCCTACTTCATCATCGTGGCCAACAGTTGGATGCAGCACCCCGTGGGCGTGGAAATGGTGGACGGCCGGCCGGTCATGACCGATGCCTGGGCTGTCTTCACCAACAACACCGCGCTGGTGGCCGTGCCGCACACCCTCTTCGGCGCCCTGGCTGTGGCCGGCGGCTTCCTGCTCGGCATTGCCTGGTACCACCTCTGGCGCAGGCGGCGCGACGGCGTCGACACCGTGGGTGCCGGCGGCAAGGTCATCCCGGGGGAGTCCACAACCATCCCCGGCCGCGACCGCGCAGACCACACGGTCTGGATCCGGTCCCTGCGCATCGGCGCCGTGGTGGCCATGATCTCCTTCGCCGGCACCGCCCTCACCGGCGACCTCCAGGGCAAGCTCATGTTCGAACAGCAGCCCATGAAGATGGCGGCAGCGGAGGCGGCCTGCCACGACGGCACCGGCTTCTCCGTCCTGAGCATCGGCAACCTCGGCTCCCAGGACTGCGATGACATTGTGGCCCTGATCGAAGTGCCCGGCATCCTCTCCTACCTTGCCAAGGGTGACTTCACCACCGAGGTCAAGGGCGTCAACACCCTGCTCCCCGAGTACCAGGCCAACTACGGCACCCACCTGCCGGACAACCCCATCTACGGCGAACGTGCCGGCCAGGAAATCGACTACCTGCCGGTCATGGAAGTCACCTACTGGGGCTTCCGCATGATGATCGGCTTCGGCGGACTCGCGGCCCTGGCAGCCCTCGTGGCTCTGTGGCTCACCCGCAGCGGCACCGTGCCCTCGTCACCGTGGCTCATGCGGCTTGCGGTCATGGGCATCATGGCCCCCTTCGGCGCCAACGCGGCCGGCTGGATCTTCACCGAGATGGGCCGTCAGCCGTTCGTGGTTGCCCCCAACCCTGATCCCAACGGCATCGACCAGGTGTTCATGTTCACCGCGGCAGCAGTCTCCCCGGGCGTCTCGGCCGGGGAACTGCTGGCCTCGCTCATCACCCTGACCGCTGTGTACGCCGTCCTGCTGGTGGTGGAGGTGAAGCTGCTGGTCAAGTACATCCGCGGCGGCGTGGTCTCCGCCATGCCGGAGCTCGCGCACGTCCCGGCGGACGAAAACGAGGACGCCACCCCGGGCCCCGGCGGACCGGGCAGCGCCAAACCCGCTGACGACGTCCTGGCCTTCGCCTACTAGCCGCAGCCGAACACAAAGCAGAGGAAACGAACTATGGAACTGCTGCCGACCATCTGGTTCATCGCCATCGCGGTGCTGTGGACCGGCTACCTCTTCCTCGAGGGCTTCGACCTGGGCGTGGGAATGCTGATGAAGGCCTTCGCCCGGAACAACACCGAACGCCGCGTGCTCCTGAACACCATCGGGCCGGTCTGGGACGGCAACGAGGTCTGGCTCCTCACGGCCGGCGGTGCCACGTTCGCAGCTTTCCCGCTCTGGTACGCCTCCCTGTTCTCCGCTCTCTACCTGCCGCTGCTGGTGGTCCTGGTGGCCCTGATCTTCCGTGCGGTGGCCTTCGAATACCGCGGCAAGGTGGACACAGACCGCTGGCGGGCCCGGTGGGACTGGGCCATCGCCCTGGGATCCTTCTTCGCCGCCTTCGGCGTCGGCGCCGCCCTGGCCCTGACCACCACCGGACTGCCCCTGAACGCGAACGGCGACCGTGAGGGCGGCCCCTTCGCCTGGTTCAGCGGCTACGCGCTCCTGGGCGGGCTCGCAGTGGTGTGCTTCTCGCTGGTCCACGCCCTCGCGTTCCTTGCGCTGAAGACCGACGGCGAGGTCAGGCACCGCGCCCGGCAGTGGTTCGTCCGGCTGCTGCCGGTCCTGCTCCTGCCCATTGCGGCCTGGGCGCTCAACATCCAGTTCCTGGACGGAAAACCGTGGACCTGGGCAGCGGTCCTGCTCGCCGTCACAGCCGCCGCCGCGGCATGGCTGCTGGCCCGCTCCGGAGCCGAAGGCAAGGCGTTCCTGGCGCTCGGCGTGTTCCTGGTGCTCGGAACGGCATCCATCTTCGGCGCGGTGTTTCCCGTGGTCCTGCCGTCCACCCTGGACGGGGCCTTCGACCTCACCATTTCAAACGCCTCTTCATCGGACTACACTCTGGGCCTTATGAGCATCGTCGCCGCGTTCGGCCTGCCCTTGGTGATTGCCTACCAGGCCTGGACCTACTGGGTGTTCCGCCGCCGGGTCAGCGCCGCGTCCATCCCGGAGGCCCACAGCTTCCTGCCGGCAGTCGCCGCCAGGGCGTTCACCACGAAAGGCTGACGTGCGGCCAACGTTCCCCGCCGGTCCCGCCACCCGCTCCGCCCTCTACTGGCTCGGGCTCCTGGCAGCGCTCAAGGCGCTGTCGCTGGTCCTGATCGGCCAGGCCGTGGCTTCCGCGCTGGCGGGGCTGGCCGCAGGGGAACCGGACTGGGCCGGGCAGATGATCCCGGGGCTGGCCGGCGTGGTCCTGCGCTCGCTCACTGTGTGGGGGCAGGCCGTTGCTGCCCGCCGGGCCGCCCTGGGCATCAAGGAGGAACTGCGGTCCGGGCTGCTCGAACGGGCACTGCGGAACGGTACCCGGGGCACCGGTCCGGCGGACGGGGGCCTGGCGGTGTTGGCCACCCGGGGACTGGACGCGCTGGACAGCTACTACACCCAGTTCCTGCCTGCCCTGGTGAACTGCGCCGCCATCCCGCTGCTGCTGGGCGCCCGGATTCTCTTTGCCGACTGGGTCAGCGCCGTGGTGATCGTCCTCACCGTGCCGCTGGTGCCGCTCTTCATGGTGCTGATCGGCCGGTACACCGAGGACAAGGTGCGCGAGGCGCAGTCCGCGCTGGCCCGGCTCTCGGCCCACATGCTGGAGCTGGCCAAGGGACTGCCGGTGCTGGTGGGGCTGGGGCGCGCGTCCGCCCAGCGCAGGGCACTGGAGGAGATTTCCGAGGAGTACCGGTTCCGGACCATGGGTACCCTGCGGACGGCCTTCATGTCCGCCCTGGCCCTGGAGCTGATCGCCACCATTTCCGTTGCCGTCGTGGCGGTGTTCATCGGCGTGCGGCTGGTGCACGGCGACATGCCGCTCGAGGCCGGGCTGCTGGCGCTGATCCTCGCCCCGGACTGCTATCTTCCGCTGCGTGAACTGGGTACCGCCCACCATGCCAGCGATGACGGCCGCGTGGCGCTCGCAGAGGTGACGGCCGTGACCGAGGCACCTGAGCCCCGGCCGCTTGCTGCCGTGCGGGCAGGACGGCCGGGCGCCCCCATTACAGTCTCCGCGCTCACTGTCACCTTCGGCGGAAGGTCCCGGGCCGCCGTCGGACCGCTCAGCTTCGAGGCGCCGCAGAGCCGAATCACCGCCCTGGGCGGGCCCAGCGGCGCGGGAAAGAGCACCGTCCTGGGTGTCCTGGCCGGGACCATCGGCGACGGCGGCGGCACGTCCGTCACCGGTTCCGTCAAAGGCCTGGACCGTACCGCGGTGGCCTGGGTCCCGCAGCATCCTGTGATGGTGGCCGACACCGTTATGGACGAGGTGCTGCTCTACCTGTCCGCCCACGCCCGGAATTCGCGGGACCGGGCGCTGACAGTGGATGTTGCCAGGTCCTGCCTGGTGCGGGCCGCGGCGGGGCACCTGGCCGCTAAACACCCCGCTGAGCTGAGCCCAGGCGAATTGCGCAGGGTTGCCCTGGCCCGCGGGCTGGCCCGGATCGAGGCAGGCGCCGCGGTCCTGCTGCTCGATGAACCCACTGCGCACCTCGACGACGAGTCGGCTCTGGCGGTGGAGGATGCCATCCGCAGGCTGCGGGGCCAGGTCACGGTGATCCTGGTGGCGCACAATGACCGTACCCGCGCCCTCGCGGACCACCTGGTCCCTGTAGGCGGCACAGTCCCGGACGTGCCGGCAGCAGGGGACCCGGGCCGGCAACCGCTGCCCGCTACCCGCGGTTCCGGCGGCGATGCCACCCTGATTGCACCCGCCGGATCCCGTTGCGGACCGGCCGGACCCGGCCCCCGCGCCCGGGAAGTCAGTACAGGCGGGCAGCGGCGGGCGCCCGTCCGGCTCCTGGCAGCACTGCTGGCGCCGGTACAGGGCAAGTTCGGCGGCGCGGCCGCGGTGGGCACGCTGGCGGCGGTCTGCGCCGTCGCCCTGTCCGGACTCTCCGGCTGGCTGATCATCCGGGCCAGCGAGCAGCCGCCCATCCTGTACCTGCTCTCAGCCATCGTGGGTGTCCGGTTCTTCGGCATCGGCCGTGCCGTGTTCCGGTACTGGGAGCGGCTGCTCCTGCACGACGCCGTGTTCGCGGCCCTCACCAGGCTCCGGGGCCGGCTGTGGGAGTCGCTGAGCCGCCGGGCACTGGCACTCCGCCGCCTGCTGCAGGGCGGCAACGTGCTGGGAACGGTGATTGACGACGTCGACACCATCCGTGACCTGCTTCCCCGCGTGGTCCTGCCGCCGGTAACCGCCGTGGCTGTGTCCGTGCTCGCGCTGGCCGCCACCTGGCTGCTGGTGCCGTCCGCGCTGCCTGCCGTCATCGCTGCCGCCCTTGCCAGCCTGGTGCTCGCCCCGGCGGTTGCCCTGTGGGGCGACCGGAAGTCGGCTACGGCAGAGCAGCTTCTGCGCTCCGGCGTGCTGCGCCGCATTTCAGCGGCACTGGACGCCCGCGCGGAACTCCATGCCAACGGCGTGGCGCCCCTGGTCCTGGAGGACCTGCAACGGCAGGACGCCAACGCCACCGTGGCGTCCCGGCGATCCGCCTGGGCGGACGGGCTGGGCCACGCTGTCACGACGGCCGCCTGCTGTGCCGCTGCCCTCGCGGCCGCCTGGCTCGCCGCCCCGGCCGTGTTCGATGGCCGGATAGCGCCGGCAACCGCGGCGGTGGTGGTCCTGCTCCTCCTCGCGCTGGTGGAACCCTACGCAGCCACGACGACGGCGGTACGCCAGTTCCCGGCGCTGCGGACAGTCCTGCAGCGAGTGGAGGAATCCGGCGCGCTGGCAGCCCTGGACCCGGCCGCGGACGATTCCGACGGGCTCCACGCGGTGCCGGCCCGCACCGGAAACCGTCCCGGCGTCGAACTGGACAACCTCGCCGCCGCATGGCCGGGCGGCAGGCCTGTATTCACGGGCGTCAATGCCGTTGCCGAACCGGGGCGCTGGCTCGCCGTCACAGGTCCCTCGGGGTCCGGGAAATCGACCCTGCTCTCGGTCCTGTTGGGATTCCTCCCTGCGGCGGCGGGCGAGGCACGCGTGACGGGCCGGGCCGCGTGGTGCCCCCAGGAGGCACACCTCTTCGACTCGACCATCCGCGGCAACCTGCTGCTGGGACGCCCCGCGGAGCGCAGCGGGGCCGGCATGGAGGCAGAGATGGGCGCCGTCATCCGGGCCGTGGGTTTGACCAGCCTCATGGAGCGGCTGCCCTACGGCCTGGATACCCGGATCGGCCCCGGCGGCGCGTTCCTCAGCGGGGGAGAGCGCCAGCGCCTCGCCGTGGCGCGGACCCTGATGACGGGGGCGGAAGTGATCCTCCTGGACGAGCCCACCGCACACCTCGATGCCGGGTCCGCCCGCCATATGCTGGCAGACCTGCGGCACGGGCTGCGCGGCCGCACGGTGGTGCTGGTGACGCATAACCCGGCCGATATCCAGCCGGAAGATGCCCGGCTCGTCCTGCGCGCGGCGCCGGACGACGAAGACGCCCTGGTGGCTTCGCGAAGGGGAGCAAACGCAGGAAACGCTTAGCCGTCCACGTCGTGGAGGTGATGGACGGCGTCGTGCAGGAAGTACTGGGCGAGCGTCAGGACGGTGAACTCGGAGCCGTTGCTGCGGAGCCCTTTCCTGCCCCACTCCGATTCCCGGACGCCGGCGAACGACTCGGCCACCTGCTTGCCCTCGGCCGCGAGTTCGGCACTGACCACCGCGGGGTCCGCGTTGGCGTAATCCTTCTCGATGGCCGTCCGGTCCTGGTCCCAGTTCTCGAACCGGGCCTCGTCCGATTCGAGCATGAGGTTCAGCCGCTGGTCGAACAGGCTGAAGACGTCCCGGACGTGGCAAGCGTACTCCAGCGCCGACCAGGTGTGGTCATTCGGTCGCTCCGCCGCATCGGGCCGCCGTAGCACCGCCCGCCACCGAGGCAGCATGCTCGCAATGGTCCCGGGGACCGTTGACGGCGTGGCGGTGGAGGCGTCAAAGGCGCATTCCGGGCAGGGACGCGTCAGGACCCAGGTCCAGTCCTTTTCATCAGGAACGATAGGCATGGCAGCAGTCTAGGCGGGATCTGGCCATGCCATCGCAGGACCCACGGCTTCCACCGGCTGGGACAGCGGCACGCCCGAGCCGTCGCGCCGGCCGTGCTCCTGCGGCAGGGACCTGGCCACACCCGCCGCGGAGGACGCCTTTGCCGGGCCATGGCCGGCCCACGCGAGCAGCAGCGTGTCCTCGCCCTTCAGGAACCGGTGCGCCCGGACGCCGGCGGTAGCACGCCCCTTGGCAGGGTACTCCGAGAAAGCCGTCACCTTGGCGGTGCCGGAAGCGGTGCCCGGCAGGGCGCCGTTGCTGCCGGCAATGGTGACCACGACGGCGGCCCCGTCTTTGGGCTGCACCGCACCGAAGAAGATCACGCGGTCGTCCGCACCCAGCTTGATGCCGGTCATGCCGCCCGCCGTGCGGCCCTGGGGCCGGACGTTGGCTGCCGGGAATTTCAGCAGCTGTGCCTGGCTAGTGAGGAACACCAGTTCGGCGTCGTCAGCCCCGGCGGGTGCCACGCCCACCACGAAGTCCTTGTCCTTCAGGGCGATGACTTCCCAGTCCTCGCGGTTGAGCGGGTAGTCGGGCTGGACCCGCTTCACCACGCCCTGGGCGGTGCCGATGGCCAGGACCTCGTCCAGCGGGGCAAACGCCACCAGGGTTTCGCCCTTGACCAGGGTGAGGAAGTCCTTGGCCGGCACGCCGCCGGCGAGGTTGGGCAGTCCTGACATGGCCGCGAGGACGGGCATGTCCATCACCTGCAGGCGCAGCATCCGCCCCTGGGAGGTGACGGCCGCGATTTCACCGCGGGCCGACGTCTTCACAACGGAGGTGAACACGTCGTGCTTGCTCCGCGGCCCCGCCTCCGCCAGCGGCTCCTGGTTGCTGGTGCGGCCGATTTGGCCTGAGGCGGTGAGGATGGCCCAGCAGGGATCGTCAGCGATCTCCAGGGCCAGCGGTGCGGGCTTGCCCTTCTTGCCGTTGGCCCCGGACAGTTCGGCGGCGACCGTAGGGGACACGGCTTCCGATTCCAGCAGGACGGTGCGCCGCGGGGTGCCGTGCTGTTCGGCAATCCCGCCCAGTTCGTCGGACACCACACCGCGGAGCAGTTCCTCGGAGCCGAGGATGGCCTCCAGTTCCTCGATCTCGCGGCGCAGCTCCTCCTGCTCCTTCTCCAGCTCGATCCGTGAGTACTTGGTGAGCTGGCGGAGCCGCAGCTCCAGGATGTAGTTCGCCTGGACTTCCGAGAGGTCGTAGATGGACATCAGGCGGGCGCGCGCGGCGGCTGCCTCGTCCGAGGACCGGATGATCTGGATGACCTCATCGATGTCCACGATGGCGATGAGGAGGCCCTCCACCAGGTGCAGGCGGTCCTTCTTCTTGCCCAGCCGGAACACGGTCCGGCGCCGCACCACGTCAATCCGGTGGTTCACGTACACCCGCAGCAGGTCCACCAGGCCGAGCGTCTGCGGCTGGCCGTCCACCAGGGTGACGTTGTTGATGCCGAACGAGTCCTCCATCGGCGAGTACCGGTACAGCTGCTGCAGGACCGCGTTGGGGTTGAAGCCGTTCTTCAGCTCGATGACCAGGCGCAGGCCGTGCTTGCGGTCGGTAAGGTCCACGATGTCGCTGATGCCGGTCAGCTTCTTGGCGTTGACGGCGTCCTTGATCTTTTCGATCACCTTCTCCGGGCCCACCATGTAGGGGAGCTCGGTGACCACCAGTCCGGTGCGGCGTGCGGAGAGCTGTTCAACCTCGACCTTGGCGCGGGTCTTGAATGAGCCGCGTCCGGTGGCGTAGGCGTCGCGGATGCCGTCCAGTCCAACAATCCGGCCACCGCTGGGCAGGTCCGGGCCCGGCACGAAGCGCATGATGTCATCCAGCGTGGCGTCCGGGTGGGCGATGAGGTGCCGGGCGGCGGAGATGACCTCCACCAGGTTGTGCGGTGCCATGTTGGTGGCCATGCCGACGGCGATGCCGGTAGCGCCGTTGACCAGCAGGTTGGGGAACGCCGCCGGCAGCACATCGGGCTGGGTCAGCTGGTTGTCGTAGTTGGGGACGAAGTCCACCACGTCTTCGTCGAGGTGGTCGGTGAGCGTGAGGGCGGCGGCAGCAAGCCTGGCCTCCGTATACCGCGGAGCCGCCGGGCCGTCGTCGAGCGAGCCGAAGTTGCCGTGCCCGTCGATCAGCGGCAGCCGGAGCGAGAAGTCCTGCGCCATGCGCACCATGGCGTCGTAAATGGCGGTATCGCCGTGCGGGTGCAGCTTGCCCATCACCTCGCCCACCACGCGGGCGCTCTTGACGTGGCCGCGGTCCGGGCGCAGGCCCATGTCGCTCATCATGTACAGGATGCGGCGCTGTACCGGCTTCAGCCCGTCGCGGGCATCGGGGAGCGCGCGGGAGTAGATGACGGAATAGGCGTACTCCAGGAAGGAACCCTCCATTTCGGAGGTCACATCGATATCCACGATGTTCTCCGTGTAGGGGGTGGTGTCCACGGGAGGGGCTGAACTTTGGCGGCGGGCCATGGGGGTTGGTGAATCCTTCTGGGGGTTACTGTGCAGCTTTCCGGAGTGCTCCGGAAGTTTTTGGCTAGGCTAAGCCTATGGTGGATCAGCCCGGGGACGGCGAATATCCGGAACATTGGGAAGCCGATGTCGTCCTGCGCGACGGCGGAACAGCGCACCTGCGCCCCATCCATCCCTCGGATGCCGATGCGGTCCAGGCGTTCCATATGCGCCAGTCCCAGGATTCAATTTACATGCGGTTCTTCGCCTTCAAGGCCCGGCTGTCCAGCAAGGAGCTCAAACGCTTCACGGAGGTGGACTACAAGGACCGGGTGGCGTTCGTCATCACCAGCCGCGGGGAAATCATCGGAATCGGCCGCTACGACCGGCTGGATGATCCCGCGGAGGCGGAGGTCGCGTTCAACATCGCCGACGCGCACCAGGGCAGGGGACTGGGCTCCATCCTGCTGGAACACCTCGCCGCTGCCGCGCACGAAAACGGGATCCGCCGGTTCACTGCCGAGGTGCTCCCGGAGAACCGCAAGATGCTGATGGTCTTCTCCGACGCGGGCTATGACGTCAAACGGCATTTCGACGACGGCGTGGTCAGCCTTGAGTTCAACATCGACCCCACGGAGAAATCCCGGGCCGTCATGGAGTCCCGCGAGCACCGCGCGGAGGCGAGGAGCGTGCGCGACCTGCTGACGCCGACGTCCGTTGCCGTCATTGGTGCCAGCCGCAAATGGGGGACGGTGGGCTACCAGCTGCTCGAGCACATCATCGAAGGCAAGTACCCGGGGCCGGTCTACGCCATCAACCCCGAGGCCTTCGAACTGGCCGGCATGCTGTCCTACGGCAGCCTGTCCGAGGTGCCGGATCCGGTTCACCTGGCCGTCGTTGCGGTGCCCTACGAGGAAGTTCCGGGGGTTGTGGCCGACTGCGCTGCGGCGGGGGTGAAGGGCCTGGTGATTGCCTCGGCAGGTTTCGCGGACGACGGCGAACGCGGCCTCCAGCGGCAGCGGGACCTGGTGCGGCAGGCGCGGGCGAACGGGATGCGCGTCATTGGCCCGGCCTCGCTCGGGATCGTGAACACGCACCCGGACGTCTCGCTCAACGCGTCGATGGCGCCCACACTGGCCCTGCGCGGCAGCCTCGGCCTCTTCAGCCAGTCCGCCGCCATCGGCGTCTCGCTCTACGCCGCGTCCAGCCGGCGCCGGCTGGGCCTGTCCACGTTCCTCTCCGCGGGAAACAGGGCGGACGTCTCCGGCAACGACATGATGCAGTACTGGGAGGACGACGCCGATACCTCCGCCGTCGGCCTCTACCTGGAATCCATCGGCAACCCGCGCAAGTTCTCGCGGCTCGCCCGGCGGCTGGCCCGGACCAAACCGGTGATCGTGGCCAAATCGGACACCATGGGCCTGCGGCTTCCCCCGGGCCACGCCGTGCGCACAACCCAGGCCCCGGTGGGGGCACTGGATGCCATGCTGCGCCAGTCCGGCGTCATTAGGGTGGAGACCATCGAGCAGCTGGTGGACGTGGCGCAGGTTGTATCCGGCCAACCGCTTCCCGCCGGCCCGGGCATCGCCATCTTCAGCAACTCGCAGGCGCTGGGCAAAGTGGTGGCGGACAGCGCCACCGACCAGGGGCTTAGCGTCGGGCAGCTGGTGGCCGGGGTTGATCTCGACGCCGGACGGTCCGTTGCCCTGCCGGCCCTGCGCGCGGAGCTGCTGAAGGCGCTGGAATCGGAGGCCGTGCACGCGGTGGTGGCTGCGCTCCTGCCCGCGCGGGGACTCACGGTGGACAGCATCGCCGAAGTGCTGGCCGAATGCTCGGCTGCCGCCGGGAAGCCCGTGGTGGCGGCGTTCACCGGCATCCTGGACCCCTCCGTCTACGTCGAGGGCATGGTGGGGTCGCTTGACCACACCGTCCCGTGCTACTCGAACCCCGGCGCCGCGGTGGCTGCGCTCGCGGCCGTGGTGCGGTATGCGGAGTGGGTATCGCGGGACCACGGACATTTCGTGGAACCCGCCGGCTGCGACCCGCAGCAGGCACGCGCCGAGATCGAGGTCCTCCTGCGGGATGTCCGCGGTGAGCAGCTGAAGCAGCTGGACCCCGCAGCGGCAGCGTCCCTGCTGGGCCACTACGGCATCCGGCTGCTCCCGTCCGTGGGCTTCGATACCCCGGAGCAGGCCGTCGAAGCGGCTGACGCACTGGGCTGGCCCGTCGCTTTGAAAACCACCGCTCCCGCGCTGCGGCACCGGCTCGACCTGGGCGGAGTACGGCTCGACATCCAGGACCCGGAGTCTCTTCGCCAGAACGTCCTCCAGATGCGCCGGGCGCTCGCCGCCTACGGCGACCCGGCACTGGAGGTGCAGTCCATGGCGCCTGTGGGCCAGGCGTGCACGTTCAGGGCCATCGAGGACCCGCTGCTGGGTCCGGTGGTCTCGTTCGGGCTGGCCGGTGACGCCACCAGCCTGCTCGACGACTGGGCGCACCGGGTGCCGCCCCTGTCCGCCGCCGACGTGCACGACTTCATCCGCGCGCCCCGGGCTGCCCGGAAGCTGTTCGCCTACCAGGGACTGCCGGCCGTCGACGTTGAAGCGCTGGAGGACCTGGCCGGCAGGCTGGCCTGGATGAAGGACAACCACCCCGAGATCGCACTGGTGGAATTCAATCCCGTGTTGTGCGGCACGTCGGGCGCCACCATCCTTGCCGCGGACGTCCGGATCGGCAACGCCGCCCAGCGGACCGACAGCGCACGCCGGGCCATGCTGGGCTGAGCCCGCGCGTGCGGGACCGGCGCGGTTCGCAATGTGTATGGCCGATCTGTGAAAATAGGGGTCATGAGCTCACAGCCTCCCGCGTCGGCGCCCGAAACGCCCGGCAATGACAACCAGGCCGTCCGCCACCACAGCTCACACAGCCACGGTGCCCAGGGCCAGAGCCTGGACGACGCCCTGCAGAAGGCCGGCTTCTACCCCCGCCTGGTGGCCGACGTCGTGGACGATGCCCTGGACGGACGCGATTGCGTAGCCCACCTGGTGCACCTGGAAACCCACTTCGACCGTGCCGAGGTCCGCCGCCACATCACCGTCCTGGTCCTGACCTCGGACATGCTGGTGATCACGCATGTCGACGACCAGCAGCTGGACGATGCCGGCGAGCAGATCGTCGCCCAGATCTCCACCGAATCAGTGCCTGTGGCGCAGATCCGCTCCGTGGTCCTCAGCTACATGTACTCCCAGCCGCAGAACTACAAGCCCTCCGACCCCGTCCGCGAACTCACGCTGTCCATCGCCTGGTCCGGCGGCCAGCGGCTGGACATGGGCCCTGCCAGCTGCGGGGATCCCCAGTGCGAAGCGGACCACGGCTACACCGGCACCATCGCCCAGGAGGACATTGTCCTGCGGATCAGTGCCGAGGCCGACGGCCTGCAGGCGGTGCAGGACGCCAAGCTGTTCGCCCGTGCCCTGCGTGCAGTGAATACCGGCTCCAGCGCCCCGGCACCCCATGTGCAGTCGCTCCCGCCACGCCCGCGCGCCGGTGTCTTTGGCACCCGGCTCAGCCGCGGCCACCAGCAGCGCTGATGCCCGAAGACCGGAACCAGACTGTCAGTACCCCTCTTGCCCCCGCAGGCCAGGCGCAGGGCCTGCCTTCCGCCCCCGCCTACGGCCGGCGCTCGGTCGCCGAAGTCCTCACCAGCGCCGCGGCCAGCCTCGGCGTCGACGGCTTCACGAACACGCTCGGCCTGCCGTCGGCCCAGCGCGTCTGCGTGGTCCTGGCCGACGGCCTGGGGCGGAGCCTGCTGAAGCAGAAAACAGCGCACACCCCCTTCCTGCGGTCGGTGATCCAGGCCGGGCAGGGCGACGTTCCCGTGTGGCTCGATTCGACTTTCCCCTCCACCACGGCAGCGGCACTGTCGAGCTTCGGGACGGGGCTGCCGCCCGGCCAGCACGGCATGGTGGGCTACGACGTGCTCGATCCGGAGCAGGACAAGGTGGTCAACCTGTTGGGCAACTGGGACCCCGGTGTGGACCCCGAGTCCTGGCAGCCGTTCCCCACGGTGCTGGAGCGCGCCGCCGGCGAAGTAGACGTCACCACCATTAGCCTGCCGCAATTCGGTGACTCTCCCATGACCCGCGCCGCCCTCCGCGGCGGCCGGTTCGTGTCCGGAACCACCTCCCACGCCCGCACGGCCGCAGCCGCCGAAGCCATGGCCGGCTCCGACCGGTCATTGATGTACTTCTACCTGAACGAGCTGGACAAGGCAGGGCACCGCTACGGCTGCGGCTCCGAGCAGTGGGAGCACCAGATCGAGGAACTGGACGCGACCGTGAAGCGGCTCAGTCTGTCCCTTCCGGCCGGCACCACCATCCTCCTCACGGCCGATCACGGGATGCTGGATGTGCCGGAGCAGCACCGCATCGACTTCTCCGCGGACCCCCAACTGGTGGACGGTGTCCGGCACACGGCGGGCGAGCCCCGGATGGTGCACCTGTACCTCGAAGAGGGCGCAGACCGGGACCGCCTGCTGGCAGCCTGGCGTGCCCGCTTCCGCGGCAGGATCTGGGCTTTCACCCGGGAGGACGCGCTGTCCGCCGGCCTCTTCGGCCCGGTGCGTCCCGCCGTCGAAGGCAGGATCGGCGACGTCATGATTGCCGCGCGGGACAGCCTGGCCCTGTACGACACGCGGCGCAGCCGCCCCGCCGCCATGGAGGTGGTGGGCCAGCACGGCTCGCTGACGAAGGCCGAACGTGAGGTGCCGCTGCTGTGTTTCACCGCCGGCGGCAAGGGCGCGCGCCGTGGCTGAGCTCGTCTTTTTCTCCGGCACCATGGACAGCGGCAAGTCCACCCTGGCATTGCAGATGGATCACAACCACCGCGCCAGGGGGCGGGGCGGGGTCCGGTTCAGCCGCAACGACCGCGCCGGTGAATCCCGCATCTCCAGCCGCCTCGGCCTCCAGACGGATGCGGTGGAAGTAGGGGACGGCACCGACTTCTGGGAGGAAGTCATGCGCCGGCGCACCCAGGGGCAGCGTGTGGACTACCTGATTTGCGACGAAGCGCAATTCTACTCGCCGGAGCAGGTGGAACAGCTCGCCAAGGTGGTTGACGAGATCGACGTCGACGTCTTCGCCTTCGGCATTACGGCCGACTTCCGCACCCGCCTGTTTCCCGGCTCCCAGCGGCTCATCGAACTGGCGGACCGGGTGCAGGTGCTCCAGGTCGAGGCCTTGTGCTGGTGCGGCCGGCGCGCCACGCACAACGCCAGGACGGTCGACGGCGTCATGGTCACCGAGGGTGCCCAGGTGGTGGTGGGTGATGTTGACATGGCCATGGACCCGTCAGCCACTGTGGAAAGCGGTCATGTCCCGGTAGTGGGTTACGAGACACTGTGCCGGCGGCACTACATGCGGCGCGTTACAGCCCATGGGGCCAACCTGATGGCCGAACAGGACCAGTTGCTGCCGTTCGACGTGGATGCCTGCCTGTGGCGTGGAACGGGTGGAACAGGCGCTGGAATGAAACCGGGGACCGGGGCATAAAGCCCGCCCGGGAATTGTCGGACCCTCCTGCCATGCTTTTGGGTATGGACGGCACGGCGCAGGGCGCAGAGGGCAGGGACGCGATTCTCGCTGCCGTTGCGTCGGTGGCCGGGTTCGCTGACGAGCTTGCCGGCGTCGTTGCGGGTGCTTCGCCTGCCGCTTCCGCTGACTCACGTCTGGGCGATGGTGTTGATCCCTTGCGCCGGTTCGCTGATGACTGCCTGGATGGGCTGGCATTGATTAGCAGGATCGAGGCGGCCACCGCGGCTGTGAAGGTGCGGTTGGTGGCCGGGCACGTGGAGGCTGCGGCTGCGTTGGCGGACCCGGACCCGAGCCCGCAATGGGTTACCGGGCAGCAGATGGCCGTGGTCGCCGAGGTCGCCTGCGTCCTGACCATCGGCGAACGCGCAGCAAGTTCATTGCTTGATGCCGCGCACGCATTGACCAGTTCGTTGCCTGCGGCGCTGGATGCGCTGCAGGCCGGGACGGTGTCGTGGCAGAACGCCCAGGTCCTGGTGGACGAGGCCGCGGGCCTGGACGCCGCTGGCGCGGCAGCCCTCGAAGCGCACTTCCTCACGCCTGATGCGGCTGGTCCTGACGCACTTGGGGCCGGGCCCGGGGGTGTGGCGGGGGAGTTGCCGCCGGCGAGGTTGCGGCGGAAGGTGCGGTCTTGGCGGGAACGCCACCACCCGGAATCGATCGAAACCCGGCATACCCGGGGTGTGGCCCAGCGGCGGATGGAGTATTCTCCGGACCGCGACGGGATGGGCTGGGTCTCGCTGTTGCTGCCCGCCGAGCAGGCCAACGCGGCATGGAACCGGACCAGGGCATTGGCCCGCGGCCTCCAGGGCCCGGATGAGCCGCGCACCCTTTCCCAACTGATGGCGGATATCGGGGCTGCGGCGCTCCTGGGCGCCGGGAGCAGTGTTGCGCCGGGCGCCGGGGCAGCGGCCGGCCTGGCAGAGGTCCCGTCCCCGGCGGCGCAGGTGCTCGTCACCGTGCCGGTGTTGTCGCTGCTGGGGGTCACTGACGAGCCCGCGGTGCTGGATGGTCATGGCCCGGTTCCGGCGTCGATGGCCCGGCAACTCGTGGCCGAGGGGGCGGCGTCGTTCTATCGGGTACTGGTGGACCCGCGGGACGGGGCGCCGCTGGAGATCGGCCGAAAGAACTACCGGATACCGGCTGCAATGCGGCGGTGGCTGCGGCTGCGGGACGGCAAGTGCCCGTTCCCCGGCTGCAGCAACGCCTCGCTCGACAACGAAGCCGACCACCTGCTCGCCTGGCATCACGGCGGGACCACCGGCCTCAGGAACCTGGGACAGCTCTGCCCAAAACATCACCGGATGAAACACGGCAGCGGCTGGGAACCCACCCCCGCAAGCAAGGACCGCCCGCCGGGCTGGACCTCCCCGGCAGGCCGCACCTACAACAGCGAACCCCAGGACTGGGAACCACCACACCTGCCAGCCGGACTCCTGGCCGGGCAAGTCCTGCCTGGGGAAAAACGCTCAAAAGGTCAGCTGCCTGCAGAGCTGCCGGCGGAGTGGAGCTATCTCGAACACGTGCTGGTGGAGAGCCTGTCCTAGTTAGGTCCTCAGTCGCCGCGGGTGCCGAAAACGATCTCGTCCCAGGACGGGACACTGGACCGCTTCGGCCTGGACGGCTGGCGTTCAGGTGCCTCCGTCTCGGGCAGTTGGCCCGTGGCGGGTGTGGAGTCGTCGTGCCGCGGTGCCCTGCGCCGAGGATTTCCGCCCAGCAATTCGTTCAGGCCGACATTAGGAGATGCAGCGGCCCCACTGGCTGCTGCAGGCTCCGAATCGTCGCCCGTTTGGTCGGTGCCACTCTCGTCGGTACCGGTTGGGGACGCTCCGGCCGAAGCAGTGCCCGAAGGACGGGTGGGGGAGGCAACGATGGTGACTTCGCGGGTGTCTGTGCTGACGCCGTCGTGCAGCCGCAGGGCCTCCTCCACCGGATCGCGGTGCGGCGGGATGAGGCTGAGCCTGGACATCATGGAGGGACGGGCGTCGCGCCGGCGGATAAAGGAATCCCCCTTGGCGGCGGGTGCGTCCTCCATATCGTCCTGCGGCCCGGTCTCCGGCTCCTCCGGTTCCGGGATGACCTCCGACGGACGGGGGTGGGCTGCCGGTACGCCATGGGTCAGCAGCAGCGCGAGGGCGTCGTCGGAATCCTCGTCCACGCCCAGGCGCTGTCCGCGGCGGGAGCGCAGCATGTCGAGCAGCCCGTCAGGGTCCTTGCCCGGACCTTGGGCAGGTCCGGCCTGGTTGCCGTGGCCGGAACGGACGTTGTCCGCATCGGCCTCGAAGTCGAAGGGCCTGTCCGAGACGGCTGAGAGCCGCCGCGCGGGAACGGGACCGTCAAGCGGCTCCAGTTCACTCAGCTGCTGCGCCCACCGGTTGGTGTTTTGCAGGGATTTCCGGACCGGGTTGAAGGTCCACAACGCCGGTGGTTCCTCGCCGATGCCGGCCGTACCGCCGGTCTGGGGTTCGAAGCTGGCCGAGACGGTCCAGGTCCCGTCCTGCCGGCGCCAGGAGTCCCACTCCACTGTTGAAGGATCGATTCCATGCGCGGACAGCCGGTGGGCCACCATATCGTCCAGGGTGGCCGGGCTGTCGCCGAACGCCGCGCGGTACACGTCGTGGCCGGGGGAGGGCGTGGCAACTTCCACCTTGCGGGCCTGCTGGGCCACGTACTCGCGCTCCGCCAGGACCGGCCCCTCATAGCGCTCCACCTTGGCGAGCGGCAGCCCGGACAATTCCGCAACCTCGGCGGCCGTGGCACCGGCACGGATCCGCGCCTGGATGTCCCGGGGGGACATGGGGATGGCAGGCCGGTCGGCGGGCCGCTTTGCCGCTGATCTGCTTGCCGTCCTCAGGGCTTCATCGATCGGCAGCTGGAACATCTCGCCGCCGGCTCCGCTCAACAGGAGGTGCGTCCCGTCGTCGTGCACGCCCACAAGCCGTAGATCCTGCATCCAAATCCTCCACCCTGGCATTACTATCAATCGAAACTCTGCCACCCGGTGTACGTGTTTTGCCTCAAGGGGCCGGGCGTGCCGCGATTTTCCGCCGTATCAGGGGACCGGGGGCCGCAACTGTGGATCAGGGCCGGCGGCGGCAGAGGGGCCGGGAAGTGGTTGCCGGAGCGGCAGCCCTACCTGCGGGTCAGGGCTGCCGTGAGCTGGGCCGGGTGCCGGGTGGAGGTGAGCCAGTAGGGTGTGCTGTCCGCGGGGTCCGTGATGTCGATTTTCACCACGGGATCAATCCAGCCCCGTATGCAAAGGTAGGCAAGGCCATTGAGCCGCGTCCCGCGCTCTGCCGTTGCTTCCTCGCCGCGGAATTCCTTCACGTCACCCACGAACTTGCGCTCGATGGTGGCTCGGCCCACCGTCAGCGTGTCCCCGGTCACCAGGATGGTGGGAGTGGACAGCAACAGGAGCACCGCGATGATGACAAAGAGCACCGCTGCCGCAGTAAAACCGGCGGCCGCGCTGATGGGGGCAAAAACCAGGATTCCGGCGCCCGAAACACCCGCCGCGATGATCCAGATCCACAGGTTGGGCCAAAGCTTTTCCTTGTAGGTCACCGACGCTCCCGTGGACGAAGAATTGGGCACGGGCGAAGGGGAGCTTGATTCGGGCATACGCCAAGCTTTCCACCTTTGCCCCGCTATTTCATCTTGGCGCCGGGTGTCCCGGGTCGGCACTGCACCGGGGGTCATGCTGCCCCTTCCCGTGCCATAAGCGGGACGCCTAGGTTCGGCGCGGGCGCGGGGGTTAGAGTGAGTGACTGTGACTGATCATCCCGCCACACTCGACACTGCCCTCCACGAAGCACCCGCAGCCCCGGGCGCGGACTACCCGGCACCCACCCTGCAGGTCCAGCTGAAGATGCTGGACCCCGGTTTGGCAGCACCTTCCTACGCGCACCCGGGCGACGCCGGCGCTGACCTCCGGGCGCGGGAGGATGTAGTCCTGCAGCCGGGTGAGCGCAAGCTCGTTCCCACCGGAGTGGCCATCTCGCTTCCCTATGGCTTCGTGGCCCTGATCCATCCGCGCTCCGGTCTGGCCACCAAACACGGTCTCACTATCGTCAATTCTCCCGGCACGGTGGACGCCGGCTACCGCGGCGAAATTTCCGTCACCCTGCTCAACACCGACGCAAGCCAGCCCATCGAACTGCGGCGCGGCGATAGAATTGCCCAGATGGTCATCCAGCGCGTCGAGCACGCGCAGTTCGTCCCGGTCGCAGAATTGAGCGAATCCGTACGCGGCACCGGAGGGTTCGGGTCAACCGGCGGATTCACCTTTCCCTAACGCCGGTTTCGTGCCGGCGCAGACGCCGGCGGCCGGCACAAGCACGACGGCGGGGCCTCCCCAGGCCGGACCGGAACTTCACAACTAAGGAGACACCCTGATGGTCTTTGGGCTCGGCAGGAAAGCCAAGAAGGAACAGGCGGCCGAACCGGACGAACCGCTGACGCTCGCGGACGCCGAAGCGGGCAGCACCGGACGCCGTGCCAGCGGCCCTTTCGATGCATCCGAAATCAGCAGCCGCGACGGCTACGTTGACCTCGGGGCGCTCCTGATCACGCCCAGCGAGGGCCTCCAGTTGCGTTTGGAAGTTGAGGAAGCCACCCAGCGGGTGGTGGCCGTCACCATGGACCTCAACGGTTCGAGCCTTCAGCTGCAGGCGTTTGCCGCGCCCAAGACCGAAGAGCTGTGGGAGGAAATCCGCGGCCAGATCGGCCAGTCAGTGGGCGCCCAAGGCGGCCAGGTCGAGGAGGTGCAGGGTGAGTTCGGGACGGAACTCGTCGCCAAGCTTCCCGCCGGCCTGCCCGACGGCAGCCAGGGCTACCGCGTGGCCCGCTTCATCGGCGTCGACGGTCCCCGCTGGTTCCTCCGCGGCGTCCTGGGCGGCGCCGCAGCACTGGACCGTGAGGCGGCCGGACCCCTCGAAGCCCTGTTCAAGAAGGTAGTGGTAGTCCGGGGCGACAGCCCCATGCCGCCCCGTGACCTCCTCCAGCTGCGCCTGCCGAAGGATGCCACTGCCACGCCCCCGCCTGCTGCTCCCGGCCTGCAGGAACCGGAGCGTGGCCCCGAAATCACCCAGATTGGCTGATTCCGTGCAGGACGGAGCATCCAGGGACGGTGGCCGCACCACCCCCCTCAGCCAGTTGCCCGTCAAGGGCCGGGTGCTCTGCCAGGGACGGATCGAGTCCATCACCTACGTCCCGGCGGACCGGAGCGCCGCTTTCAGCGCTATCGTCTCCGAGTCCGGGCCCGGCCGGCAGCGACCTGCAGCGGGGCGGCATCCCCGGCTGCGGGTGGTGTGGCTCGGACGCAGGCGGGTGCCCGGCATCGAAGCCGGCACCGAGCTCCGCCTCGAGGGAATGCTGTCCCGGAGCGAGGGCCTGCCCACCATGTTCAACCCCCGCTACGAGATATTGTCCCGTCAGGAGAACGAATGACCTCGCCCCAGCCCGACCCGTCCTCCGGAGGATCCCGTTCCGGGAACAACGGCCCGGAGCAGGAGCCGGGGACAGCGCAGGAGTCCTCGCCTGTGGCCGGCCTCGCCGCGGAATACGCGGCCAAGGCAGGACTGCACAGGACGCACGACGGCCGGGTGGATGTCCTGCGCAGTGCCGGTGGAGTCCAGGGCATCGCGGAAAGCATCATGCCGGGACTGGTGTTCCTGGTTGCGTTCACCATCACGCAGGACCTTCCGCCGTCGCTGGTTGCCGCGCTAGGCACCGCTGCCGTGTTCACCGTGGTCCGCCTCATCCAGCGCCGGCCCCTGACCCAGGCACTCGCCGGCGTTGTCGGCGTCGGAATTTCCGCCTGGCTGGCCAACACCACCGGAAAGGCCGAGGACTTCTACCTCCCGGGGTTCTTCACCAACGCGGCGTACATCATCGCAATGGTGATCTCCATCCTGGTCAAGTGGCCGGTGGCCGGACTGCTGTTCGGGTTCATCCGGAACGAAGGCCTCGACTGGCGCAAGGACCCGGGCCGGCTCAAGGCCTACCGGCTGGGGACCTGGATCATCGTGGCGGTCCTGGCGCTCCGGCTTCTCGTCCAGGTGCCGCTGTACCTGATGGGCCCGGAAGGCCTTGCCGCACTTGCCACCACCCGCCTCCTGATGGGGGCCCCGCTGTACATCCTGGGCGTCTGGGTGGCCTGGCTGGTGACCCGTCCTGCGCCGGCAAAGGACCTGACGGGCGGGGAACCGGCGCCGAAAGCCTGACGGGCCCCGCGGCCATTAGCCGTCGAAGCCGTCGTCCTCGAGGGCCTGCTGTTCCGCGCGGCCTGCCGGCACCCCTTCTTCCTGATGCTCTTCCTCCATCGAGTCGGCCGCCTCGGGTGAAAGCAGGGCGCGCAGCTGGTCCTCGGCGGCAATGGTTGTCACGAAGAACAGCTCGTCGCCGCCGTCAATAACGTCGTCGCGGCTGGGCGTGATGGGGGCGTGGTCGCGCAGGATTGCCACCAGGGTGGCATCCTCCGGCCAGTCAATCTGCCCCACCGTCCGGCCAATCACGTGCGAATCGTGCGGCACGGTAAATTCGACCAGGGACGACACTCCGGTCTGGAGGGTCAGGAGCCGGACCAGGTCGCCGATTTCCACGGCCTCCTCCACCAGCGCTGTCATGAGCTGCGGCGTGTTGACGGCCACGTCCACGCCCCAGGAATCGTTGAACATCCAGTCGTTCTTCGGGTTGTTCACGCGGCCCACGGTGCGGCCGACGCCGAATTCGGTCTTGGCGAGCAGGGACACCACAAGGTTGACCTTGTCGTCGCCGGTGGCTGACACCACCACGTCCGCCTCTTCCACTTTCGCGCCCTGCAGTGTGCTCAGCTCGCAGGCGTCGCCCACCAGCCAGTGTGCGCCGCGCAGTCCGCTCCGGCCGATCACTTCCGGCTTCAGGTCGATCAGCAAAATTTCGTGCTTATGGGCCAGCAGTTCCCTTGCGATGGATGACCCGACGCTTCCCGCGCCGACAATAACGACTTTCACTGCAACTCCTTGGCGGGGGCTTTGGCCAGGATCTGGGCGACGTGCGCGCTGCGGTCCACCTGCAACATGGCGTGCACCGTGTCGCCGTCCTGGTAGGCGGTTCCCGCATCGGGGAGCATGCCCTCGCCGAAGCGCGTAAGGTATGCCACCCGGACGTCCGCCGCTTTTTCGATGCTGCTGATCCGGTGTCCGATCCAGCCGGTGTCCAGGTCCAGTTCAGCCAGGACCAGGCGTCCGGAGGGCTCACGGAAATCACCCGCCAGGTGCTGCTCGGGAAGGATGCGCCGCAGGACCTGGTCTGCGCTCCAGCGCACCGCGGCCACGGTGGGGATGCCCAGCCGCTGGTAGATTTCCGCCCGCCCGGGGTCGTAGATCCGGGCCACCACGTGCGGGACGTGGAACGTTTCGCGGGCCACCCGGGTGGCGAGGATATTGGAGTTGTCGCCGCTGGACACGGCCGCGAATGCGTAGGCTTCGGCGACGCCGGCCTGCTTGAGGGTGTCACGGTCAAAGCCGACACCGGTGACCTTGCGGCCGGTAAACCCCTGGCGGAGCCGGCGGAAGGCGCGGTCGTCCTGGTCGATGATGGCCACGGAATGCCCGGCGTCCTCCAGCGTATGAGCCAGCGTCGCCCCCACCCGGCCACATCCCATGATCACGAAATGCGCCACCGTATCTCCTCTGTAATCCTGTGCAGGTTGTGCAGCTAGAACTCTACCGCCAGCATCCGGCGTTGCCCCTGTCAAGGGGCCGTCATGACAACCCCAGGGAATCAGACTAGCTTTGTGGGGTGCTGACAATACTGAACGCCGTCAAACGCGTGCTGGTGGGCAGGCCGTTCCGGAACGACCGGCTTTCCCACACCCTGCTTCCAAAGAAGATTGCACTGCCGGTTTTCGCGTCCGATGCCCTGTCCTCCGTAGCCTACGCACCGGACGAAATCCTGCTGACGCTCGCCCTGGCCGGCGTCAGTGCAGTGGCCTTCTCCCCCTGGGTTGGGCTGGCCGTGATGGTGGTGCTCCTGACCGTGGTTGCCTCCTACCGGCAGAACGTCCACGCGTATCCTTCCGGAGGTGGGGACTACCAGATCGCCGGTGAAAACCTCGGGAAGAACGCGGGCATTACGGTGGCGTCTGCCCTGCTGGTGGACTATGTCCTGACCGTGGCCGTGTCAATGTCCTCCGCCGCGGCGTACCTGGCCACCGCCATCCCTTCACTGTATGGGCAGCAGGCGCTGATCGCCGCCGTCGGCATTGTCATCCTGGCACTGCTCAACCTGCGGGGTGCTAGCAAAGGCGGCACCCTTTTCGCATTACCCACCTACATCTTCATCGCATCAATTTTCGGCATGACGGCCGTGGGGATATACCAGGCGGCCACCGGCCAATTAGGGGAGGCGCCGTCAGCGGCCTTCACGATCGTGCCCGCAGCCGGTTTCGATGAAGGGCTGGTGGGGTTGGCCGGTGCCTTCCTGCTGCTTCGCGCGTTCTCCTCCGGCGCCGCAGCGCTCACCGGAATCGAAACGATTAGCAGCGGTGTACCCAGTTTCCGGCCGCCGAAGAGCAAGAACGCCGCTACAACCCTGCTTCTGCTGGGCGTCATCGGCGCCTCCATGCTGGCAGGCATCATCTACCTCGCCAATGCCACCAAGGTCCACGTCGTCCTGGACCCCGCCACCGAACTCCTGTTGAACGGCAGCCCGCTGCCTGAGGGTTACATCCAGAACCCTGTCATCAGCCAGATCGCCCAGACCATCTTTGGCCCCGGTTCCATCCTGTTCTACATTGTGGTCGCAGCGACCGGCGTCATCCTGGTGTTCGCCGCCAACACTGCGTTCAACGCGTTTCCCGTCCTTGGCTCAATCCTTGCCCAGGACGGCTACCTTCCGCGCCAACTCCGGACCAGGGGCGACCGCCTGGCTTTCAGCAACGGTGTCGTGGCCCTGGCGGCTGGGGCTTTGGTGCTAATCCTGGCGTTCAATGCCGACGTCACCAAGCTCATCCAGCTTTATATCGTGGGGGTCTTCATTTCCTTCACCGCCAGCCAGCTGGGAATGGTCCGGCACTGGGGGCGGCAGCTGAAGGTAACGAGGAACAAGACAGTCCGACGACGGATGGCCAAGTCCCGTGCGATCAACACCGTCGGCTTCGGCATGACCGCCACCGTCCTTGGCATTGTGCTGGTCACCAAATTTGAGCAGGGCGCCTGGCTTGCCCTGCTGGCCATGTTCATCCTGTACCTGATCATGTGGAGCATCAAAGCCCACTACGACAACGTGGCGCGGGAGCTGGCGGTGGACGAGGACGCGTCCCCGCGGGCCCTGCCTACCAGGGTGCATGCGGTGCTCCTAGTCTCGCATGTGCGCAAGCCGGTCCTGCGGGCTCTGGCGTATGCACGGGCGTCACGGCCCTCCCGCCTTGACGCCATCACCGTGGACATAGATCCGGAGGAAACGGCCCAGACCGTCGCCGACTGGGAAAAACTCGAAATCCCCGTGCCGCTGACCGTGCTGGCCAGTCCCTACCGCGAAACCGTCACCCCGATCATGGAGTACATCAAGCAGATGCGGCTGGACTCCCCGCGCGACCTTATCGTGGTGTATATCCCCGAATATGTCGTGGGCAAGTGGTGGGAGCAGCTGGTGCACAACCAGACCGCACTGCGCATCAAGACCCGGCTGCACTTCGAACCCGGGGTCATGGTGGCCAGCGTTCCCTGGCAGCTCAAATCATCCGAAGAAGCAAAGAACCTCCAGGACGTCCAATGACCGCCAAAACCTCCACCACCCCTGCCGCTACGCCGGAGGCCGGCGGGCACAGCGGCGAAGAAGCCGTCCTCGACGTCGGACCGGTGGCCCACGGCGGGCACTGCGTGGCCCGCCACGAGGGGCGGGTCATCTTTGTCCGGCACGCCATCCCCGGCGAAAAGGTCCGCGTGCGCCTGACGGATGCGGAGGACAAAGCCAAGTTCTGGCGGGCCGATGTCATCGAAGTACTGGAAGCGTCACCTGACCGGGTGGAGCACTTCTGGCGCCCTGCGGATTCAGGCCGTGCCTGGCAGCAGGGCCGTCCGCCAGTGGGCGGTGCTGAGTTCGGGCACATCACCCTCCAGCGGCAGCGCAGCCTCAAGGCCGACGTGCTGGCCGAGCAGCTTCGCCGGCTGGCCGGCGTCGAACTTTCCCCGGCAGTGGAGCCGGTGGGTGCTGGCGCCGGCGATGGGGAAGCAGCGTCCGACGGCGGCACGGGCCTCGCGTGGCGGACGCGGGCCAGCTTTTCGGTCACCCCCGGCGGCAAGCTCGGGATGCATGCACACCGGTCTACGCACATTGTTCCAGTGCGGGACATGCCGCTGGCCACCGACGCCATCAACGCCCTGCAGCTGTGGAACCTGGACCTGCAGGGGATCGAACGGGTGGAGGTGGCCGCGCCGGCCAACGGGTCACGGCCGCTGGTGCTTCTCGCCCCGGCGCCGGGGACGAAGGCAAAGCGGCTGGCCGCCGTGGCGGCCCAACTGCCCGCGGACGTGTCCGTCGCGTCCTTCGATCCGGTCACGGAGGACGTCACTCAGCTCCGCGGCCGGACCTGGGTGCAGGAATCGGCGGCGGGCCACGACTACCGCGTCACAGGCGCGGGGTTCTGGCAGATCCACCGCGACGCGCCCGACGCCCTTGTGGGGGCTGTCACAGATTTCCTGCACGGCGGCGGGTTCCTTCATGCCGGTGCCGTGGTGGCTGACCTCTACGCCGGGGCGGGCCTGTTCACCGCCGTGCTGGCCGACGCCGTGGGGGAGACCGGCTCAGTCCTGTCCGTGGAGGGCGCCCCCGGGACCAGCCGGGACGCCCGCAAAAACCTCCACGCCGCCCCTCAGGTGGAGATCATCCAGGGCCGCGTGGAGCGGGTATTGCGCCAGAAACCGCGGGACTTTGACGCCCTCATCCTGGACCCTCCCCGGGCCGGTGCCGGCAAGTCCGTGGTGGGACAGCTCGTCGCGGCGCACCCGCGCGCCATTGCCTACGTGTCCTGCGACCCGGCGTCGTTCGCCCGTGACGTGGGTTACTTCCGCCAGTCCGGCTGGGACCTGGCCGGCCTGCGCGCGTTCGACCTCTACCCCCACACCCACCACCTTGAAACAGTGGCGCTGCTTGCTCCCCGCCCGTGATGCCGCCGCGGTTATCGACTACGATGACCGTAGTAGTCCCACGTCGCGCCCGTATTCACGGCCGGCCGTGTGCAATTTTCGGGCCCGAAAGTAATTAGGGCGTCCTAACTAGCAGGCGGTCAACCGCGCGACAAAGATGAAACTGTTGCGAGAGGAGTCCTGCGATGAGCACTGTGGACAGCTTCGGTTCAAAAGGCAAACTTAATGTAGCCGGAACCGAGTACGAAATTTTCCGGTTGAACTCCGTTGAAGGTGCAGAAAACCTTCCGTTCAGCCTCAAGGTATTGCTTGAAAACCTGCTGAGGACCGAGGACGGCGCGAATATCACTGCCGATCACGTCCGCGCCTTGGCCGGCTGGGACCCGAATGCCCAGCCTGATACAGAAATCCAATTCACGCCGGCACGCGTGATCATGCAGGACTTCACCGGCGTTCCCTGCGTGGTTGACCTGGCGACGATGCGCGAAGCGGTCAAGGAACTGGGCGGCGACCCCAAGCGGGTCAACCCGCTGGCACCGGCCGAAATGGTCATCGACCACTCGGTCCAGATCGACGCCTTCGGCAACTCCGGTGCGCTGGAGCGCAACATGGAGATCGAATACCAGCGCAATGGTGAGCGTTACCAGTTCCTGCGCTGGGGCCAGACCGCGTTCGACGACTTCAAGGTGGTCCCGCCGGGAACCGGCATCGTGCACCAGGTCAACATCGAATACCTGGCCCGCACCGTCATGACCCGCGAAGTTGACGGCGCCCTCCGCGCCTACCCCGACACCTGCGTCGGAACCGACTCGCACACCACCATGGTCAACGGCCTGGGCGTGCTCGGCTGGGGCGTCGGCGGCATTGAAGCCGAGGCAGCCATGCTCGGCCAGCCCGTCTCCATGCTCATCCCGCGCGTCGTCGGCTTCAAGCTCAGCGGCAGCATCCCGGCCGGCGCCACCGCCACCGACGTGGTGCTCACCATTACCGAAATGCTGCGCAAGCACGGTGTTGTGGGCAAGTTCGTCGAGTTCTACGGTGAGGGCGTCGCCGCTGTGCCGCTGGCAAACCGCGCCACCATCGGCAACATGAGCCCGGAATTCGGTTCCACCGCCGCGATGTTCCCCATCGACGACGTCACCCTGGACTACCTGCGCCTCACCGGCCGCTCCGAGCAGAACGTTGCCCTCGTGGAGGCTTACTCCAAGGAGCAGGGCCTCTGGCACGATCCGTCCCGCGACATCAAGTTCTCCGAGTACCTGGAACTGGACCTCTCCACCGTTGTTCCGTCCATCGCAGGCCCCAAGCGCCCGCAGGACCGCATCGAGCTCACCGAGGCCAAGGACGAGTTCCGCCACGACCTCAAGAACTACGTTTCCCACGACGCCGATGCCGGCACCCTGGACGAGTCCCTTGAGGAAAGCTTCCCGGCCTCCGACGCCCCGTCCTTCACCGCCGGAGCGACCCACGTCTCCGACACCGACCGCGAACCGCCGAAGTACTCGGCAGCGCACGGCGGCGCCGGACGCATCTCCAGCCCGGTGCCGGTCAAGATGGCTGACGGACGCGAGTTCGAGCTGGACCACGGTGCTGTCACCATCGCCTCCATCACGTCCTGCACCAACACGTCCAACCCGTCGGTCATGCTCGCCGCCGCCGTGCTGGCACGCAACGCCGTCGAAAAGGGCCTGACCGCCAAGCCGTGGGTCAAGACCTCCGTCGCCCCCGGCTCCAAGGTGGTCACCGACTACTACGAGAAGTCCGGCCTGACCCCCTACCTGGAGAAGCTCGGCTTCTACATCGTGGGCTACGGCTGCGCTACCTGCATCGGCAACTCCGGCCCGCTGGAAGCCGAGATTTCCGAGGCTGTCCAGGCCAATGACCTCGCCGTCGCCGCGGTGCTCTCGGGCAACCGCAACTTCGAAGGCCGCATCAACCCGGACGTCAAGATGAACTACCTGGCCTCCCCGCCGCTGGTCATCGCCTACGCCCTGGCCGGTTCCATGGACTTCGACTTCGAAACCGATGCCCTGGGCAAGGACACCGACGGCAACGACGTCTTCCTGAAGGACATCTGGCCCAACCCGGTTGAGGTCCAGCAGGTCATCGATTCCTCGATCGACAAGGAAATGTTCGCCAAGGGCTACGAAGGCGTCTTCGACGGCGACGATCGCTGGAAAGCACTGGACACCCCGGCAGGCGACACCTTCGCCTGGGATCCGAACTCCACCTACGTCCGGAAGCCCCCGTACTTCGAGGGCATGCAGGCGCAGCCGGAGCCGGTCAAGGACATCACGGGCGCGCGCGTCCTGCTGAAGCTGGGCGACTCGGTCACCACCGACCACATCTCCCCGGCCGGTTCCTTCAAGTCCGACACCCCTGCCGGCCAGTACCTGCTGGCCAACGGCGTGGAGCGCAAGGACTTCAACTCCTACGGTTCCCGCCGCGGTAACCACGAGGTGATGATCCGCGGAACGTTCGCGAACATCCGCATCAAGAACCAGATCCTGGACGGCGTCGAAGGTGGCTACACCCGCGACTTCACCCAGGAAGGCGGCCCGCAGGCGTTCGTCTACGACGCAGCGCAGAACTACCAGGCAGCCGGCACCCCGCTGGTGGTCCTGGCCGGCAAGGAGTACGGTTCCGGCTCCTCCCGCGACTGGGCAGCTAAGGGTACCGCCCTGCTGGGCGTCAAGGCCGTCATCGCCGAGAGCTACGAGCGCATCCACCGCTCCAACCTCATCGGCATGGGTGTCCTGCCCCTGCAGTTCCCGGCCGGCGAGTCAGCTGCGTCGCTGGGCCTGACGGGCACGGAGACGTTCTCCGTTGAGGGCGTCACCGCCCTGAACGAAGGCACCACGCCCAAGACCCTCAAGGTCACGGCAACCGCCGAAGACGGTTCCGCCACCACGTTCGATGCCGTGCTGCGCATCGACACCCCGGGTGAAGCGGATTACTACCGCAACGGCGGCATCCTGCAGTACGTGCTGCGCCAGATTTCCGCGAACTAGCGGGAACTGCCCAGCAGGCAGCATCTCCCGAAGCCCCGGCCGGTCACCGACCAGCCGGGGCTTCGGCTGTGCAGGCGCGTCCGGTCCCGTGGACCAAGGCGTTAGAGTTAAACGGCACGTCTACCACCTGAAGGAGGGGTCATTGGGAATCTTGGACACCATCCGGAATCCGCAGGACCTGAACGAGTTGACCGAAGAACAGCTCAAGCAGCTGGCTTCGGAGGTCAGGGAATTCCTGATCACAAACGTTTCCCAGACGGGCGGTCACCTCGGGCCAAACCTTGGCGTGGTGGAGCTGACCCTCGCCGTGCACCGCATCTTCGACTCGCCGCGTGACAGCATCGTCTTTGACACCGGCCACCAGTCGTATGTCCACAAACTGCTCACCGGACGCCAGGACTTCACCACCCTCCGCCAGGAAGGCGGGCTGTCCGGCTACCCGTCCCGTGCCGAGTCCGAGCACGACATCGTGGAAAGCTCGCATGCTTCCTCCTCGCTGTCCTGGGCGGACGGAATCTCCCGTGCCCGCCAGCTGACCGGGGAAGGCGACCGGCACGTCGTCGCCGTCGTCGGTGACGGGGCCCTGACCGGTGGGATGGCCTGGGAGGCCATCAACAACATCGCCGCGGACAAGAAGCGCCGGGTGGTCATCGTCGTCAATGACAACGGCCGGTCCTACGCCCCCACGGTGGGCGGTTTCGCGGACTACCTGGCCTCGCTGCGGCCCACCATCGACTCGTTCCGCACCGCCCCCGCCTATGAGGTGGCGCTGGACTGGTGGAAGAAAAAGCTCCAGAACGGCGGCCCGGTGGGCCAGTTCACCTACAAGAGCCTGCATGCCATGAAGAAGGGCATCAAGGACTGGTGGGCTCCGCAGGGCATGTTCGAGGACCTCGGCATGAAGTACATCGGCCCCGTGGACGGCCACAACCTCCAGGCGATGGAGCATGCCCTCGCCACCGCCAAGCACTACAACGGCCCGGTCATCGTGCACGCGATGACGGAAAAGGGGCACGGTTACGCCCCTGCCCGCGCGCATGAGGCGGACCAGTTCCACGCCGTCGGCATCATCGACCCGGAAACCGGCGAACCCACCGGGAAAGCCGGCGCCAAGTCCTGGACCTCGGTCTTCGCTGACGAAATCGCTGCCATCGCCGACGAACGGCAGGACGTGGTGGGCATCACCGGAGCCATGCTCATCCCGGTAGGCCTGCACAAGTTCGCCGCCAAGCACCCGGACCGCGTCATCGACGTCGGCATCGCCGAGCAGCATGCCCTCACCTCCGCGGCGGGCATGGCCTACGGCGGCCTGCACCCCGTGGTGGCTGTCTATGCCACCTTCCTCAACCGCGCTTTCGACCAGCTGCTCATGGACGTTGCCCTGCACAAGGCAGGGGTCACCATCGTCCTGGACCGCGCCGGCGTCACTGGTCCGGACGGCGCCAGCCACCACGGGATGTGGGACATGGCCATGGTCCAAGTGGTACCCGGACTCCACCTGGCTGCTCCCCGCGACGCCACCCGGCTGCGGGAGGAACTCCGCGAGGCCATCGCCATCAGCGACGCGCCCAGCGTTGTCCGTTTCTCCAAGGGCTCTGTGGGGGCCGAGGTTGAAGCACTGGAACGCCTCAGCGACGGTGTGGACATCCTGGCCCGCCGTCCTTCGGGGTCCACCGAGAACGATGTGCTGATCGTCAGCGTCGGCGCCATGGCCGAGCTGGCCCTCGACGTCGCCAACAGGCTTGGCGCGCAGGGCATCAGCACCACGGTGGTGGATCCGCGCTGGGCCCTTCCCGTCCGCCGCTCCATCATCGCGCTTGCCTCCCACCACCGGCTGGTGGTCTGCATCGAGGACGGCGTACGCGCCGGCGGCGTGGGCTCGCGCATCCGCCAGGAGATGCGCGCGGCCGGGGTGGACACTGCCCTGAACGAGGTCGGCCTGCCGGTCGAGTTCCTGGACCACGGCAGCCGCAGCCAGGTCCTGGAGCGTGTGGGGCTCACTGCCCAGCAGATTACGCACGACGTCGTAGCGCAGGTTTTGGGGACGAAGGTCCCGTTCGCGCGCCCGCTGCCGGGGCAACAACACCCCACCACCGGCAGCCTTCCAATCCTGTGAGGGAAGAGGATGCGCTGAAGATTCCGGGCGCAACGGGGGAGTCCGGACCGGTCATGCACACCACTACAACGAGGGTCCCCAGCGGCCTCCAGCCCGGCCAGCTGGTGGTGTCCCGGAACCGGAAATGGAATGGCAAGGCCCACTGGGTGGTGCCGGGGCGCTACCTTGGCGAGGACCGGCACGGCTGGTGGATCTTCCAGGGCACCAACGAGTTCTGCTCGCGTCCGGGCGCCGCGTTCTACACCCGGTCCGACGCCGTCCTGCTGGTCCCGCGACAGGGGGACTGGGTTGCCACGTTCTACGACTCGGCCCATCCGAACGGGGTACGGGTCTACGTGGACCTGGCAGTAGGCCACGAATGGACGGACATCCGGCCGGCCGTCACCGAGTTCCACGTCATAGACATGGATCTGGACGTCATCCGGACCGCGGACCGGGGCGTTTTCATCGACGACCAGGACGAGTTCGCCGACCACAGTATGTCCATGAACTACCCCGAACGGCTCATCGGAGACATCCAGGCCGCAGCGGACGAACTATACCGGGCCGTCAAGGCACAGCAGGCACCCTTTGACGGCACCGACGTCGAATGGTTCACGGAGGGACGCAAATGAGCGGGATTGTCAGGGTCTACAAGCGCGACGACGAGGGCGTGCTCCACTTCCGGGAGGCCTGGTTCGACGAGGAGTACAGCCAGTTCGTGATGAACTTCGGCGTGGTGGGGCACCAGAGCAAGACCGAAGAGACGGACGTCGCAGACGCCGCGGCCGCCGATGCGCTGCTGGACGCCTTCGCCGTGCAGTGCGCCGAGGACGGCTACGCGGAGATTCCGGATGAGGAGCAGTTCTGGGTGGTGGCGCAGTTTGCCTTGAAGACCAGGGAAGGCACCGAACGCGACCGGTTCCTGGAGGAGAAGGCGAAGGATGCCCTGGTCAGCCACCTCGCGTGGCGCGGCCTCGGCACCGTGGACCGGTCCGAATTCACGGACTTCAAGCTCAACATCTTCTGCCTCTGCCCGGACGCCAACAAGGCCGCCAACGCCATCAAGGTCTGCGCCCGCGGCGAGGACCTGGACTTCACCAAGCTCACCATCGCCGCGGCCCCGTTCAAGGAACCGGACAAGTTCAGAATGAAGCACTCCGCCAGGTCCGCCACCACGTTCAGCCTCTAGGAGTTTCCTTGACCACCTACCGCCGCGTCGGAAAATCAGGGCTGACGGTCTCCACGGTCGGCCTGGGCTGCAACAACCTCGGCCGCGCCAACACCGCCACCGAATCGCAGGAAGCCACCGACGCCGTGGTCTCCGCTGCGCTCGACGCCGGGATCACCCTGTTCGACGTCGCCGACACCTACGGCCGGGAGCCGGGGCTCAGCGAGATAATGCTGGGCAAGGCCCTTGGCAGCCGCCGCGCCGACGTGGTGGTGGCCACCAAGTTCGGCATGGACATGAAGGGCGCCAACGGCCCCGACTTCGGCGCACGCGGCTCACGGCGCTACATCATCCAGGCGGTGGAGGCTTCGCTGCGGCGGCTCGGCACGGACTGGATCGACCTCTACCAGTTCCACACCCCGGACCCGCTGACCCCCATCGACGAGACACTGTCCGCCCTCGATGCGCTGGTCATCAGCGGCAAGGTCCGGTACCTCGGCCACTCGAACCGAGCCGGCTGGCAGATCGCGCAGGCCGAGTACGTGGCGCGGGAGCTGGGCGGCGCCCGCTTCATTTCCACCCAGAACCACTACAACCTCCTGGACCGGCGGGCGGAACTGGAAGTGACACCGGCTGCCGAGGAATTCGGCCTGGGGGTCCTGCCGTATTTCCCGCTGGCCAACGGCCTGCTCACCGGCAAGTACTCGCCCGGGCACGCGCCCGAAGGCTCCCGGCTCAGCCACACGCGGACACACATGGTGCACGACGCCGACTGGGAGCAGCTGGGACGCTTCAGCCGCTTCGCCAAGGAACGCGGGCTCACCGAAATCGACGTCGCATTCTCCTGGCTTGCCGCACAGCCGTCGGTGGCCAGCGTCATCGCCGGCGCCACCCGGCCGGACCAGGTCCGGCAGAACGCCGCGGCTGCCGACTGGATCCCCACTGAAGCCGACCTGCAGGAACTGGACGGGATCTTCCCCGCAGTCCCCAAAGTGGCACTCTTCTAGGCCGCCATGCCCGCCTACCTCCTGGACGTCGATACCGGCATCGACGACGCACTGGCCGTTGCCTACCTCGCGGCCCTGCCGGACACGGAGTTCGTCTCGGTTACGGCAACACCCGGCAACGTCGATGCGGACCAGGTGGCGCGCAATACCCTCGCGCTCCTCGAATTGTGCGGCCGGCACGGGGTGGAAGTGGCCATCGGTGCGCGCAGGCCTCTGTCCGTACCGCTGCTGACCACCCCTGAGACTCACGGACCCCAGGGCATCGGCCACGCCGTCCTGCCGGAACCGGAAGGGCGCGTGTCGCCGCGCCACGCCGTCGACCTTTGGATTGAACATGCCAAGGCACGGCCGGGGGAGCTGACGGCCCTGGTCACTGCACCGCTGACCAACTTTGCGCTGGCACTCCGCAAGGAGCCGGACCTGCCGGAGCTCCTGGCCGGCGTGGTGATCATGGGCGGCTGCTTCTACTACCAGGGCAACACCACGCCTACCGCGGAATGGAACACCCACGTGGACCCGCACGCCGCAAAGGAGGTCTACGCCGCGTACCGTGGGCGGGCCATGGAGAAGCTTCCCGTGGTGTGCTCGCTGGACACGACAGAACGCATCGAGATGCGGCCGGAGCATGTCCGGCGGCTGGCGGAAGCGGCAGGCGCCGCCGTCCCCGAACTGGTGCTCCCGGACCAGCCGGAAGGGCAGCCCAGCACCTCGGACAACAGGATCATCAGGCACTTGTCCGATGCGTTGCGGTTCTACTTCGAGTTCCACCGGCGCTACGACCAGGGCTACCTTGCCCACGTCCATGACTTCTTCGCCGCCGGGGTGGCCGCGGGAACGCTGGAGTACACGGCCCGGCCGGCTACCGTGGACGTTGAGGCGGAATCGCCGCTTTTCGCCGGAACAACGGTTGCCGATTTCCGCGGCCTGTGGGGCATCGAACCCAACGCCAGGATCGTCTCCGGCAACAACCCGGAGCAGGCCTTCCGCGAACTGGTATCCGCCGTCGGAAGCCTCGCAGCCAGGCTGGGCTGAAATACTCCACCACCGGTAGAATGGTCCCCGGCCCGCCGGTTGGTAATCCGGTGCGGCTGCTGCCGAGGTGACATAGGTGGCGTCCCGCACGGCCCGGCATTTCCGGGCCCTGAAGTGCCGCACCCCAGAAGGAACCCCATGTCATCGCCCTCCCTGACGTTGCCGTCTCCAGCCCCCGCTGCCGCCCGCAGGCGCCGGCTGCTGGAAATCCTCGGCGGCCTGGCCATCGCCGCCACCTACATCTACCTGGTGCTCAACCAGCCTGCCGACATCACCGGCGGCCCCGGCAGCGCAGCGGCCCTGGTCGCCCTGTCGGGCTTCCTGGCCGGGGCTGTCCTGCTGATCGTCGCCATCCTCCCCACGCTTCCGGCCTCCACGGTGGTGCTGATCCCGGTGGCCCTGGTCCTGAACATCGTCCTCGGCCAGTTCGTGGGCAGCACCCTGGTCCCGTTCTACCTGGACGCGATCGGCACCGTCCTGATCGCCGTCCTGGCAGGACCGGCAGCCGGTGCCGCCACCGGCGCCCTCAGCAGCATCGTCTGGTCCTTCTTCAACCCCACAGTGCTTCCCTTCGCCGCCGGTGCCGCACTGATCGGCTGCCTCGCCGGGCTGGCCGCGCGCTACGGCCTGTTCCGCCGCTTCTACCTCGCGCCCGTGGCCGGCTTCGCCACCGGGATCATCGGCGGCGTGGTGTCCGCACCGGTTGCGGCCTTCGTGTTTGGCGGCACCTCCGGGGTGGCCACGGGTGCGATGGTCAGCGCCTTCCGCTCGATGGGCGATACCCTCCTGGCCGCCATCACCAAGCAGGCACTCATTTCAGACCCCATGGACAAGGCCATCGTCTTTACCGTGGTGGCTGTGCTGGTCTACGCACTGCCGCGCCGCGCCAGCCATCAGTTCCCGTTCGTCCGCCGGCACCGCGTGCTGGCCGGCAAGGCCCCCGCGCCGGAAGCAACGCGGACCGAAGCGACGGTGCAGCGGCCGGGTCAGGCGTCCTAGGCAGACCCGTGAGGATTCATCCGCTGACCGGAATGGCAGCGGCCGGCAGCACAGCAGTGATCACGACGGCGGCGGCGAGCCTTCCGCTGTCCGTCGCCGTGTCCGCCGCTGCGCTGGCGCTCTCGGTAGCCGCGGGCACCGCCCGCCGGATGCTGCCCGCTGCCGCCGCCGTGCTGCTGCCCCTGGGACTGTCCCTGCTGATAGTGCACGGGCTGTCCTTTCCGGAGGGGCTGACGGTTCTCGCCCAGTGGGGTCCGGTCCGCGTCACCGCAGAGGGTCTGTCCTTCGCGCTCGAGCGGGCGGCCCAGCTGTCCGCGGTGGTCCTCGTCCTGCTGGCCTACTCCTTCAGCGTCAGCGTCCCGGACCTGGTGGCGGCCCTGTCCGCGCGCGGCATCCGCGGCCGGTTCGGGTTCGTGCTCGCCTCCACCCTCACGTTGCTGCCGGCCATCGCTGCCCGCACCGGGCGGATCAGGCAGGCCCAGGAATCCCGCGGTCTGGTGATCCGGCGCGGGCTCCTGCACCGGGCGGCCGCCTTCCGCCTCCAGGCCGTCCCGCTGGTCCTGTCACTGGTGGAGGACGCCGGAACCCGGGCCGCTGCCCTGGAGGCCCGCGGCTTCAGCAGCACCGGGCCCCGCACCAGCTACCGGGTGGTGCCGGATTCGCCGCCGCAACGGGTCCTGCGCCTGGTGCTGGTGCTTGCTGCTGCGGCCGCGGTTGCCGTGCGCCTGTGGCACTACGCAGAGGGGAACTGACGTGCACCACCTTCTCCGCCCGGTGCTGGCAGCAGGCATCCGCAGCTTCGCCTACCACGGCGGCGGTGCACCGGTCCTTTCCAGCGTGGATCTGGAGCTCGCCCCGGGAACACTCACCGCAGTCCTGGGCGCTTCCGGCAGCGGCAAGACGACGCTTGGCAAACTTCTCGCCGGCTGGCTGTCCCCGGGTGCGGGTGGCGTGCTGGCAGGATTCCTGGAACTGGCCGGGCAGCGGCTGGAGTTTGACGGAAGCGCCACGGATCCGCGGATCGATCCGGCGCAGTGGGGCCGGCAGGCGGGGTTCGTCCCGCAGGATGCGTCTGCCATCCTGTCCACGGTCAAGGCAACGGTGGCGGAGGAACTCGCGTTCGGCCTGGAAAACGCCGGGATGGAACGCGAGGACATGCGGGCGGCGGTGGAACACACTGCTGGCCTGCTCGGGCTCACCGGACTGCTGGAGCGGGACCCTGCCCGGCTCTCCGGCGGCCAGCTGCGGCGGCTGGCCATCGGCTGTGCCATCATCACCGGCCCGCCGGTGCTGGTCATGGACGAGCCGTTCGCCTCCCTCGACGCCCCCGGTGTCCGCGAAGTGGAGGTGCTGGTGCGCCGCCTGACCGCGGCCGGAACCGCCGTCGTCATCCTGAGCCAGGTGCTCGACGCCCCGCTGCTGGACGCCGTAACGTGGGTTGTCCTGGCGGAAGGGACAGTCAGCGCCAGCGGACCGCCGGCCCATTTCCAGGCTGGCGGTGCGCTGCCGGCGGGAATCCGGCGGCCGCACGGGGCCCCGGCGCGGGAAACCGCGATTTCCCGCCGCAGCGGCAGCACGGCCCCGGCCCTGGAACTTCGGAACGTGACCTTCGGCTACCGCAACGATGTACAGCGCAGACGGGGCTTCAGGCGCAGGCCAGGCCAGGACTCTGCTGCCGGCAGCCTCCCGTCCCCGGTACTGCAGGGCATAGACCTGGCCGTCCACCCGGGTGAGGTGGTGGCCATTACGGGTCCCAACGGTGCGGGCAAGTCCACACTGCTGCGGCACTTCAACGGCCTGCTCAGGCCGGGAAGCGGGTCAGTGCTTGTCCAGGGCACCGACATTGCACGGCGACCCGTGGGCAGCACCGCGGCATCCGTTGGAATTCTCTTCCAGCAACCACGGGACCAGCTGTTCGAGCGGAGCGCCCTGCGCGAGGTCCGGTTCGGCCTGGACCGGCACGTCGGCCGGGCCGCGGCGGGGGAACGGGCGGAGGCGGCACTGGCCGCCGTCGGGCTGGAGGGCGAGGAGCACGCGCATCCCGCGGAATTGCCAGCATCCGGCCAACGGCTGCTGGCCCTTGCCACAGCCCTCGCCCGCAGGCCGGCCGTGCTGGCGCTCGACGAACCCACGGTGGCGCTCGACGGCGCGGGCCTGGCGATCCTTGACGCTGCCGTCCGGTCCGCAGCGGAGGAGGGCGCCGCCGTCGTGCTTGTCACCCATGACCTGGCATACGCGCGGCAAGTGGCGCACCGCATCCTGGCGCTGGACGGCGGCCGGCTGGCGGAAGCCTGAGGTACCGCCTAAGCCGCTGCTGAGGGGCTTGAAGCCACGCCCGCCGGCAGGAAGCGCCTGCCGTTGACCCGCTCCGATGCCCCCACGCGGTCCAGGTAGGGGGTGATGCCGCCGAGGAACAGGGGCCAGCCGGCGCCCAGGATCATGCAGAGGTCGATGTCTTCGGGACCCGCCACCACGCCCTCGTCCAGCATCAGGCCGATCTCCTCGGCAAGGGCGTCCTGGGTGCGCCGCAGCACCTCTTCACGTGAGGACGGTGCGGTGCCAAAGGACATCAGTGCCATGGTGGACCCGGGGATGGCGCGGGTTCCGTCCGGAGCCGTTTCCCAGAGGCCCTTGACGCCGTTGTCGATGAGTTTCTGAAGGTTGGCGGAGACGGGGAAGCGGCTGCCGAATGCAGCGTTCAGGGATTCCTGGACGTGCTGGGCCACCGGAAGTCCCACCATCGCGAGCAGCGTGAACGGGGTCATCGGCAGGCCCATCGGGCGCAGGGCGTTGTCAGCCACCTCCGCGGGCGTCCCTTCGTCGAAGGCCGCGGTCACTTCGCCCATCAGCCGGAGCAGGATCCGGTTGACCACGAAGGCGGCAGCATCCTTGACCAACACTCCCGTTTTCTTGAGGGTCCTGGCGAGCTCGAACGCGGTGGCGAGGACCTCGTCCCCGGTCCGCGGGGCACGGACGATCTCCAGCAGCGGCATCACGGCCACCGGGTTGAAGAAGTGGAACCCCACCAGGCGTTCCGGGTGCTGCAGGTCCTCGGCCATGGCGGTGACTGACAGCGAGGACGTGTTGGTGGCCAGGATGCAGTCGGGCCGGACGATGCCCTCCAGCTCGGCGAACACCTGCTTCTTGGTGCCCAGCTCCTCGAAGACGGCCTCGATGACGAAGTCGGCGTCGGCGAAGGCTTCCTTGGACACGGAACCGGTGACCAGCGCCTTGGTCCGTGCAGCGGCATCAGGGCTGATGCGCTCCTTTGCCAGCAGCTTGTCCACCTCGGCTTGGACGTAGCCAACACCTTTGTCCACCCGGGCCTGATCGATGTCCGTCATGACCACGGGGAGCTTGAGCTGGCGGGCGAAGAGCAGCGCCAGCTGGCTGGCCATCAGTCCGGCACCCACCACGCCCACCTTGGCGACCGGCCGGGCCAGGCTCCGGTCCGGGGCGCCGGCCGGGCGCTTGGAGCGCTTCTGGACCAGGTCGAGGAAAGCGTAGACCGTTGCCCGGAACTCATCGGTCTGCATCAGCTCCGCCAGGGTTTCGCATTCCAGCGCGGCGGATTCCGCCTGGCCCAGGGTGCGGTTGGCTTCGAGGAGGTCAAGGACCTTGCCCGGGGCGGGAGCCGCGTCCGAGGTCTTTGCTGTGACGAACTGCCGGCCTGCCGCCACCGCGGCGGCCCACCGGGCGGCCGTGTCCGGCGCGGAAGGGTCGACGGCGTTGGGGCGGTCCGGAACAACCTCCCCGGTGATGACTCCCGCAGCCCAGGCCAGGGACTGCTCCAGGAAGTTGTCCGGGCCGAAGAGGGCGTCCGCCATGCCATGGTCGAAAGCCTGGGCGCCGGTCAGCGTCCGGTTGTTGCTGAGCGGGTTCTCGATCATCACCTGGACTGCGCGTTCCGGGCCGATCAGGCGGGGAAGTAGGTAGACGCCGCCCCAGCCCGGCACCAGCCCGAGGAACGCTTCCGGTAGCGCCAGCGCTCCGGCGCCCGCCGAGACCGTCCGGTACGTGGACTGCAGGGCCACCTCGAGGCCGCCGCCCAGGGCCGGGCCGTTGACGAACGCAAAGCTCGGAACCCCCAGGTTGGCAAGGGTCCGGAACACCTCATGGCCAAGCTGTGCCATCCGCAGTCCGTGTTCGCGCTTCGCCAGGGATTTCACCGCCGAGAGGTCCGCGCCGGCAACGAAGTAGGAGGACTTGCCCGTGATGCCGACGCCGGCGATCTCCCCGTTCGCAGCCCGTGTCCGCAGACCCTCGAGCACGGTGCCGAGTTCCACCAGGGTGTTCGGTCCCAAGGTTGTGGGCTTGGAGGCGTCCAGCCCGTTGTCCAGGGTGATGAGGGCGAATGTGCCGGCCGCGCCGGGCAGGTCGACGTCCCGGACGGTGGCGTGGGTGACGGTCTCGTCGGGGAACAAGCTGGCGAAATCGGAAAAGTCTGCGGCGCTCAAGACGGGGCTCCTTAGGACGGGGATGTATCCCAGATGTTACTCACCGGTAACTTTGCCCGCAAGGCCACCGTCCCGCCCTCATTCCCCGGCTGCTGCCACGGCGGCTTTGGGTTCCTTGGGCGGCA
This sequence comes from Arthrobacter sp. Y3221159, assembly GCF_059089885.1. NCBI lineage: Bacteria > Bacillati > Actinomycetota > Actinomycetes > Micrococcales > Micrococcaceae > Arthrobacter > Arthrobacter sp. Y3221159. The sequence goes on from NZ_JBNHFC010000004.1 coordinate 63,626, forward strand.
GCGGCTGCGGATTGAGGAAGGCGCCGGCAATCAGCGGCGCGGTGAGTTCCACCTGCCAGTCCCGTGCGCCCAGGGCTCGCAGCTCGGCAGCCACGGACGCCTCGCTGATGTGGGCTGGCGGCCGCCATGCCACCCGCCGGAGGAAATCAGGGGTCAGGAGGTTCTCCAGCGGCAGGTTCAGCTGTTCGGCCTTTTCCTGCAGCAGGGGCCGGGCCGTGGCCAGCCGCGCGGCGGCGTCCGGGTCGCGGTCCGCCCAGACGCGGGGCGGGGGCGGGGCGTTCGTCGCCAGGTGCAGCGGAGGCAGTTCCTCGAGGTCCCGGGCGGCGGCAATGCACCGCAGCCAGCGTGGAGCCTCCCGCTGTGCCGCCCTGCCATGGAATCCCTTGGTGCCCAGCAGTTGCGGCACGGTGGCGGGCATGGCCTTCGCGGCCGCCACCAGGGCGGAGTCGGGAATCAGCCGTCCCGGTGCCACGTCCCGTTTTTGTGCCAGGGAGTCGCGTTCCAGCCACAGCTCCCGGACGGCAGCGAGCTGGCGGCGGTCCCGGATCTGGTGCAGGCCGGAGGTCTTCCGCCAGGGATCAACCCGCGGCGGGGCCACGCCGGCAGCGAGGATGGCGGCAAACTCCTGCTCGGCGTACCCGAGCTTCCCGTCGGCTTCCAGCAACTCCACCAGCTCTTCACGCAGCTCGCTGAGCACCTCGACGTCGAGGGCAGCGTAGCGGAGCCAGGGTTCCGGAAGGGGCCTGGTGGACCAGTCCGCTGCCGAATGTTCCTTGGCGAGGCTGAATCCCAGGAGCTGCTCGATGACCGCGGCCAGGCCAACCCGGGGCAGGCCCGCCAGGCGTGCGGCGAGTTCGGTATCGAAGAGCTTGTCCGGCCACATCCCCAGCTCCAGGAGGCAGGGCAGGTCCTGGGTGGCCGCGTGGAGGATCCATTCGACGCCGCGGAGGGCGTCGTTGATGATGGTGAGGTTCTCGAAGGGTTCGGGATCGATCAGCCAGGTGCCGGCGCCTTCGCGGCGGATCTGGACCAGGAACGCCCGCTGCCCGTAACGGAAACCGGAAGCGCGTTCGGCATCAACCCCCGCCGGGCCCGTGCCGGCGGCTATGGCGGCGGCGCACCGCTCCAGCCCGGCCTGGGTTTCGATGACCAGTGGCACGCCCTCCCGGGGTGCTGCCAGCTCGATGATTTCGGGGATGGGGCTGTCGAAGCCTTCCACCGTGATGTGGGGTGCGGTATCAGCAGCCGGGACGCCGGCCGTGGTGTTTTCCGGAATGTTAGGGGTCATGATGCCCTTAGTTTACCGGGCAGCCCCGGAAAGGCTGCCTGCCTGCACGCCGGCAGCGGTGCGCGTGCACTAGTTCCGGCGCCGATGCGGCAGGGGCGTCACGCCGTCGGGCAGCGGAGGCAGCCCGGCGAACGTGCACACCATGTCGGACCACGCTTCAAGGTGGGCAGTGACGTGGGAGGACGCCGGGGTCCACGACGCCCGGAGCTCGATGTCGATGGACCCCGGCCGTTCAGCGAGGGTGCCGAAGCTTTCGGACAGGACCCGCGTGGCCGTGCCGCCCGCTGCCCGGTAGGGCGCCTTGTGGTTCTCCAGCGCTTCCACCAGCCAGGTCCAGGCCACCGTTCCGAGCATTTCGTCGTTGCCCATCTCCGGCTCCAGCTCGGCCCTGATGTAGGTCACGATCCGGAATTCGCCATCCCAGACGGCCGAGCCCTCGGGGTCGTGGAGAAGGATGAACCGCCCGGTTGCCAGCTCCGTTTCGGAGTCGTCCCCGGAACCCGCCGCGGCCGCCAGGGCCATGGCGGCGGGTCCGTGCAGGGGAGTGGCAGGAGTGGCGGCACCGGGCGCCATGACTTCTGCTCCCAGGGCGACGGCGAAGGGCGCAAGGCGCGCGGGCGCAGGAATTTCCGCGAGGCGGAGTTCCTTGCGGCACTGGGCTTTCCTGAGGGTTCCCAAGGCGTGGAGAAAATCCGGGGGAACCTGGTCAAGTGCGTTCACCTTGGCAGATTACGCAACAGGCCAAGCCAGAACGGGAAGGCTCGCCGTCACCGGCGGCCTAGGTACCCTGCCCGCGCCGGTAATCGCGGAGTTCGTAGCGGATTGCGGCAGCGAAGGCATCAACATCCTCCTCGGTGGTGTCGAAGGAGCACATCCAGCGGACTTCCCCGGCGGCCTCGTTCCAGTCGTAGAACCGGAAGGACGTGCGGAGCCTGTCTGCCACGCCCGGGGGCAGCATGGCAAAGACGCCGTTGGATTCGGTTTTCTGGGTGGGCCGGACGCCGTCGATGGTGTCAACGGCGGCGCGCAGGCGGGCAGCCATGGCGTTGGCATGCGAGGCCGACCGCAGCCAGAGGCCGCCCTCGAGGAGGGCGATGAACTGGGCGGACAGGAACCGCATCTTGGAGGCCAGCTGCATGTTCATCTTGCGGAGGTAGACCAGCCCGTGCGCGGCCTCCGGGTTCAGTGCCACCACCACTTCACCGAACAGCAGGCCGTTCTTGGTGCCCCCGAAGGAGAGGATGTCCACGCCGGCATCCCGGGTGAAGTCCCGCAGCGGAACCTGCAGGTGGGCGGCCGCGTTGGCCAGCCGGGCGCCGTCCATGTGCAGCTTCATGCCCCGCGCGTGGGCATGGTCCGCGATGGCGCGGACTTCCTCCGGGGTGTAGCAGGTGCCAAGCTCGGTGGTCTGGGTAATGGAGACGGTGAGCGGCTGGGCGCGGTGTTCGTCGCCCCAGCCCCAGGCCTCGCGGTCGATCAGTTCGGGCGTCAGCTTGCCGTCCGGGGTGGGGACATGCAGCAGCTTGATGCCGCCGATCCGCTCGGGGGCGCCGTTCTCATCCATGTTGATGTGCGCGGTGGAGGCGCACACCACGGCGCCCCAGCGGGGCAGCAGCGACTGCAGGGCCAGGACATTGGCACCGGTCCCGTTGAAGACGGGAAAGCATTCGATGCCTGGCCCGAAGTGCTCCGCCATCAGTTCTTCCAGCCGTGCCGTGTAGTCATCCTCCCCGTAGGAGACCTGGTGCCCGCCGTTCGCGGCGGCGAGGGCCGCGAGGACCTCGGGGTGGACGCCGGAGTAGTTGTCCGAGGCAAAGCCGCGCACGCCGGGATCGTGCAGCCGCGCCGCGTGCCCGGTTTCTGCCGTTGTTGTTGTCATGCTTTTGCTCACGCTTTCAGTCTAGGTACAGTCACTGCGGCGGCTGGCCGGCCAGCCGGAGGCGCGTGCCGTTCAGTTCGTCCGCGGGCGCCTTGAAGAGCCGGACGACGGCGGCCGCCAGCTCCTCCACGTCCGTGGCCCCCGGGAAGGAACGTTCCGGGTGGCTGCGCCGCAGGCCTTCGTCCACCAGGGCCTTCACCACCAGCACGACGGCGGCAGCCTGCCCGCCGTCCACCTTGCGGAAGCCGTCCGCCATCGCCATGGTCCAGGCTTCAGCGGCCGCCTTGGCTGCGACATAGCTGGCCACACCTGCCGTGGGGTGGTCAAGGGCCGTGGAGGAGACCATAACGAACCTGCCGTTGCCCGAGGCGGCGATGTCATCGAAGAACACACGGGAGACATTGCGCAGCGTGGTGACTGCGCCCTGGTGCAGGAAGTCCCAGTCCTCGTCGGACTGGTCCGGGATGCCGGAGGCGCCACGCCAGCCGCCCACCAGGTGGATCACCGCGTCCACCGGCCCCGCGGCTGCGGAAACTTCTTCCCGCAGCCGCCGAACGTCGTCGAGCCTGGCAAGGTCGCACACCAGGGGGGTGACGCCGTCGCCCGCCTGCTGTGCCGCCGCCTCGATCCGGTGCCGGTCGGAGCCGACAGTGAAGACCCGGCAGCCGGCCTGGTGGAGCGCGCGGGCCACCGCCACGCCGGAGGCGCCGCTGCCGCCCGTGACCAGGACGTTCAGCGGTAGTTCGCCGTTCCGGGGGCTGCTCACAGTGCGGAGCTGCCGGTGATGCCGGCGGTGGATTCGATAACGGGGCGCATTTTCTTTTCCAATGCCTCGTAGAACATGGACAGCGGGAACTCGTCGTCCAGCACCTGGTCAGTGAGGCCCCGCGGCGGACCCGCGAGGGGCAGCGCCTCCGGTCCCTTGGCCCAGACCGACGCCGGATTCGGGGTGACGGTCGCGGAGATCAGCTCGTAGGCGGCCAGCCAGTGTGCGGTCTTCGGCCGGTCGATGGAGCGCCAGTACAGGTCATCGATGGCGTTGCCGAGGGCAATGACGGCGTCAGCCACTTCATCCCAGTCGATGGTGAGCCGGGTGTCGGTCCAGTGGAGGACATGGTGCTGGTGCAGCCACGCGAAAAGGAGCTGTCCGCCCAGGCCGTCGTAGTTGCGGACCCGGCTGCCAGTGATGGCGAAGCGGAAGATGCGGTCGAAGATGATGGCATACTGCACCAGCTTCGCGTGCCGGCGTGCCTCCGGATCCGCGTTCTCGTCCTGCTCGATCCGCACGGACTCGCGGAAGGCAGTCAGGTCGCAGCGGAGCTCTTCCAGGGAGTACAGGAAGAACGGCATGCGCTGCTTGATCATGAACGGGTCGAAGGGCAGGTCGCCGCGCATGTGGGTGCGGTCGTGGATCAGGTCCCACATCACGAAGGTGGCCTCCGTGAGGTCCTGGTCGGCGAGCATGTCCGCGGCACCTTCGGGCAGTTCCAGGCAGGTGATCCCGGCGGCCGCCTTCAGGACGCGGCGGAAGCGGGCTGCTTCCCGGTCGGCGAAGATCGCGCCCCACGTGAAGGTGGGGGTTTCGCTGACGGCAACGGTTTCGGGGAAGAGGACGGCGGAGTTGGTGTCATAGCCGGCGGTGAAGTCCAGGAAGCGGATGGGGACGAACAGCTTGTTGGAGTAGTCTCCGCTTTCCAGGCCGGCGATGAATTCCGGCCAGATGACCTCGATGAGGACTGCTTCCACGAGGCGGCTGCTGCTGCCGTTCTGCGTGTACATGGGGAAGATGACCAGGTGCTGCAGGCCGTCGCGGCGCTGCTCCTGTGGTTGGAAGGCGAGCAGGGAGTTCAGGAAGTCGGGCACACCGAACCCGCCGGCCTGCCACGCTGCGAAGTCGCTGCAGGCGGCGTCGAGGTATGCGGCGTCGTGCGGGAACGCGGGGGCCAGGGCCCGGACCGCGGCGATGATCCCGTCAACGGAAGCGGAAGCCGCGGCATGCGCTGCCGTGTCGGGGATTGAACCGTCCTGCGCCTGCAGGAGCTGGAGTGCCGCGGCCGCGGCCTTGAGCCGGAGCCAGTCCGGGTTGGTAGCGGAGATTCCGGTCAGGGCGGTGGTCAGGACTTCGGTCATCGTCGGCTGCCTTTCTGGTTGCTTGCTGTCTATGGGGAGCGTAGCAAGCAGCCAGAAGAACTAATCTGAAAAGGGGTCCAGCCCAAGAAAGACTGTTGCTTCGGGCTGAACCGGAGGGCCCGAGCCCTCCGGGTGCTGGGGGATCAGGCCTCGGGGCTTCCGCCGCTGACCTGCGGTTCTTCCCGCGGAACCAGCTTCAGGGACACGGAATTGATGCAGTAGCGCTGGTCCGTGGGAGTGCCATAGCCTTCGCCCTCAAAGACGTGGCCAAGGTGGGAGTCGCAGGTTCCGCAGCGGACTTCCACGCGGTCCATGCCAAGGGTGCGGTCATGGATGTAGCGGACCTTACCCTCAGCCAGCGGAGCCCAGAAGGACGGCCAGCCGCAATGGGAGTCGAACTTCTCGTTGCTGGTGAACAGTTCCGTCCCGCAGGCGCGGCACTGGTAGGTGCCCGCCGTGTGCGTGTCCCAGTACTCTCCCGTGAAGGGACGCTCGGTGCCGGCCTGCCGCAGGACGTAGAACTCCTCCGGAGTCAGTTCCTGCCGCCATTCGGCATCGCTTTTCCGGACGGTGCCGGTTCCGTCGGCGGGTTCCGTGGGGGACTCCTCCTGGGCGGTGTCCTGCCCCGCGGCAGGATCCGCGACGGCATGGGTGGCCCGGTTACCGAAGATGCTGTTTCCGAAGATGTTCATACGGTTGTCAACGCTCAGGAGTCGCCGATAAATCCCGAGCCCGCATACAGGTGCAGCACGGGCACGCCCAGCCGGTCCTGCGCCTTGTTAGCCCAGTCCGTATGGAAGGTGTCGGCCACGGCATGGGGCCGGGTGATCACCACTGCCTGGGACGCGCCGGTCTCGCGGACTTTGGCCACCAGGCCGTCAACCGCTCCGCCCTCCACCACCTCACCTGAAACGCCGCTGCCCAGTCCTTCGAGGGCAGCGACCGAGGCCGACAGTGTTTCCGCCGCGCGGGCCCGCTCGGTCCCCGGATCAGGTGCGCCCGCTGTCAGTTCCCGGAAAGCCTTGGCAATGTCCAGCAGGGAAAGGTTCTCGAGGAAATCCACCAGCAGGTGCCGCTCGGTGTTGGCGGGCACCAGGACAAGGAGGCGTGTCTCTGCTCCGTCCACAAGCCGTTCGATGTTCACGCGGTCGTCCGCGCCCAGGGGTTCTTCGGTCAGGATGACGATGGGTTCGCTCATGGCCTTAGCCTAGCCCTGCGCCCGGGGAGCCGCACCCGGTCACCGACCGGCTCCCGGGTGCGTCCGCGGTCCATGAATGCGGGCTACCGTCCGCGGGCGGTAAGAATAGTGCCATGGCTCTTTTCCAGCGCACCGGCCCGGTTCCCGTATCACCCGCCAGCGAATCCGGCGGCATGTCATCGCGGGCCAAATGGGCCATCGGCGGCGCGATAGGCGGCGGAGCCCTGGCCGGACTCCTTGCCACCGGCTCGTCGGCCCTGGCGGTCTACTTCGCCCGGCGGGTCATCACCCCCTCCCGGCAGCGGACCGCGGACCAGGAGGTGCTGGCCGTGATCCGGGACGGCCAGAAACAGCAGGTGATCCTTGCCGCCACCGACGACACAACCGTGGACGGTGTGTATGGGTTCTTCTTCGACGGCGGCCAGGGGCACGCGCGGATCGGCCGGATCGTGTCTTATTCTCCGTCGGAGCGGACAGTGCTGCGCGACGTGGAAGCCGTGTACGCCGGCGACCTTTCCACTGCACGCTGGGGCTGGTGGAGCGGGGCTGTCTACCCGGACCCTGCCGCCGTCGGGCTTCCAGCGGAGGACGTGGTGATTCCGGTGGACCGCGGCGAGGCGCCGGCGTGGCTGGTGCGTGCCGGTGGCACTGCCCGGACGTGGGCGGTAATGGTGCACGGCCGGGGCGCCAGCCGGCAGGAGGCGCTGCGTGCGGTGGGCCCGGCGCTGGAACTCGGCCTGACCAGCCTGCTGGTCTCCTATCGCAACGACGGGCTCGCGCCCTCGGCCGGTGACGGGCGGTATGGCCTGGGCTCCACGGAATGGCGGGACATTGAATCCGCCATTGAGTACGCGCTGGCCAACGGCGCCGAGGAAATCGTGCTGTTTGGCTGGTCGATGGGAGGTGCCATCTGCCTGCAGACCGCCGACCTGTCCCGGTACCGGCACCTGATCCGTGCCATGGTGCTCGATGCCCCGGTGATCGACTGGGTGAACGTCCTGGCGCACCATGCGCAAATCAACCGGATTCCGTCCCTGGTGGGCCGGTACGGGCAGCTGATGCTCGGGCATCCGCTGGGACGCCGGCTGACCGGGCTCGCCGCGCCCGTGGACCTGAAAGAGATGGATTGGGTGTCCCGTGCCGTGGAACTGCGGACACCCACGCTGATCATCCACAGCGTTGACGACGAATATGTGCCGTACAAGCCGTCCACGCTGCTGGCGGAACGGAATCCGGAGATGGTCACCTTCGAGCCCTTCCACCAGGCCCGCCACACGAAGGAATGGAACGTGGACCCGGAACGCTGGGAGCGGCTCGTGAAAGCGTGGCTGCGGCAGCAGCTTGCGCCACGGCTCAATCCGGGCGCCAGGTAGCCCCCTCCGGCAACTGTTGAGCCGCAGGCGGTCCTAGGCCAGGGAGCTGATGGGTGCCGTGGCGGCGTTGGTTAGGCGGACAAGGTCCGCCGGGGCGAGTTCGATATCCAGGCCCCGCTTACCCCCGGAAACGAGCAGGCTTTCCAGCGTGAGGGCGCTTGAGTCCAGCACAGTGGGGGAGGGCAGCCGCTGGCCAAGCGGGGAGATGCCGCCAAGGACATAACCGGTCCTCCGCTGGGCGGCAGCGGGATCAGCCATTGCCGCCTTCTTCGCCCCCATGGCGGCGGCAAAGGCCTTCAGGTCAAGGCTTCCGCTGACAGGCACGATCCCCACCGCCAGCTTTCCCTCCACCTCGACCATCAGCGTCTTGAACACCCGGGCCGGATCGATGCCCAGGACTTCCGCGGCTTCGGTCCCGTAGCTGGCCACCGAGGGATCGTGGGTATAGGGGTGCAGCACAAAGGGAACCCCGGCCGCGGTCAGTGCCGCTGTGGCCGGGGTTCCCTGGAAAGCGCTCTTGCGTGCCACCGGTACGCGGATCAGGCGCGGACGCCGCCGGCAGCGGCCACCTTGCGCTTGATCCTTCCCAGCATTGCCGTCATGCCGCGCATCCGCAGCGGCGTGATGGCCCTGGTAAGGCCGAGAAGTTCGGGCATGTCGTCGGGCACCGAGAGGATCTCTTGGGGAGACAGCCCGTCAAGCCCCTCATGCAGGACGCCGGCGAAACCGCGCGTGGTGGGAGCCTCGGCCGGGGCCTTGAAGTACAGGCGCACGGCAGGCGCCTGCCCGCCGTCGTTCTTCTCCGTCTCAATGGTGAGGAACAGCGGCGACTGGCACTCCACCACCTGCTCGAGGAGCTCGGGATGGTCGTTCAGCCGCTCCGGAAGCGGCGGCAGTCCCTCGGAGAACTCCAGCAGCAGCTGCAGCCTCTCGGGTTCGCTGAGGGCCTGAAAGTCGTCGACGATGGCCGCCAGGGCGGAGGGCAAGGCTTGAGTAGTCATCAGTCCAAGTTTACGCGGGACGGTGCCCGCGTCAGACTCCTGCCGGGACGGAAACGGAACCGCGCTCGGCGCCCTTGACGATCGGGACGCGGACAGCATTGCCCCACTCGGTCCATGAGCCGTCATAGTTGCGGACGGACTCGAAGCCCAGGAGGTACTTGAGGGCGAACCAGGTGTGGCTGGAGCGCTCGCCGATGCGGCAGTAGGCCACGACGTCGTCGCCCGCGGTGAGGCCGGCCTCGCCCAGGTAGATGGCCTCGAGTTCCTCGCGGCTGCGGTAGGTGCCGTCAGCTGCGGCGGCCCGTGCCCAGGGGACGGAGGCGGCAGTGGGGATGTGGCCGCCGCGCAGGGCGCCTTCCTCCGGGTAGGCGGGCATGTGCGTGCGCTGGCCCGTGTACTCCTCGGGGGAGCGGACGTCGATCAGCGGCCCGGTGCCCAGGTGCGCCAGGACGTCTTCCTTGAACGCGCGGATGGGGGCGTCATCGCGCTCCACCACGGGGTAGTTGCCGGCGGCGGGTGCGGGCTTGTCCTTGGTCAGTTCCCGGCCTTCGGCAATCCACTTGTCCCGGCCGCCGTCGAGCAGCCGGACGTCCTGGTGGCCGAAAAGGGTGAAAACCCACAGGGCATAGGCGGCCCACCAGTTGGACTTGTCGCCGTAGATGACCACTGTTGTGTCCCGGGAAATGCCCTTCGACGCCGCGAGCTTGGCGAAGGCGGCTCCGTCCACGTAGTCGCGCGTCACCTCGTCGTTCAGGTCCGTGTGCCAGTCGATCTTCACGGCACCGGGGATGTGGCCTGTTTCGTACAGGAGCACGTCCTCGTCGGACTCCACGACCACAAGGTCGCCGTTGGCCACGGCACCCTCTGCAAGGGCTGCAGCAAGCCATTCAGTGGAGACCAGGCGCTCGGGGTGGGCGTAGGCGGCGAACTTCTCGTTCTGCTCAACGGGGTAGGGCATTGGTGATGGCCTTTCATTAGAGACACGGGAGGACCGCTGGACCTGGAGTGGCACCGGCGTCGGGACCTGTTCCCACACTAGCCAGCGCCCAGCACGTTGTCCGTATTCCGTTAACAGGACGAAATGTTCGCTTCATCACTGCGGCGCCGGCAGCAGGCCGGGGAACCGGGCGGGGCACCGCATTGCCGGTATCCTTTCTGGGGACCTCCTACCAGCAGAACGGACCACCTTGGTACAGATCGAACAGCTTGCCGCCCGCACCCCGGCAGTTTCGGTGGGTGAACTCCTCCAGGGCTTCTATCCCTCGCCCCGGTTCGGCCAGGTGTCATTCGCCAGCTACCGTCCGGACCCCAAGCAGCCGAGCCAGGCCGCGGCAGTCCGGGCACTCCAGGGTTTCGCCGACGGCGTGGGCCCGGCCAACGGCGGCGGCGGCCTGTTCAAGAAGCTGTTCGGCAAGAAGGACGACTCCCGCGCCGGAATCTACCTGGACGGCGGCTTCGGCGTGGGCAAGACCCACCTGCTGGCCTCGCTGTGGCACGCGTCCCCCGGCCCCAAGGCCTTCGGCACGTTCGTTGAATACACCAACCTGGTGGGCGCCTTGTCCTTCCGGAAAACCGTGGATGCACTCAGCAGCTACAGGCTGGTCTGCATTGACGAGTTCGAACTGGACGATCCGGGCGACACCGTCCTGATGTCCCGGCTGATGCGGGAACTGGCCGACGCCGGCGTCAAACTCGCCGCAACGTCCAATACGCTGCCTGGTTCCCTGGGTGACGGGCGGTTCGCAGCAGTGGACTTCCAGCGTGAGATCCAGGTGTTGGCGGACCAGTTCGACGTCATCCGGATCGACGGCGAGGACTTCCGGCACCGCGGGCTGCCAGCCGCGCCGGCGCCCCTGAAGAACAGCGAACTCTCCTCGCACATGAAGGCGGAGTTCGACGGCAAGACGGTGGCCCAGGACGAATTCTCCACGCTGATCCACCACCTCGCGGGCGTGCACCCCAGCCGTTACCGGCAGCTGATCGACGGCATCGACGGCGTGGTGTGGCGCAACGTGGAAACCATCACCGAGCAGGCCGTGGCCCTGCGGTTCGTGGTCCTCGCCGACCGCCTCTACGACAAGGACGTCCCCATCCTTGCCAGCGGCGTCCCGTTCGACAAGCTCTTCACCGAGGAAATGATGACAGGCGGCTACATGAAGAAGTACTTCCGTGCCGTATCGCGCCTCACCGCGCTGGCCCGCGAGGGCCAGAACCACGAACCCTCCTAGCGGCTAGGCTGCAGCCCGGGGGAGGCGGGGCTTCAGTACGGCCCGGACCAGCAGGCCCGCAGCCAGTGCCCAGAATGCCGAGCCGATGCCCAGGAAAGCCAGCCCGGACGCCGCAGCCAGGAAGGTGACGGACGGGGCAATCCTGTCCTCGGGATCGGCCAGTGCCGCGGAGACTGCGGCGGCCAGGGTCCCCAGCAGCGCCAGTCCGGCCACGGCTTCCAGCATGCCCCCGGGCGCGGCGTTGACCAGGGTTACGAGGGCCGCCGAGAAGGCAGCCAGGACCAGGTAGGCAAGGCCGGAGGTGACACCGGCAACCCACCGCCTGCTCCGGTCGTGGCCGGCCTCTTCACCCGCGGCAAGCGCGGCGCTCAGCGCGGCGAGGTTGATGGCATGGCCACCGAAGGACGCGCCGAGGGCAGTGCCCGCGCCGGTCACCAGCATGGCCGGCCGCCACGGTGTGTCGTATCCGAAGGAGCGCAGGACTGCCACCCCGGGCACATTCTGTGAAGCCATGGTCACCACGAACAGCGGCAGGGCTACGCCCACCATGGCCTGCAGGCTGAACGACGGGGTGGTCCAGACCAGCGTGGGCAGCAAAGTTGTTTGCGGGATGCCTGTCCCGCTGGCCGCCAGCGCAACGGCGATCACTCCGAGGGCAACCAGCAGGGCACCCGGCACTGCCCAGCGCGGCGCGAACCTCATCAGCAGCAGCCAGCAGATGATGACCGGACCCACCAGCAGGGGGACGGTGCCCAGGGCCTTGAACGGTGCAAGGCAAAGCTGCAGGAGCACGCCGGCGAGCATGGCCTGCGCCAGCGACGTCGGGATCCGTGCCATCAGCCGGCCCAGTGCCGGCACCAGGCCGGTCAGGGCTACCAGTACCCCCGTGGCAAGGAACGCGCCGACGGCGGCCGGCCACCCGCCGTCGGCCGCTCCGGATGTGGCAAGCAGCGCCGCCCCGGGCGTGGACCACGCCAGGGTAACCGGCACCTTGGAGCGCCAGGCCAGCAGCACAACGCCGAGGCCCACCGCCAGCGTCAATGCCAGCAGGCCGGACGCTGCCTGGGCGGGGTCGGCGCCCACGGCCTTCAGGCCGGCGAGGACAACGGCGAAGGATGAGGTGAAGCCCACCAGGGCGGTGACCATACCCGCAACGATAGGCCGCGAATCCAGCCTCGATGGAGCGCCGGCCGATTGCAGTTTGAGGGATGCAGGGGACTTCGCCATACCCGCAGGTTACCGGTGCCGGACGGCATGGCAGGAATCGGACAGCCTAAGCCCGATGCGGGATCCGGGCGGAGCGGGTTAAACGCCAAAGGCGCGGGTGCCGCCTCCCGGCGGGACCCGCGCCCCGTTGACGTACTAGGGCAAAGCCCTGGCCAAATCCTTTACGGTGTCCTGTCAGCCGGCGGAACCGGGTTGACGGGAGGGACCGGGGGAACCTGCCCGGCGGCAGGTGCCTGGCCTGGGGTTCCGTTCTTGTCAATGAGCTTGGAAGCGCCATTCTGGACCTTGTCGACGTGGCCCGAGTACTTGCCTCCGGTCTTGGTGTCGACGAAATCACCGGCCTTGCTGATGCCGTTCTTGATGGCCTGCTCGTTGCCACGGATGAGACCCTGAGCTTTGCCCTTTAGATCGCCAATTAGTCCCACGAGCACCTCCCTTCAATCGCGGAGCCAGGTCGCTCCTCGCGCATTCGATCCTAGACCCGCCGGAAAGGCCTGCCAAGGACATCGGGAGCTTTGGCCGTTCGCCGGCAGCGCAATCACGGGGGTGCAAGAGTTCCGGACAACAAAAAAGCAGCTCCGAAGAGCTGCTGCAAAGTGTGGGCGATACTGGGATCGAACCAGTGACCTCTTCCGTGTCAGGGAAGCGCGCTACCGCTGCGCCAATCGCCCGGAACCGGAAGACCGGCGTATGGGTTGTGTAAAAGGTAAGAGAGCGGACGACGAGATTCGAACTCGCGACATCCACCTTGGCAAGGTGGTGCTCTACCAGCTGAGCTACGTCCGCATGTGCGTTCCGGCCGAAACCGGACTGCGTTGTGGCAAGTGACCTTGCCGAGTGGGCGATACTGGGATCGAACCAGTGACCTCTTCCGTGTCAGGGAAGCGCGCTACCGCTGCGCCAATCGCCCATTGCACCGGATGGCATCCGGAAACCATGGTTTTCACCGAGGTGGGTACGGGATTCGAACCCGTGTATACGGCTTTGCAGGCCGCTGCCTCGCCTCTCGGCCAACCCACCGTGTAAGCGCTGATTCCGGGGAACCGTTGCTGTGACAGTGTCCTGCGAGCGGACGACGAGATTCGAACTCGCGACATCCACCTTGGCAAGGTGGTGCTCTACCAGCTGAGCTACGTCCGCATTTTGGAGGGTGATTCGCTGCCGTTCCCGGCATTTCCTCGCGTTCCAACGAGTAAAAACAATATAGGAGGTTCCGGGATTCTCCAAATCGGGGGCGCCGCAGCCGGCGCCGATGTGCCTGCTTCCCTGCAATGGCGCGGAAGTGGCCAAGTTACAGCTGTGTAATTCCCGACGGCGGCGGGCCGGAGTTCTCCTAAAGGGGGACCTGCCTGTGTCTTCTTGAGTGACATTCAGGGAATGTCGATGCCTGGGTGCCGCCGATTTTTGAAATGGCGGAAACGTGGGCTAGCATTCAAATGCATCAGGGCGATTGGCGCAGTGGTAGCGCGCTTCGTTCACACCGAAGAGGTCACTGGTTCGAACCCAGTATCGCCCACCAGAGATTGGTCCGTTTCCGCTCAATGAGCAGGGGAAGCGGACCTTTTTTGTGCCCGGAGCATCGCCCGGAGACTTTGTCGGCCCCCTGTGAAAGAGTCTTTTCCATGACTGATCCGCTTCTTGCCCACGCCACGGAATACGGCCGGATGTACGCCCGGTCCACGTCGGAGCAGTTTTCCGTGCCGTCCATTACCACCGTCATCAGCCAGCAGCCGCATGGCATGGACGGGTGGTTCGGGTACATGGGGGCCAGCAGCCTGGCGAAAGATCCCCTGCTGGCGGACTGCCTGGGAAGCCCAGCCAAGATCAAGCAGGCAATCAACCGGGCGGCCAAGGCGGCCGAAACCTACCGGGATGAGGCAGCCCGGCGCGGAGACCGAGTGCATTACTACTGTGAACAGGTGGCGCTCCGGGCACTCGGCCGCCCCCATGCCATGAAGGAAGCCCGGGAAGCCCTGGCGGCCAACGGTGAAGAAGCGTTCGCTGTCCGGTTCGACGAATGGTGGGAGCTCTTCCGGGTTGAACCAATCGCGCCGGAAATCACTGTATGGAACAACTCCGTGGGGTACGCCGGAACGCTTGACCTTGTTGCCCGCATCAACGGCCGCGTCTGCCTGATCGACTACAAGACCAAGGGCACAACCCGTGACGGCACGGTCAAACCGCTGGATGACAAGGTGGTCATGCAGCTGGTGGCGGGCATGAAGGCGGAGGAAAGCCTGGTGGACCCGGTCGCGGGAACCTGGGAGCCCTGGAAGTACGGTGACAACCCCGTGCTGCTGGCAGTGGCCATCGGCGAAACCGAAGTCCGTCCCGTGCGTGCCAACCCCGAGGTCCTCAAGCACCACTGGTGGAAGTTCTGCGCACTCCGCCGGGTGTGGGAGTTGTCCGCGGACACAATCAGCGCCGGAACGGCGCTGCTTCCCATCGCCCCGCCGCCCCTGGTCCCTGCCCGGACGGCCTGACGCCGGTTACTGCACCTAAACTGTATTGGTCCCCTTTGCCGCAACCGTGAGGAAAAACAGCGCATGGCTATCCTGAATATCCGCATCATCGGCGATCCCGTGCTGCGCACAGTCGCCGAGCCCGTGACGGAATTCGGACCCGAGCTTGCCAAACTTGTCGCCGACATGACCGAGACCATGGAGGACGTGGAGGGCGCAGGCCTCGCCGCACCGCAGGTGGGCGTCAGCCAGCGTGTCTTCACGTACCGCATCGGCGGCGTGGAAGGACATATTGTCAACCCGGTGCTGGAAAACAGCACTGACTACCAGGAGGACGAGGTGGAAGGCTGCCTCTCCATCCCGGGCCTCGGCTTCCCCGTGCGGCGGTTCCGCGCAACCCGCGTGACCGGCGTGGACATTCACGGCAACCCGGTGTCCGTCGACGCCGAAGGGATGCTGGCACGCTGCTTCCAGCACGAAAACGACCACCTGGACGGCATCCTCTACACCGACCGGCTTGAGGGGGAGGACCGGAAGGCGGCCCTGCGCTCCATCCGCAACGCCAATTACGACGCCGTCACGGAACGGACCACGGCCAAGCGCGCCAAGACCGTCGGGTCCAGTTTCGGCGGCTCCAGCTTCGGAACCGGCGCCGCCGGCAGCGCCGGGTGAGGGTCCTTTTCGCGGGCACCCCCGCCGTCGCCGTCCCGTCCCTGAACGCCCTGGTGGAGGCCGGCTTCGACGTCGTCGCCGTGCTGACCCGCCCGGATGCCCCGATCGGGCGTAAACGCGTGCTCACGCCGTCGCCGGTTGCCGCCCGGGCCGCGGAACTGGGCATCGACGTGATCCGGGCGTCCCGCGTCGACGCCGAAGCAACGGCCAGGATCGCGGAAGCCGAACCGGACGTCGCAGCCATCGTCGCGTATGGCGGCCTTGTTCCGCCCGCTGCCCTCGGCATACCCCGGCACGGCTGGGTCAACCTGCATTTTTCCCTGTTACCCGCCTGGCGCGGCGCAGCGCCCGTGCAGCGCGCGGTGATGGCCGGGGACGATATCACCGGGGCTGTGACGTTCCAGCTTGAGGAAGGCCTGGATACCGGGCCTGTCTTCGGCACCCTCACCGAGAGGGTGGGGCCGGAGGACACCGCCGGAGAGCTGCTGGAGCGGCTCTCCCACAGCGGTGCGGTCCTCCTGGCGCAGACCCTTTCGGCCATCCAGGCAGGGAAGGCGTCACCGGTCCCGCAGTCCGGCGACGTTTCCCTGGCACCGAAACTCACGCTCGAGGACGGGCACCTCAACTGGAGCCACCCTGCCCTCGCCATCTCCCGGCAGGCCCGCGGTGTCACCCCGGAACCCGGCGCTTGGACACTCCTGGACGGGCAGCGCGTGAAACTGGAACCCGTCCGGCTTCGGTCCGACGTGGACGGGCTGGCGCCCGGCGCCCTGTCCCTGCACGGCAAGAGTGTCCTGGTGGGCACGGGGTCGCATGCCGTTGAACTGACCCGGATCCAGCCCGCCGGGAAAAAGATGATGTCCGCTGCTGATTGGGCACGCGGCCTGGCTTCACTGGAAGGCGTGGTATTCGAATGAGCGGTTCCGGCGGGAATCAGGGAGGACCCGGAAAAGCGGGCGGCCGCGGCAACGCCGGCGGGCAGGGCGGCAACTCTGGCCAGGGCGGTCCGAGGGGCGGCCGCGGCCAAGGTGGCCCCCGGGACAACAGCCGGCGGAACGCCCAGGGCCGTGAGCGCAACCGCGGACCGCAGCGGAACTTCACTGAAAGCGCTCCGTCTCAGCGCACCCGGCGGGCGGATCCGGCGCGTCTGGTGGCCTTCGAGGTCCTGCGCGCTGTCGCGGCCGAGGATGCCTACGCAAACTTGGTGCTGCCGGCACGGATCCGGCACCACGGGCTGGACAAGCGTGACGCCGGCTTCGCCACGGAGCTCAGTTACGGCGCCCTCCGGGGCCAGGGAACTTACGACGCCATCCTGGCGCGGTGCGTGGACCGGCCGCTGGACCAGCTGGACCCCGCCGTCCTCGACGCCCTGCGCATCGGCACGCACCAGCTGCTCGCCATGCGGGTCCCGGCGCATGCAGCCTTGGACCAGACCGTGGGGCTGGCCAGGGCCGTGATCGGGGCAGGACCATCGGCCTTGATCAATGCCGTCCTCCGCAAAGTCGCGGCCCGGAGCCTGGACGAATGGCTGGACCTCCTGGTGGAGGGCGAAACCGACCAGACCCGGATCGCCGCGCTGCGGCACGCCCACCCTGAATGGATCGTCCGCGCCATGCGCCAGTCCCTTGTGGCGCACGGCCGTCCGGCGGCTGAAATCAACGAGCTCCTGGAAGCGGACAACGCCGCCCCGGTGGTCAACCTCGTGGCCCTGCCCGGGCTGGGAAGCCTGGACGAGGCACTGGAGAGCGGCGCCACCCCCGGCGAACTCGTGGAGGGGTCCGCCCTGTCCAGCGGCGGGGACCTGGGCCGGCTCTCCTCGGTCCGCAACGGCACCACCCGCGTCCAGGACGTGGGCTCGCAGCTCGTGGCCCGGGCCATGGCGGCAGCGGACCTCGGCCCGGGCGGCGCCGGTACCGGCGAGGCGTGGCTGGACCTCTGCGCAGGCCCCGGCGGGAAGGCCGCCCTGCTGGGCGCGCTTGCCCGGGCGCGCGGCGCCACGCTGCTGGCCAACGAGCCGGCCCCGCACCGTGCCAAGCTCGTCAGCCAGGCACTGTCCGCGGTACCGGGGGACACGTGGCAAGTCCGCACCGGCGACGGCCGCGAGGTCGGTGCCGAACAGCCGGAGTCCTACCACCGGGTCCTGGTGGACGTTCCCTGCAGCGGCCTCGGCGCGCTCCGGCGCCGGCCCGAGTCCCGCTGGCGCCGGTCCCCGAAGGACCTGACCGATCTCGCACCCCTGCAGCGTGAACTGCTTGCCTCGGCACTGGCCGCCGTCCGGCCAGGGGGAGTGGTGGCCTACGTGACGTGCTCGCCGCATCCGGCCGAGACCAAGGCCGTGGTGGCCGATGCCCTCCGCAAGCGGGACGACCTTGAGCTCCTCGACGCCGGGGCTGCCCTCGACGCCGTCAGCCTGACCGGAAACCTGGGTGCAGGCCACGAATCCACGGCGCAGCTCTGGCCGCACATCCACAGCACCGACGCCATGTTCCTGGCCCTCATCCGCAAGAAGGCCTGACCGGCGCAGTCGAAGCGTGGCTGCCGCGCAGGCCAGCCCTGCCCGGACCGACCCCTCCACCAGAACCAGTGAAAGGCATCCCCGTGACGCAATGCTGCATCAACCCGAGCATCCTCTCCGCCGACTTCGTCAACCTTGAGGCTGAACTGCAGCGCATCAGCAATGCGGACGCCGTGCACGTGGACGTGATGGACAACCACTTCGTGCCCAACCTGACCATCGGGCTTCCCGTGGTTCAGCGCATCCAGGCCGTGAGCCCGGTGCCGCTGGACGCCCACCTGATGATCGCCGATGCTGACCGCTGGGCTCCCGGTTTCGCCGACGCCGGCCTGGCCTCGGTCACTTTCCACGCCGAGGCGTCCATCGCCCCGGTGAAGCTTGCCCGCGAACTCCGCAGCAGGGGCTCCAAGGCGGGGATGGCCCTGCGGCCCGCCACTCCGGTTGAGCCCTACCTGGACATGCTGCCCGAACTGGACATGCTGCTGATCATGACCGTGGAGCCCGGCTTCGGCGGCCAGGCTTTCCTGGACATCACCCTCTCCAAGATCCGCCGGGCCAGGGCAGCCGTCGACGGCTCGGGAGTGGGCGTGGCCATCCAGGTGGATGGCGGGATCACCGAGGAAACCATTACGCGCGCCGCCGAAGCCGGGGCCAACGTCTTCGTGGCCGGCTCCGCCGTCTACGGTGCCGACGATCCCGCCGCCGCCATCGACAGGTTGCGGGAAGAAGGCGCGCGGACGTTACGCGCGGCGACGGAATAACAGGGCACCCCTCCTGTTGTGGCACAATAACAAAACACATACGTGCTCCGGGGTCGGTGTAAGTCCGAACCGGCGGTGACAGTCCGCGACCCGCGAGCCGGTGCTTCTCCCAGGAGAAGGCCCGGCGGACGGTTGAACCGGCGAAATTCCGGTACCGACAGTTAAAGTCTGGATGAGAGAAGCACGTACAGCTGTATCTGCAGGGCCGTCCGGCCCCGCAGCGTTCTGCTGTCGTATACCCCCGGAGCCATCGCGGTTCGAGAGGGAAGGAACGACGCAGGAATGAACCCCATGCGATGGCTCTTTGATGATGCCGAAACTGCTGCTGCCTCCGCAGCCGCCACCACCACCGGTTTAGCGGTTTCCGCATGACCGTCAGCAACCCGCCGTCCAGCCGGACCATTGCCTCCAGCCGGACCATTGCCTCCAGCCAGGCAGAGGCCGGCCGCATGGCAGGACACCCGGACCTCCGGCCGGCCAGTGGGACCGTCACTGCTTTCAGCCCCGCCGAGACCTCGGCCATGGAGGCTGCGCTCGAAGCAGCCCTGCAGGGACCACGCGGGGCCAACCCGCTGGTGGGCGCCGTCGTCGTTGGTCCTGACGGGATCCCACTGGTCACCGGATACCACCGCGGCGCCGGAACGGCCCACGCCGAAGCCGACGCGATCGCGCAGGCGAAGGAGGCCGGGCTGGACCTGGCCGGCTGTACCATGGTGGTCACCCTGGAGCCCTGCGACCACGTGGGCCGCACCGGCCCCTGCACTGAGGCCATCATCGCCGCCGGCATCACCGACGTGGTGTACGCCGTGGATGATCCGCACGACCCCGCTGCCGGCGGGGCAGCCACGCTGCGCAACGCGGGCGTGCGCGTCCGCAGCGGCCTCGGGGCCGAGGAAGCACTGGACCTGAACCGGCAATGGTTCGAGGCAGTGGCCGCAAAACGCCCCTTCGTGACGCTTCATATCGCGCAGACTCTCGACAGCCGCATCGCCGCCGAGGACGGCACCAGCCAGTGGATCTCCAGCCCCGAATCCCTGGCTGACAACCACGCCATCCGCGGGCGGATTGATGCCATCCTGGTGGGCACCCAGACGGTGCTCGTGGACAACCCGCGGCTGACTGCCCGGGACCGCCAGGGGGTGGCGGCCGCGAAGCAGCCCGTCCGCGCCGTGATGGGGCTCCGGGAGATTCCGGCCGACGCCGCCATCCGCGGGGAGGACGGTCTCGCCGTCCATCTGCCCACCCGGGACGCCGGCGATGCGCTGTCCCTGCTCTACACCTCCGGCGCCCGGCACGTCATGGTGGAAGGCGGCTCCCGCATCCTCAGCGCCTTCCTCACCGCAGGACTCGTCGACGAACTCGTCGTCTACCTGGCGCCCACGCTGCTGGGCTCGGGAACGCCCGCCCTCAACGGCCTGGGCATCACCAGCCTTCCCGATGCCCAGCAGTGGGAATGGGACCCGTCCGACGGCGGCGCCGTGCGCACGCTGGGCCGGGACCTTCGACTTCACCTACGACCGCAACGGTCTGTTGCCCTCGATCCACAACCGTCCCGCCACAGCGCGGAGCAAGCCCAGGGAGGCCACTGATGTTTACCGGAATTATTGCCGAACAAGGGCACGTGCTGTCCGTTGACCGGGATGGCGATACCAGCGCCACCATCCGGCTCCACGCACCCGGCACCACCGAGGGCCTTGCCCTGGGCGGCTCGATCGCAGTCAATGGCGTCTGCCTCACGGCCACCGAAATCGACGACAAGGAGTTCAGCGTGGACGTCATGGGGGAGACCCTGGTCCGCAGCACCACCGGCGAGCTGGCTCCCGGCGACTCCGTTAACCTCGAACGCTGCGTCCCGGCCGGCGGACGGCTGGACGGCCACGTTGTCCAGGGACATGTGGACGGCGTGGGTGTGCTTTTGGAGCGGGAACCGCTTGGCAACTGGGAACGGCTGCGGTTCGGCGTGCCGGCGAACCTCGCCCGCTACATCGCGGAGAAGGGCTCCATTGCCATCGACGGCGTATCCCTCACCGTCACGGCCGTGAGTGATGCCGGGGAAGCGGAGCCGTGGTTCGAAGTGGGCCTCATCCCCACCACCCTCGCCGAGACCGGTCTGGGTGCCAAGCGGACCGGCAGCCGCGTTAACCTGGAAGTGGACGTGCTGGCCAAATACACCGAGCGTCTGCTGGCATTCCGCGATTCCTCGGCACCCGCCGGTGGTGCACTGTGAACGCCGCTGTCCGGCTGAAGCCGGAAACAGGGCAGCCCGAGGCTGTGGCACCGGAAACCGCCCGCGGAGCCGCAGCAGGACAGGAGCATGTCCTGAATTCCATCGAGACCGCCGTCCGTGCCATCGCGGCCGGAAAACCTGTCCTCGTGGTGGACAACGAGGACAGGGAAAACGAAGGCGACATCATCTTCGCGGCCCAGCACGCCACGCCGGCCCTGATGGGCTGGACCATCCGCTACAGCTCCGGCGTTATTTGCGTGCCGCTCTCCGGAGAACGGGCCGACGCCCTGGCACTGCCTCCGATGGTGACGGTCAACGAGGATGCCAAAGGCACCGCCTACACTGTCTCGTGCGACGCCGCCGTTGGCGTCAGCACGGGAATTTCGGCCACCGACCGCGCCCTCACCGCCCGGGTCCTGGCCGACCCGCAGGCCGGACCGTCCTCAGTGACCCGGCCGGGGCATATTTTTCCGCTCCGGGCAGTTGACGGAGGTGTGCGGGAACGCCCCGGCCACACAGAGGCCGCAGTGGACCTGTGCCGCCTTGCAGGCCTGGAGCCCGTGGGCGTCATCGCGGAAGTGGTGTATGACGACGGTGAGATGATGCGCCTGGACGGTCTTCGGACGTTCGCGGCGGAGCATGGCTGCCCACTGATCTCCATCGAAGATCTGGTGGGTTACCTTGCAACCGGGGCGGGGGATGCTCCGGGGCACGGCGTACGGCCTGCACCGGCCGGGGAGAAGGAGGAACGATGACGGCATCTGCAGCCAGCAATGGCAACCACCAGGACGGCCACCACCAGGACAGCCATCACAGCGGGCGGACCGGCAGCGGGGTGGTGCCCCATCCGGTGAGCGGCGGCCCTATCGTGCAGCTGCCCACCGCCTTCGGCGACTTCGTGGCGCAGGCCTGGACAGACATGGTCACCGGTGTTGAACACCTGGCCGTCAGTTCCCCCAACCCGCCCCGTGACGGCAAGGCCCCGCTGGTCAGGCTGCACTCCGAATGCCTCACCGGCGACGTGTTCGGCTCCTACCGCTGCGACTGCGGCGAGCAGCTCGCGTACGCCCTGGAGCTGATCCAGGAACAGGGCGGAACCCTGCTGTACCTCCGCGGCCAGGAGGGCCGCGGCATCGGCCTGGCGAACAAGATCAAAGCCTACGCACTGCAGGAGGCCGGGTTCGACACGGTCGAAGCCAACGAGCAGCTGGGACTGCCCGTGGACGCCCGGTCCTACAACGCCGCCGCCCAGGTCCTCGCCGAAATGGGCCTGCACGAGGTCCGCCTGCTCAGCAACAACCCGGACAAGCAGAACCGGCTCGCCCGGGCAGGCGTGAAGGTGGTGGAAATGGTTCCCACCGAAGTTCCTTCCCGTGACCAGAACATCCGCTACCTGCAGACCAAGAAAGACCGGATGGAGCACCGCCTCCTCCTGGACACCCACGTGGCACCCGTGCCCGTCACCACCCCCGACACCCTCATCCACGAACAAGACTGAACGGAAACAACGTACCTATGAGCGGACACGGCGCCCCCGACATCGACCTCACCACCCTCAGCCCGGCCGAAACCTCCCAGCTGCGGCTGGCCATCGTGGCAGCCAGCTGGCACACCCAGATCATGGACGGACTCCTCGACGGGGCCCTGCGCGCCGCCAAGGACGCCGGCATCAGCGAGCCCACCGTCCTGCGCGTCCCGGGCAGCTTCGAACTTCCCGTTGCCGCCGCCCGGCTGGCGCCGCACTTCGACGCCGTGGTGGCGCTCGGCGTCGTCATCCGCGGCGGCACCCCGCACTTCGACTACGTCTGCCAGGCCGCGACGTCGGGACTCACCGACGTCAGCGTGAACACCGGCGTGCCGGTAGGCTTCGGCGTCCTCACCTGTGACACCGAACAGCAGGGCCTGGACCGCGCCGGCCTGCCGGGCTCCAAGGAAGACAAGGGCCATGAGGCCGTCACCGCGGCGCTGGCCACCGCCGTCGTCCTCAAGCAGTACAAGAGCTAACTGGCCGCATGATGGCGGGCGCGTGTGTGTTCCCTCACATCGCGCCCGTCATGCTACGGCCCGGGAAGCGCCCTCCCGCCCGCAGCAAGTAGGCTGGAGGGCGTGAAGAATTTCGAGACGCTGTTCGCTGAGCTCAGCGACAAGGCAGCCACCCGCCCGGAAGGCTCCCGCACCGTCGCTGAGTTGGAGTCCGGTGTTCACGGCATCGGCAAGAAAGTCGTTGAGGAAGCAGCCGAAGTATGGATGGCTGCCGAATATGAATCCGACGAAGCCGCGGCCGAGGAAATCTCCCAGCTGCTATACCACCTGCAGGTCCTGATGCTCGCCAAAGGCCTGACCCTGGAAGACGTCTACAAGCATCTGTAGCCACCGGCCCGGCGCGCTTCCCGCCGCCGAGCCCGCTGTGGCCTGCACTGCCTGAACACCCAGACCTTCCAATCCAGAAAGACATTTTCCATGCTGCGAGTAGCCGTCCCCAACAAGGGATCCCTGTCCGAAGCCGCCTCCGCCATGCTGTCCGAAGCCGGATACCGCCAGCGCCGCGACACCCGCGAACTGGTCATGGTGGACCCGGACAATGACATCGAATTCTTCTTCCTCCGTCCCCGCGACATCGCGGTCTACGTGGGCCAGGGAACGCTCGACGTCGGCATCACCGGCCGGGACCTGCTGCTGGACGCCGAGGTGGAAGCCGAAGAACTCCTTCCCCTGGGATTTGCTGCGTCCACGTTCCGCTTCGCCGGTCCGGTGGGCGATTTTTCGGCCGCCGAGGAACTCGAGGGCAAGCGCCTGGCCACCAGCTATGACGGACTCCTCCGCGGCTACCTGGCCGAACGCGGCATCAACGCCAAGGTGGTCCGGCTGGACGGCGCCGTGGAATCCTCCGTCCGCCTGGGCGTGGCCGACGCCATCGCCGACGTCGTGGAGACGGGCAACACCCTGAAAGCCGCCGGAATGGAAATCTTCGGCGAACCCATCCTCAAGTCCGAGGCCGTCCTGATCCGCCGCACCGGTGAAGGCGGCGCCGCCAACGGCACCGCCCGGGAAATCGACGTCCTCATCCGCCGCCTCCAGGGCGTCCTGGTGGCGCGGCAGTACGTCCTCATGGATTACGACATCCGCAAGGAACTCGTGGAGAAGGCCGCCGCGCTGACCCCCGGCCTGGAGTCGCCCACCGTGTCCCCGCTGCGGGACTCGGACTGGGTTGCCGTCCGGTCCATGGTGCCCAAGAAGGAAACCAACCGGATCATGGATGAGCTGTACGACCTTGGCGCCCGTGCCATCCTGGTCAGCAGCATCCACGCCTGCCGCATCTGAGCCCTTTAACCCCAGCGCAGCAGGACCACCAAAGATTTCCAGGAGTTTCCCATGGCAGTAGCAGTACGCGTCATTCCCTGCCTTGACGTGGACGCCGGGCGCGTCGTCAAAGGTGTCAACTTCGAGGGCCTCCGCGACGCCGGCGACCCCGTGGAGCTGGCGCACCGTTACGACAATGCCGGTGCCGACGAACTGACGTTCCTTGACGTCACCGCCTCATCCGGCAACCGCGAAACCACCTTCGACGTGGTGCGCCGCACCGCCGAGGAAGTGTTCATCCCGCTGTGCGTGGGCGGCGGCGTCCGCGGCGTGGCTGAAGTGGACAAGCTGCTGCGCTACGGCGCGGACAAGGCTGCCATCAACACCGCGGCCGTGGCCCGGCCGGACGTGATCGATGAAATCACCCGGCACTTCGGCTCCCAGGTCCTCGTCCTGTCGGTGGACGCCCGGCGCACCCGCCCGGGGTCAGAGCCCACGCCGTCGGGCTTCGAAGTGACCACCCACGGCGGCCGCACCGGCACGGGCATCGATGCCATTGAATGGGCCAAGGAAGCAGCCGACCGTGGCGTGGGGGAGATCCTGCTCAACTCCATCGACGCCGACGGCACCAAGGACGGTTTCGACCTGGAGATGATCCGCGCTGTCCGCGCCGCCGTGAAGGTTCCGCTGATCGCTTCTGGCGGGGCAGGTGAGCCGGCACATTTCCCGCCGGCAGTTGCCGCGGGCGCCGATGCCGTACTGGCTGCCTCGATCTTCCACTGGGGCCCGAACGACATGATGCACCAGGTCAAGGACGCCATCAGGGCGGCCGGCTTCGAAGTCCGCTGACCGGCAGCTGCCGGTTACAGCCCCACTTCGGCTGACTGGAGAAGCGCGACGGCGTCCGGCTGGCCCTCGAATGTAACCAGGGCGTGGCGCGTGCGGCCGTGGGCGTGCATCAGCAGTTCCCCCGGGTCACCGACGATGGCCACGGAAACCGGAGCACGCCTGGCGACGTGCCGGGGGCCTGACGGGCGCACCAGGACGATACCGAGGTCCACGCCGCGGTAAAGGATGGCGGCACGCTTGACCAGTTCATGCCAAAGGGCGTCCGAGTAGGCCTCGTCCAGGGCCCTGGGGGCCCAGCGGTCAACGGCGCGGCGGACATCCTCCGTGTGCACGAAGTATTCGATGAGGTTGGAGCTTTCGTCCAGGGCCTTGATGTTCATCGGCGAGAATGCCGGCGGGCCCGCGCGGAACGTGTTCACCAGTCCGGCGTAGTCCTCGGGAGCGGTCAGCTTGGCAGCGAGCTTTGCCGTGGCCTGGTCCGAGGCTTTGGCCAGGCGCTTGATGATCAGGCCCAGCCCCACGGCAGCTTTCCGCTCACGCAGGTAAAGGTGCGCGGCGAGATCCCTGGTGCGCCAGCCCCTGCATAGCGTGGGCGCATCAGGACCGGCCGCAAGCAGGGTCTCGGCCAGGACTTCTCGGGACGGTTCGACGAAATGCATCACTTGGAAAACTAGCACGACAGCCGCGAAGTTGGGCACCTTCCGGGGCGCTGCTGGCGTGCCGTTGTTCACATCCGGAACGGCTCCACCGAAGGCACTAGACTTGACCTGATGTCTGAGCAGCCCGCCCCCGTCCAAGCCTCCGGTTCCGCCGTGCCCGAAAGCCCCGCCGCCGCTGAAACAGGCCCGCTCCCCGCGGAGCTGGCAGCCGCCCTGAAGCGGGACAGCGCAGGCCTGGTGGCCGCCGTTGTGCAGCAGTACGACACCAACGAGGTCCTGATGCTCGGCTGGATGGACGACGAAGCCCTCCACCGCACCATGACCACGGGCCGTGTCACCTTCTACTCGCGCTCCCGCCAGGAATACTGGCGCAAGGGGGACACGTCCGGGCACGTCCAGTGGGTGAAGTCCGTCGCCATGGATTGCGACGGCGACGCACTGCTGGTGCGCGTGGACCAGGTGGGTGCCGCCTGCCACACCGGCACCCGCACCTGCTTCGACGGCAGGGAACTGAACGTCACCACGGCCCAGGCGGTCTGAACCGCACCGGCGGCCCTACCGGCGCCCGCAAGACAGCGGCAGCCACGGCCCGATGCAGGAAAATTTAGGCGTCCGGCGCTGCCGGCCCTCACGAGAACAGGCGGAAACCATAGCCATGCAGGACCTTGGAACCATCAGCCCGAGCCTGGAGGAGTTCCGGGAACTCGCCGGCCACAGCCGCGTTATCCCCGTCCGGCTGAAGGTGCTTGCCGACGCCGAGACCCCCATCGGCCTGTACCGCAAGCTGGCCCAGGGCCAGCCCGGGACATTCCTCATGGAGTCAGCGGCAGTGGGCGGCGCCTGGTCCCGCTATTCGTTCATCGGCGCAAGGTCTCGGGCCACGCTGACCACCAAGGACGGCAACGCGCACTGGCTGGGCGAGCCCCCGGCCGGAGTGCCGGTGGACGGCAGCCCGGTGGACGCCATCCGCGACACCATCGAAGCCCTGCGCACTGACCGCTTCGAGGGGCTCCCGCCGTTCACCTCCGGCCTGGTAGGGTTCCTGGGCTGGGAAACCGTCCGGCACTGGGAGCGGCTGGTCAGCCCTCCCGAGGATGACCTGCACCTGCCCGAAATGGCCTTGAACCTGGTCACCGACATGGCGGTCCACGACAACGTGGACGGCACAGTGCTGCTGATCGCCAACGCCATCAATTTCGACAACAGCTCCGAACGCGTTGACGAGGCCTGGCATGACGCCGTGGCCCGGGTCAAGGCCCTCCTGGCAAAGGTCAGCAGCCCCGTGGCGCAGCCCGTGTCGGTCCTGGCTCCGGCAGCCCTGGACTTTGCCTCCAGCGTCCAGGAGCGCTGGGACGAGAACGAATACCTGGCCGCCCTGGACCGGGGCAAGGAAGCAATCGTCGACGGCGAGGTCTTCCAGGTGGTCATCTCCCGCCGGTTCGAGATGGAGTGCAAGGCCTCCGCGCTGGACGTTTACCGGGTGCTGCGCAACACCAACCCCAGCCCCTACATGTACATCTTCAGCCTGGCGGACGCCGACGGCCGGGAGTACTCCATCGTGGGCTCGTCACCCGAGGCCCTGGTCACCGTCACGGGCGGGGAGGTCATCACGCACCCCATCGCCGGCTCGCGTCCCCGCGGGAAGACCGTGGAGGCGGACAAGGCCCTTGCCGAGGAACTGCTGGCCGACCAGAAGGAACGCGCCGAGCACCTGATGCTCGTTGACCTGTCCCGGAACGACCTCTCCAAGGTTTGCGTTGCCGGAACGGTGGACGTCACGCAGTTCATGGAGGTGGAGCGCTTCAGCCACATCATGCACCTGGTGTCCACGGTGGTGGGCCAGCTGTCGCCACAGGCCAAGGCCTACGACGTCCTCAAGGCGACTTTCCCTGCCGGCACGCTGTCCGGTGCCCCGAAACCCCGGGCGCTGCGCCTGCTCGATGAACTGGAACCCCATCGCCGCGGCATCTACGGCGGCGTGGTGGGCTACCTCGATTTCGCTGGTGACATGGACATGGCCATCGCCATCCGGTCGGCGCTGCTCCGCGACGGCCGTGCCTACGTCCAGGCCGGCGGCGGCATTGTGGCCGACTCGGTGAACCCCACCGAGGCGCTCGAAACCGTGAACAAGGCCGCGGCACCGCTTCGTGCAGTCCACACGGCCGGCTCCCTGCAGAACATTTCCGTGGAGTCACTTCCCGGCGGGACCGACGTCTGATGCCCCAGCAGGGAACGGCGTCCGGGCAGGCCGGCAGCGAAAAGAGGGCTGCCCCCGCCTGGGCACGGAAGTCAACGCTGGTGCTGCTCATCGCGGTCCTGGCGCTGGCGGTTTTCGGCACTACCACCCAGACCTGGATGTCCGTCACCCTGGATCCCAACGAGGTGGGCCAGGCAGGTGCCGGGCAGGAACCGCTCACGGTCCAGGGCAGTGATGCCGCCACCACAGTGACGGCGCTGGCCTTGGTGGCGCTGGCCGGGGGACTGGCAGCAGCGATCGCGGGCAGGATCGCCCGGTGGGTCATCACCGCCATCATCGTCCTTGCCGCGGCAGGCATCATCGCCGCGGCTGCTACCGTACTCGCGGACCCCCTTGCGGCAGCACAGGGCTCCATCGCAGCCGCAACAGGCGTGAGTGGCAGCCAGGCGCAGGTGGACGTGACCGCCTTCCCCACCCTCGCCGTCGCCGCCGGCTGCCTGCTGGCACTGGCCGCCCTGCTCATCATTCCTGCAGGCCGGCACTGGAAGACGCGGAGCAAATATGACGCGCCGGGGGCGGCGGGCAGCGCCCCTGCGGCGGGGCCGGTGGACGAGATCGACAGCTGGGACCGGCTCTCCCGCGGAGACGATCCCACCTGACCCGGCCGAGCCCCGCACCCGGTGACGGGACGGGCAGCCGCCGATAAACGGTCACGGCCCAAAAAATGGCAGAATGTAAGCAGTATTCATCCTGAGGAGATTTTCCATGAGCAAAGCACCTGCGTCCGTTTCCAAGTCCGGCACCCGCACGGTAGCCCCCGGCGCCATCGACCACAGCCAGGAACTCGGCCACGGCAACAGCCCGGCAGCCTGGACCTGTGTCATCACCATGCTGGTGGGCGCGCTCATCGCATCGATCGCGTTCGTCATCGCCAGCACCCCCATCTTCATCGCCGGGGCCGGCGTGATGGTGGTCGGCCTCATCCTCGGTTACGTCATGCGCAAGGCAGGCTACGGAGTCGAAGGCAGCAAGCTGAAGAACTCCGGCCACTGATGGCAACTGTTCTCGACGACATCAATGCCGGTGTCCGGGAGGACATGGAGGCCAGGAAGCGCCTCGTTTCGCTGGCTGAACTAAAGGACCTGGCCCAATCCGTTGCGCCTGCCCGGGATGCCTGGGCCGCCCTGGGCGGTCCGTCACGGGACCGCAAAGAGCTCAAGGTCATTGCGGAAATCAAACGGCGCAGCCCCTCCAAGGGCGACCTCGCCAGCATCGGCGATCCCGCGTCCCTCGCCCGGCAGTATGCCGACGGCGGGGCTTCCGTCATCAGCGTCCTCACCGAGCAGCGCCGCTTCAACGGGTCCCTGGCGGACCTCGATGCCGTCCGTGCCGCCGTCGACGTCCCCCTGCTGCGCAAGGACTTCACGCTGGACGAGTACCAGATCTGGGAAGCCCGCGCCCACGGCGCGGACCTCGTCCTGCTTATTGTCGCGGCACTTTCCGACGCCCAGCTCAACGACTTCAGCGCCCTCAGCGCCGAGCTAGGCATGAACGTGCTGGTGGAAACGCACACCGAAGAGGAAATCGACCGCGCCGCCGCGGCCAACGCCCGCATCATCGGCGTCAACGTCCGGAACCTGAAGACCCTCGACGTCGACCGTTCCCTGTTCGCATCGCTGGCCGGACGCATTCCGTCCGGGGCGCTGGTAGTGGCGGAATCGGGCGTCCGGGACGCCGACGACGTCACGCACTACGCTGCCAGCGGCGCCAACGCGGTGCTGGTGGGGGAGGCGCTGGTAAGCCACTCCACCCCACGGGAGCGGATCGCGGAGTTCACGGCCGCTGGCGCGGCCGCCATCGCCGCCCGCGGCTGACCTGCTGCGCTGTCCTCCTCGCGGCTGCACGGCCGTGGACGAACGGCAGCGATGCCCGGCACTCATCCCGGCCCCGGCCGGACCAAACTTTTGACCGATCAACTTCGAACAGGACGGGACTGATGGCCGACGCACCCTCAGGAAACGCTGACAACAAGGCCGCGGACGCATTCCTGGCGGGCGGCTCCCTCCGGCACGCCCCGGGGCCGTACTTTGGCAGCTACGGCGGACGCTGGATGCCCGAGTCCCTGATCGCAGCCCTGGACGAACTCGAGGAGACCTTCGACAAGGCGAAGAACGATCCAGAATTCCGGGCCCAGATCGCGGACCTGAACAAGAACTACTCGGGCCGCCCCTCGCTGCTGACCGAAGCCAAGCGGTTCTCCGAACACGCCGGGGGCGTGCGGGTGTTCCTCAAGCGCGAGGACCTCAACCACACCGGATCGCACAAGATCAATAACGTGCTGGGCCAGGCCCTGCTCGCCAAGCGCATGGGCAAGACCCGCGTCATCGCCGAAACCGGCGCCGGCCAGCACGGCGTGGCCAGCGCAACGGCCGCCGCCCTGATGGGGCTGGAGTGCGTGGTCTACATGGGCGCCGAGGACTGCCGCCGCCAGGCGCTGAACGTGGCCCGGATGGAACTGCTGGGGGCCACCGTCATTCCCGTCACCAGCGGCTCACAGACCCTCAAGGACGCCATCAACGAGGCCCTGCGCGACTGGGTGGCGAACGTGCACAACACCCACTACCTGCTGGGCACCGCTGCCGGGGCCCACCCGTTCCCCGCCATGGTCCGCTACTTTCACGAGGTCATCGGCGAAGAGGCGCGCGCGCAGATCCTGGAGCAGGAAGGGCGCCTCCCGGACGCCGTGTGTGCCTGCATCGGCGGCGGATCCAACGCCATCGGCATTTTCCACGGTTTCCTCGATGACCCCTCGGTCAGGATCTACGGCTTCGAAGCCGGCGGCGACGGCGTGGACACCGGACGCCATGCCGCCACCATCACGCTGGGCAAGCCCGGCGTCCTCCATGGCGCCCGCTCCTACCTCATGCAGGACGACGACGGCCAGACCATCGAGTCGCACTCCATCTCCGCGGGCCTCGACTACCCGGGTGTGGGGCCGGAGCACTCCTACCTCGCCGACATCGGGCGGGTGAACTACGAGCCCATCACGGACGGCGAGGCCATGGAGGCCTTCCGGCTCCTCTGCCGCACGGAGGGCATTATCCCGGCCATCGAGTCCTCGCACGCCCTGGCCGGGGCCATCAAGGTGGGCCAGCGCCTCGCCGCGGAGGACGCCGCTGCCGCGCGGGACAAGATCGTGATCGTGAACCTGTCCGGCCGTGGCGACAAGGATGTGGCCACCGCCGCCGAGTGGTTCAACCTGTTGGACAAGGATTCCGCGGAATCGGAAATCGGCAAAGAGGGAGAGCAGTTGTGAGCAGCGCGCAGATGACGGGCAAGGCACAGACGACCAGCAAGTCGGCGGCGGCCATCGACAAGGCCCGCGCCGAAGGCCGTGCCGCGCTCGTCGGCTACCTGCCCGCCGGCTACCCCACCGTGGAGGAAAGCATCGCCGCGGGCATCGCCCTCGCGGAGAACGGTGCCGACCTGATCGAGGTCGGCATCCCGTACTCCGATCCCGTGATGGACGGCCAGGTCATCCAGGCCGCCACCACGCAGGCGCTGGCCAACGGCTTCTCCGTCCGGCAGGTCTTCGACGTGGTCGCCGGCATCACCAGCAAGACCGACGCCGCCGTCCTGGTGATGACGTACTGGAACCCCGTGGTCCGGATGGGCGTGGACGAATTCTCCCGCCGCCTGGCCGAAGCCGGGGGAGCCGGGCTCATCACGCCCGACCTCATCCCGGACGAGGCCGACGAATGGATGGCCGCCTCGGACAAGTACGGGCTGGACCGCGTGTTCCTCGTTGCGCCGTCGTCCACTGCCGAGCGCATGCAGCGGACCGTCGACGCCAGCCGCGGCTTCGTCTACGCCGTCTCCATCATGGGCGTCACCGGCGCCCGTTCCTCGGTGAGCACCGCCGCCCGGAACGTCGTGGCCGCGGCGCACGCCGCCGGGGCGGAGCGCGTGTGCGTAGGCCTGGGCGTCTCCAACGCCGACCAGGTCCGCGAAATCGCCGCCTATGCCGAGGGCGTCATTGTGGGCACCGCTCTCGTGTCCGCACTGGGTAACGGCGGCGTGGACGCCGTCGGCTCCCTTGCCAGGGAGCTCAGCTCCGGACTTGCCAGGGAAGAAGCCTAACCAATGCAGAGCCTCCTCCAGGCAGCAGCCCTGGTACCCGCCAGCATTCCCAGCCCGGACTGGTCCGGATTCGACATCCCCCTGCCGTGGGGGACGCTGCGCATCCACGCCTACGCCCTCTGCATCCTGGCGGGCATCGTGGCGGGTCTCTGGCTGACCTCGGTCCGCTGGGCCAAGCGCGGCGCGCCTGAGGGAAGCGTTTGGGACATCGTGGTCTGGGCCATTCCGTTTGGCATCATCGGCGGCCGCCTGTACCACGTGTTCTCGTCGCCCGACGCCTACTTCGGTCCCGGCTTCGACGGCACCGGCGACCTTTCCCTCATCCCGCAGATCCAGCGTGGCGGCCTGGGAATCTGGGGCGCCGTGGTGCTCGGCGTCCTGGGCGCGTGGATCGGCTGCCGCCGTGCAGGCGTCAGGCTTCCCGCCTTCATGGACGCCGCCGCGCCGGGCCTCCTGCTGGCCCAGGCCATTGGCCGTTGGGGCAACTGGTTCAACCAGGAACTCTTCGGCGGGCCCACCACGGTGCCGTGGGGCCTGGAGATCGACGCCGACAACGCGAACTTCCCCGCGGGCGTTCCCGCCGGGACCCTGTTCCACCCGACGTTCCTGTATGAATCGCTCTGGAACCTTGCCGGCGTCGCGCTCCTGCTCGTCCTGGACCGCAGGTTCAACTTCCGCCGCGGCCGGCTGTTCTGGCTGTACGCCATGTACTACACCCTGGGACGTGTGTGGATTGAGGCCATGCGGATCGATGACGCGGAGCAGATCTCGTTCTTCGGCCTCACCACCCGGCTCAATGTCTGGACCAGTATTTTCGTCTTTGTGACTGCGCTGGTGGTCTTCATCCTGCTGGGCAGGAAGGGTCGCCCGGAGCCCGACACCGTCTATCTTCCGGGGCGGGAACCGGCGGAACCGGCCGTCAGCGGCGACGCTGGGGCCACTAAAGACGGGGTCCGTGATACGGACCCGGTTGTCTCAGATAGTGAAGCGCGTGATAATCTCCCTGATAACCAAAACGGTTCCAGGCTCGATTCCGCCCCCACGGAAGAGGCCACGGCGGCACCCTCCGGCGCAAAGCCCGGGACGGATGCCACCGCTGCCGGACACTCCGGCAGCACAGCCACAGGATCCGCATCGGAGGCCGGCACCAGCAAGTAAGCGCCGGCCACCCGAGGGCAGCAGAGCCACCGCTCGGAGCTCCCGGAACCACAATGTCGTGGCATGGGGCCCCACCCGCGCAGCATAGAGCTGCTGCCGGCTGGAGCCTTGGGCAGGGGCCTCTGCAACCGTTAGTTCAGCAGGCCGGGCTGACCTACAATTTCCATGTAGTAACACTTTGTTGTGCCCATCATCTGGGGCCTGACGAGTGGGGCCAACGGTGTCCCTTCCATACGCACGATCAGGAGGAAGGACGTCTTCCATGACCCAAACTCTGCACACTCCCAGCTGGTCCGAACCGGATCAGCCCGAGGCTGCCTTGTCGCCGTTCAAGCGCTTCGCAGCCCTGCCGGAGGCCGCCGGGCTCTACAACCCCGAGCAGGAGAAGGACGCTTGCGGCCTTGCGATCATCGCAACGCTCCGCGGCGAACCCGGGTACGACATCGTTGACGCCGCACTCACCGCCCTGCGCAACCTCGAGCACCGTGGTGCCGTGGGCGCCGATGAAGGCACCGGTGACGGCGCCGGCCTCCTGATGCAGATCCCGGACGAGTTCTTCCGGGCGGTCACCGAGTTCGAACTTCCCGCTCCCGGCCAGTACGTGGCCGGCACGGCGTTCCTGCCTGCTGAGCGGCGGGAAGCCGATGCCGCGAAAGCCGGCATCGAGGGCCTCGCCGCAGACGAGGGGCTGAAGGTCCTGGGCTGGCGCGAAGTGCCTGTCGTCGCCGACTTGGTGGGCGCGATGGCCCGCGCCTGCATGCCCTACTTCTCCCAGCCCTTCCTCGCGTCCGCCGCGGGCGAGGAACTGGACCGCAACGAACTCGATGCCCGCGCCTGGCGTATCCGCAAGCGCGCCCAGAACAAGTTCGGCGTCTACTTCCCGTCGCTGTCCTCGCGCACCATCGTGTACAAGGGCATGCTCACAACCGCCCAGCTGGAGCCCTTTTATCCGGACCTCTCGGACAAGCGCTTCAAGACCAAGCTGGCTATTGTCCACTCGCGCTTCTCCACCAACACGTTCCCATCCTGGCCGCTGGCGCAGCCCTTCCGTACCATCGCCCACAACGGCGAGATCAACACGGTCAAGGGCAACCGCAACTGGATGCGTGCACGGCAGTCCCAGCTGGCCAACCCGCTGCTCGGCGACGCGCCCGAAGAGCTGTACCCCATCTGCACGCCCGGCGCCTCCGACTCCGCATCGTTCGACGAGGTGGCGGAACTCCTGTGGCTCTCCGGCCGCCCCATCACGCACGCGATCATGATGATGATCCCGGAGGCATGGGAAAACCACGCCACCATGGATCCGGCCCGCCGCGCGTTCTACGAGTACCACTCGTTGCTGATGGAGCCGTGGGACGGTCCCGCCGCCGTGTCCTTCACCGACGGCAACCTCGTGGGCGCAACCCTGGACCGCAACGGCCTGCGCCCCGGCCGCTTCTGGATCACCGAAGACGGCCTGATCGTCTTCGCCTCCGAGGTGGGCGTCATCGACGTCGAACCCTCCAAGGTGGTCAAGAAGGGCCGCGTCTCGCCCGGCAAGATGTTCCTGGTGGACACCGACGCCGGCCGCATCATTGACGACGAAGAGGTCAAGGCGGAGGTTGCCGCCGCCAACCCGTGGGCGGACTGGGTCAAGGACAACCTGATCGACCTGAACGACCTTCCCGAGCGCGAGCACGTGGTCCACACCGCCGCGTCCGTGAACATCCGCCAGCGCACCTTCGGCTACACCACTGAGGAACTGAAGATCCTGCTGGGCCCGATGGCCCGCACCGGTGCCGAGCCGCTGGGCGCCATGGGCTCCGACACCCCGGTTGCCGTGCTGTCCAAGCGCCCCCGGCTGCTCTTCGACTACTTCGTGCAGTCCTTCGCGCAGGTCACCAACCCGCCGCTGGACGCCATCCGCGAAGAGTTGGTCACCTCCCTGACGTGCGCCATCGGCCCCACCGGCAACCTGCTGGATACCAAGCAGGTCCGCCAGCCGCAGGTCCAGCTGCCGTTCCCCGTGATCAACAACGACCAGCTCGCTAAGATCGCCAACATCGAGGACGCCGACGGCAACCGCGTGGCCATGAGGGTCCGCGGCCTGTACCGCCCGGAGGGTGGCGAGTACGCCCTGCGTTCTCGGCTTACCGAGATCTGCGAGCAGGTTTCCGGCGCCATCAACCGCGGCGTGCAGTACATCGTGCTCTCGGACCGTGACTCCAACGCGCAGTGGGCACCCATCCCGTCCCTGCTCCTGGTCAGTGCCGTGCACCACCACCTGCTCCGCAGCGCCAACCGCACCAAGACCGCCCTGGTGGTCGAGGCGGGCGACGTGCGCGAAACGCACCACGTGGCCGTGCTCATCGGCTACGGCGCGTCCGCCGTGAACCCTTATCTGGCCATGGAATCCGTGGAGCAGCTGATCGCTGCCGGAGACGTCACCGGCGTCACCCCGCAGGACGGCGTCTACAACCTGATCAAGGGCCTCGGCAAGGGCGTCCTGAAGATCATGTCCAAGATGGGCATCTCCACCGTGGCGTCCTACACCGGCGCCCAGACGTTCGAAGCACTTGGCCTCGGCCAGGAGCTGGTGGACGAATTCTTCGCCGGCACCCACTCCCAGCTGGGCGGCGTGGGCCTGGACGTCATCGCCGCCGAGGTCTCGGCACGCCACCAGATGGCGTACCCCGAGGGCGGCATCGAGCAGCCCCACCGCCCCCTGTTGGGCGGCGGCGAGTACCAGTGGCGCCGTGACGGCGAACCGCACCTGTTCAACCCGGAGACGGTCTTTCGGCTGCAGCACGCCACCCGCGAACGCCGCTACGACATCTTCAAGGCGTACACCAAGGGCGTGGACGACCAGTCCAGCAACCTGATGACGCTGCGGGGCCTGCTCAAGTTCAAGAACGAGCGCCCGGCGGTTCCGCTCGAGGAAGTGGAGCCCGTCTCCAGCATCGTCAAGCGGTTCTCCACCGGCGCGATGAGCTACGGCTCCATCTCGCAGGAGGCCCACGAAACGCTGGCCATCGCCATGAACCGGCTGGGCGGCAAGTCCAACACCGGTGAGGGCGGCGAGGACGTGGACCGCCTGATGGACCCGGAGCGCCGCTCCGCCGTCAAGCAGATCGCCT
Source organism: Arthrobacter sp. Y3221159 (assembly GCF_059089885.1). Lineage (NCBI taxonomy): Bacteria > Bacillati > Actinomycetota > Actinomycetes > Micrococcales > Micrococcaceae > Arthrobacter > Arthrobacter sp. Y3221159. Next base: position 100,006 of record NZ_JBNHFC010000004.1, read on the forward strand.
CCGGCCGCTTCGGCGTGACCAGCCTCTACCTGACCAACGCCGACGACATCCAGATCAAGATGGCCCAGGGCGCCAAGCCCGGCGAAGGCGGCCAGCTGATGGCGCAGAAGGTCTACCCCTGGGTGGCCCGCACCCGCCACTCGACCCCCGGCGTCGGCCTCATTTCCCCGCCGCCTCACCACGACATCTACTCCATCGAGGACCTGGCGCAGCTCATCTACGACGCCAAGCGCGCCAACCCCTCGGCCCGCGTGCACGTGAAGCTGGTGTCGGAAGTCGGGATCGGCACGGTGGCATCCGGCGTGACCAAGGCGAAGGCCGACGTCGTGCTTGTCTCCGGCCACGACGGCGGAACCGGCGCCTCGCCGCTGAACTCGCTCAAGCACGCCGGTGTCCCGTGGGAGCTCGGCCTCGCCGAGACGCAGCAGACCCTGATGCTCAACGGCCTGCGCGACCGCGTGGTGGTGCAGGTTGACGGCCAGCTGAAGACCGGCCGCGACGTTGTGATCGCAGCCCTGCTGGGCGGCGAGGAGTTCGGCTTCGCCACCGCCCCGCTGGTGGTGGAAGGCTGCATCATGATGCGCGTCTGCCACCTGGACACCTGCCCGGTGGGCGTTGCAACCCAAAACCCGGAGCTCCGCGCCCGGTTCACCGGCAAGCCCGAGTTCGTGGTCAACTTCTTCGAGTTCCTGGCCGAGGAAGTCCGCGAGATCCTGGCCGAGCTGGGCTTCCGCAGCCTGGAAGAGGCCATCGGCCACGCGGAGGTCCTGGACACCCGCGACGCGATCGACCACTGGAAGGCCGACGGCCTGGACCTGGACCCGATCCTGCACGGGCTCGAGTTCGACGACGACGCTCCGCTGCGCAACATGACCGGCCAGAACCACGAGCTGGACAAGCACTTCGACCAGCGGCTGATCACCATGTCCACTGAGGCCCTGACGGACCGCAGCCCGGTGAAGATCACCGTGGACGTCATCAACACGGACCGCTCCGTGGGCACCATGCTCGGCCACGTGGTCACCAGGACCTTCGGCACCGACGTGCTCGCCACGGACACCATCGACGTCACGCTGAACGGCACCGCCGGCCAGTCCCTGGGCGCCTTCCTGCCCGCAGGCATCACCCTGCGGCTGTACGGCGACTCGAACGACTACGTGGGCAAGGGCCTCTCCGGCGGCCGGATCATCGTCCGCCCGGACCGCACCAATGTGTTCAAGGCGGAGACCAATGTCATCGCCGGCAACGTGATCGGTTACGGCGCCACCAGCGGCGAGATGTTCCTGCGTGGCCAGGTGGGCGAACGCTTCCTGGTCCGCAACTCCGGTGCCACCGCCGTCGTCGAAGGCATTGGCGACCACGGCTGCGAGTACATGACCGGCGGCCAGACCCTGATCATCGGCCGCACCGGCCGCAACTTCGGCGCCGGCATGTCTGGCGGTACCGCGTACGTCCTGGACCTGGATACCGCCAAGGTCAACAAGGACGCCCTGCAGTCCGGCGAACTCCAGCTCCGCGAGCTGGATGCCGAGGACCGCGACATTGTGCACGGCCTGCTGGTCAAGCACGTTGAAGAAACTGACTCCCAGCTGGCTGCGCGCCTCCTCGAGAACTTCGACGACACCGCCGCCCGCATCACCAAGGTGCTGCCGCGCGACTACGCGGCCGTGCTGCAAACCCGTCTCGACGCCATCGAAGAGGGCCTTGACCCCGACGGCGAAGAAGTATGGTCTCGAATCCTGGAGGTGACCGGTGGCTGATCCACGCGGATTTCTGAAAGTACGCCAGCGTGAAACCCAGCCGCGCCGTCCCGTTCCTGTCCGCATCATGGACTGGAAGGAAGTCTACGAAGCGCAGGAAAAGGGCACCCTGAAGGCCCAGGCCGGCCGCTGCATGGACTGCGGCGTCCCGTTCTGTCACCAGGGCTGCCCGCTGGGCAACCTGATTCCCGAGTGGAACGACCTCATGTGGCGGGACAAGGGCGAGGAAGCGATCGAGCGGCTGCATGCCACGAACAACTTCCCCGAATTCACCGGCCGGCTCTGCCCCGCCCCCTGTGAGGCGTCCTGCGTGCTGGGGATCAACCAGCCTGCAGTCACCATCAAGCAGGTTGAGGTGTCCATCATCGACGAAGCGTGGGACAACAACTGGGTCCACCCGCTGCCGCCGGCGCGCCTCACCGGCAAGACGGTCGCCGTCGTAGGCTCCGGCCCTGCCGGCCTGGCCGTGGCCCAGCAGCTCACCCGCGTGGGCCACACCGTTGCCGTCTACGAACGCGATGACAAGATCGGCGGCCTGCTCCGCTATGGCATCCCGGACTTCAAGATGGAAAAGGAGCAGGTGGACCGCCGCGTCGAGCAGATGAAGGCGGAAGGCACCCGCTTCCGGACCGGCGTCGCCGTCGGCACCGACGTGACGTGGGAGCAGCTGCGGCGCCGCTACGACGCCGTCGTGGTGTGCACCGGCGCCACCGTTCCGCGCGACCTGCCCATCCCGGGCCGGGACCTGGACGGCATCCACTTCGCCATGGACTACCTGGTGCCGGCCAACCGCGCCGTGGCGGGGGAGACCATCGAAAACCAGATCCACGCCCAGGGCAAGCACGTGGTGATCCTCGGCGGCGGCGACACCGGCGCCGACTGCCTCGGCACCGCGCACCGGCACGGTGCTGCGTCCGTGACCACGCTGGCCATCGGCAAGCAGCCGCCCGCCGAGCGCGCCGCGCACCAGCCCTGGCCGACGTTCCCCACCCTGTTCGAGGTGGCCAGCGCCCACGAGGAAGGCGGTGAGCGCACATACCTCGCCTCCACCGTCGAGTTCGTGGGCGAGGACGGCAAGCTGACCGGCGTCAAGGTCGCGGAGACGGAATTCGTTGACGGCAAGCGCCTGCCTAAGGCCGGCACGGAACGCATCATCCCCGCGGACCTGGTGTTCCTGTCGCTGGGCTTCACCGGCGCCGAGCCGGCGGGCATCACCGAACAGGTGAAGGCCGAATTCGACGGCCGCGGCAACGTGGCACGCGACGGCTACTACATGACCAACACCGAGGGCGTTTTCGTGGCCGGCGACGCCGGGCGCGGACAGTCCCTCATCGTGTGGGCCATCGCCGAAGGCCGCGCAGCGGCTGCCGCCGTGGACAAGTACCTGATGGGAAGCACCATCCTTCCCGCTCCCGTCGCGCCGACGGACCGCGCCATCGCCGTCCTCTAGCGCTCCACCTGCGGGCAGAAGTTCACCCCCGCGACAACTTAACCAATGCAAGTGACCAATAGGGTAGGTATATGAGACGCGCAAAAATTGTGGCTACTTTCGGCCCGGCGATTGCCAGCTATGAAAACACCCTCGCGGTGCTGGAAGCAGGTGTTGACGTCGCCCGGATGAACATGAGCCACGGCGACTACACCGTGCATGACAACACCTACGAAAACGTCCGCAAGGCGGCAGCGGACCTGGGCAAGGCCGTGGCCATCATGGCCGACCTCCAGGGTCCCAAGATCCGCCTGGGCCGTTTCGTCGACGGCCCGCACGCCCTCGCCGTCGGTGACGCCTTCACCATCACCACCGAGGATGTTCCCGGCACCAAGGACATCTGCTCCACCACGCTGAAGAGCCTCACCGAGGATGTCAACGTGGGCGACGCACTGCTGATCGACGACGGCAAGGTGGCCCTGCGCGCCGTAGCTGTCGACGACGTCAAGGTGGTCGCCGAGGTGACCGTGGGCGGCATGGTGTCCAACAACAAGGGCATCAACCTGCCCGGCGTGGCCGTGAACGTACCGGCGCTGAGCGAAAAGGATGAGGACGACCTGCGCTGGGCGATGCGCCGCGGCGTGGACCTGGTGGCCCTGTCCTTCGTCCGTGACGCCTCGGACATCACGCGGGTGCACGAGATCATGGACGAGGAAGGCCGACGTGTGCCGGTCATCGCCAAGATCGAAAAGCCGCAGGCTGTTGACCAGCTGCCGGAAATCATTGACGCGTTCGACGCGATCATGGTTGCCCGTGGCGACCTGGGCGTGGAGCTTCCTTTGGAGGAAGTGCCGATCGTGCAGAAGCGCGCCATTGAGCTGGCACGCCGCTGGGCCAAGCCCGTCATTGTGGCAACCCAGGTCCTGGAGTCCATGATCGACAACCCGCGCCCCACCCGTGCGGAGGCCTCCGACTGCGCCAACGCCGTGCTGGATGGTGCCGACGCCGTCATGCTGTCCGGTGAGACCAGCGTGGGCAAGTACCCGATCGACACGGTCAAGACCATGGCCCGGATCATCGAGTCCACCGAGGTCCACGGCCTGGAGCGCGTCCCCCCGCTGGGGACCAAGCCCAAGACCCGTGGCGGCGCCATCACCCGTGCCGCCGTCGAAATCGCCGACCAGCTGGACGCAAAGTACATCTGTGCGTTCACACAGTCCGGCGACTCGGCCCGCCGCCTGTCCCGCCTGCGCCCGATCAAGCCGGTGTTCGCGTTCACCCCGGTGGAGCAGGTCTGGAACCAGCTGGCGCTGACCTGGGGAATCCAGCCGGTCCTGGTACAGATGGTGGACCACACCGATGCCATGACCGCGCAGGTTGACCGCAGCCTCGAGGAAATGGGCCTGGTGCAGGACGGTGACTTGGTGGTCATCGCCGCCGGTTCCCCTCCCGGAAAGGCCGGTTCCACCAACTCGCTGAAGGTCCACAAGGTGGGCGACCTTGCCGACTCCACCCGTGCGGGGGACGTCATCAGCAACAAGGAAAAGCTCGGCCCCTGGCCGGAAAGGAAGAAGAAGGCTTAGCCTTTCTGACAACGAAAAGGACCCCTGCCGGATTGAACTGCTCCCCGGAAGTTGGACTGAGAAATTCAGTTCTAACTCCCGGGGAGCAGTTTTTGCGTGTAGATAGTTCGTTGTCCGAGGATCAGCGTGAGGCGGCTGTAGCGTGGTTTGAGAAAGGTCTTGCAGATAAGGCGACAGCTAATCTGCTGGGCGTGTCCATTTGGCCGGTCAAGAGGCTGTATCGGCGGTGGAGGATTCGTGGTCGAGGAGCGCTGGTGACCAAGCCGACGAAACAGTCATACTCTTTCGACTTCAAGCTCGCTTTGGTCGAACGGTTTCTCGCAGGCGAGACTGCCTCTGATCTGGCAGCAGAGGCTGATTTACCTCTCACCGGTCATGGACCTCTTCGACCGGCAAATCATCTCCCACACCATCGGCACGTCTCCGAACCTTGACCTCAGCAACACATCGCTGCGCAAGGCCCTGACCTGCCTGAAACCGGGCCAGCATCCGCTTGTGCATTCAGACCAAGGATTCCAGTACACTCACCCGTCCTGGAGGGCTCTCCTTGAAGGTGCCGGCGCGGTCCAATCCATGTCCCGAAAGGGCACCTGCTACGACAACGCAGTGATGGAGAACTTCTTTGGCCACCTCAAAGAAGAGATGTTCCACAACGTCCGGTACATCAGCACCGATGCATTGTCCACGCACCTAAATGAATACATCCACTGGTACAACACCAAACGGATCTCAACAAAGCTCGAGGGCCTGAGCCCGGTGCAATACCGAACCCAGGCCCTCGCGGCTTAGGATCTTATTTGGCCAGTCCAACTATCGGGGACCAGTTCAGATGGCAGGGGTCCTTTTCGTTGGGCTGCGGGGTGGTGTCGGGTGGCAGGAATCCGGCAGGCCGCCGTCGTGCGTTACCTGCCGTGACGCCGAGGTTAGTTGACCTGGTTGATGATGGTCTCGGCGACTTCGCGCATGCTCAGGCGGCGGTCCATGGAGGTCTTCTGGATCCAGCGGAACGCTTCGGGCTCGGTGAGGCCCATCTTGGTGGTGAGGAGGCTCTTGGCGCGCTCCACGAGCTTGCGGGTGGCGAACTGCTCCTGCAGGTCCGAAACCTCGCTTTCGAGGGCCTTGATTTCCTCGTGCCGGGAGAGGGCGATCTCCAGGGCCGGAATGAGGTCCGCCGGGGTGAAGGGCTTCACAACGTAGGCCATGGCGCCGGCGTCGCGGGCCCGCTCCACGAGTTCCTTTTGGCTGAAGGCGGTCAGAAGTACCACGGGGGCGATCCGGGCCTTCACGATCTTCTCTGCTGCGGAGATGCCGTCCATCACGGGCATCTTGACGTCCATCAGGACCAGGTCCGGCTTGAGTTCCTCAGCGAGCTGGACGGCCTTCTCGCCGTTGTCCGCCTCACCCACGACGTCGTAACCTTCGCCGCGCAGGATCTCGATGATGTCGAGGCGGATGAGGGTCTCATCCTCGGCAACAATGACGCGGCGCGCCGGCTGGGACGTGGGCTTGGACTCCGTCTGTTCAGTCACGGGATCTCCTTGAAAAGGTACGGCGGGACATCACTATCTTAGGTGCCACCGCGGCTGTACTTGGCTTGCATGGTCATCCGCGGCGTCGGCGGCGCGATTCTGGAATTCAGCCTATCTGCATGTAGAGTAATTCCGCGTACGTGAAGCGATCGCGTTGCTCACAGTCAGCTGTGGGCGTACCTTGTTGCTCAACGTATTCCGCGCCCGAGTGGCGGAATTGGCAGACGCGCCGCACTCAAAATGCGGTATCGAAAGGTGTGTGGGTTCGAGTCCCACCTCGGGCACGACGTTTTCCCTCGTCAGAGGCGATTTTGCTTTGACGTGTTGACAAAGCTTGCAGTCGCGTCGCTCTGACGGGTGGTTCGCGGTCTTTGGCCTGGCCGCCGCGGTGGCCTATTCAGATGTGTGGGTAGCGGGGTTCGATTCCCTGGCTAGTGGGACTTCCGCCTGCTGCGGGCTGGGATCATATGGTTCCTCTTTCCGGTTCTGCCGGGTTGGTCCTGGTTTGCCAACACCTGTTCATGGCCTTGGTATGCGGGAACGACATGACCAAGAACTCTCCGAAGCTTCCCGGTCTTGGAAGGCCGCTTGGTTGCGCGGGGGAGTCGTGGTGCAGGATTGTCCTACCAAATGAGGTGTGGACAGTGTCCACACCTCATTTGCTTTATGGAGCGGCCATACAGGTGGTGTCCACTGTCAGCTTTGGGTACCTGAGTTCACGGCGGCGGTGTCAATAAAAGAAGAGACCGAGCCCAGCAGGACATCCTTCACACCACCGGTTGACGTCAGGTTGGGGTGTACGCGAATTTGACGGGCATCGCTGCCACTTACGCGTCTGGTCTTCTAACGCAGGGACCCCCGCAGCTCAGAGGCGCGCGGGGCGACCGCCCCCCACGGCGTTTGCGAGAGTGCGCGGCAGCCGGTTCGGGCGACACTGCGGCAGCGTCGGGCCGAGCGCCACGGCGGGACGGCCTAGCGCAACCGACCCTAAGCGCAAGGGTGCCCTGACCCGCCATAGTGAGTCAGGGCAAATGCCTGGAGCAGCTCGCCGGTAGCGTGGCCGCCAGTGTGAAGGGCGACGGAGACGCCACTTTTCGGGGTGCTGGTACAGACCGGGTGTCAGGATTTAGAGCTTGGTCGACCAGGGATATGGCTAAGAATGGACTTGGTAAAGCCGCCATCGACGCAGATGTCTTGCCCCGTGACGTACCCCGATAGCGGGCTTACGAGGAACTCGATCACGTTCGCAATGTCCACGGGTTCTCCAATTCTTGCCAACGGGATGATGTTTTCCCTAGCCTTTTTGATTTGGGGATCGGCATACATATTTTCGGTCATCCGCGTGTGGGTCATGCCTGGTGAGACGACGTTGACGCGAATTCCTTCGGGTGCCCATTCCAGCGCAAGTGTTTGGGCCAGCATCGTCAGCGCGGCTTTGCTGGGGCTGTAGGCGCCTGATCCAGCATGCGGTACCTGACCAGACATGGAAGAGGTGAAGCAGGCGGATCCGCGGCTCTGCCTCAAATGTGGGTAGCTTGCTTTCGCGAGAAGCCACGGGCCGCGAAGGTTGACGGCGAACATTTCGTCCCAGTCTTCAAGGGACACGTCGCAGATGGCGCCGGGGTTTGCGATTCCCGCGTTTGCTACGAGTGCGTCCAACCCGCCAAATTCGGTTACCGCGGCTTCTACCAATTACCTGGCACCTCTGGGTCGCCAAGGTTGCCTGCCAATGCAATAGCGGTACCCCCCATTGACTGGATTGAACGAACGACTTGTTCCTGGTTGCCGTTCGAATCGTGCCCTGCCACGGCGATCATCGGGTGCACGCCACGAGCCAGAGCCGCCTCTGCGATTCTGAGGCAGGTTGCTGCTCCTATACCGCTGCTTCCGCCACTAACCAAAGCTCTCATCGCTCATACTCCTTTATCAGCGGTTCACATGCCAAAAATTGCTGCTGCAAATCTCATGCAAATCATGACCTGCCACATTCCTGGCGTTGATGATCGATTCGCAATGTGAACTATTTACAAATTTTCCTGCGGATCTTCCGCTACCGCGCCACGTCACCGGACATCGGGCTAGTTTGCCAGTTCCCAGCCCTGATCTTTGAGGTCCTGCATTGCCTTCTGAAATTCTTGGACGGGGTTCTCTTCGCGAATGATCTCAAGATGTCGTATCCGCCGGCGTTCAGTGACCTGATTTTGGCGCCATATTCATTAAGTCTTTCACGGATTGCCGCACGTTCGCGGGCGGATATTTCATCCGGCCAGCAATGTGGGGAGCTGACCGGAACTTCGAAAGTTTTATACCCGTTGTCGACTAATTCGGTGATTGCATCAATTGCCGAAGATGACCATAGGTAGGAAAACGTGTTAATAATCATTTGGTTCATGTGGGAACACCCTTTAGTTCTGCGCCTATGGAAAAATTGTTTCGTTCATACGGCAATGTCTATTTCGATCGTGCTTAAGGGATCGCACCCTTCACGAGTCGGGCGGCTCGACGAGGCCCGGGGCCGTCACGCCCCTTGTGCCCGGTCGAGCCGCCGCGGCTTCCCAGGGCGACAGCGTGCCTAGTGGGAACGCTTCACCGCGCCGGTGGCCTGCGAGGTGCTCGCGAGCAGGTGTTCGCCTTCGAGTACTTCAGGGTCAGCAAGCGCCACGGTGACACGGTCGCCGCGGTTGCCCGTCTCCGGGAGGGTGAAGTAGACGATGAGGCTGAGGGCGACAATGGCGATCATGTAGACCGCGACGAGCATGGGCTGTCCGGCGCCGACGAACGCTGCGGCGATCAGCGGGGCGGTGCCACCGAAGACGGCGATCACGATTTGGTGTGCGAGGCCGATGCCCGATACACGTACCGAAGCTGGGAACAGTTCGGCCTGGATGGTGGGGTAGACCGACTGCCATATGCCGAGAACCACCCACCCGGATGCCGAGACCAGAACGTACACGCCGAAGCCGGGCTGGTTCAGCAGCAGGAGCATGGGGTAGAAGAGAACGATCATGCCGATGGCGCCGACGATGGGGAAGATTTTGCGTCGGCCGAGGCGGTCGGAAAGGTATCCGCAGGCCGGAACGATGATCACGAGCAAGACCAGCCCGATCACGCTCCCGGCCAGGGTGGAGGACAGGTCCCGGCCGGTGGTGAGCTTTGCGTAGGTAGGAAGGAAGGTGGCCCAAGTGTAGTACGCCACCGCCGGGGCGGACAGCGCAGCTGCCTGCAGCAGCGCCTTGGGGTGTTCGCGGACCAGGTCCACCAGGCGGGCCGCAGCGGACTTTTGATCAACCAAGGACTCTGCCTCAAACTCAGGCGTTTCCTGTGCGCGGGCCCTCAAGATGAGGCCGACTATACCGAGGATGCCTCCAATGACGAACGGGATGCGCCAACCAAAGGCGGCAAGGTCCGCTGGGGCAAAGGATGCTGTCACCATTGCCGCGGCCCCGGTCGCCGCGAGCGTCGCCAGACCGCTCGCCATGTTGGTGAACGAACCGAACAGGCCCCTCCGGTTCGCGGGGGCGTGCTCGACCATGAACGCGATGGCGCTCTGACCCTCACTGCCGGCGGAGATGCCCTGGATGATGCGTGCAACCAGGAAGAGAACCGGCGCTGCATAGCCGATGGTCGCAAATGAAGGCGTGAGGCCGATGATGAGCGAGCCGAGCGCCATCCCGGAGACGGACAGCGTCAGGATGAGCCGCCGGCCGAAGCGGTCGGCCAGTGGGGAGATGATGATGCCGCTGAGCGGGCGGACAACAAACCCGACCGCGTAGGTGAGCAGTGCTGCGACCAGGGAGGCGAACGGGTCATCGCTTGGGAATATCTGTGATGAGAACACCGCTGCCAGGAGCCCGTAGATGTACCAGTCATACCACTCCACGAAGTGGCCGATCGTGCCCGCCACGACGTTGCGGTAGCCACGACCGGGGGCCTTGAGATCGGTAGGGCCCGGGCTGCCGGGGACGTCTTGTGAGGTCTTCATTGAACTCTCCATATTTTTCCGTGTACTAGGAGGGGTGTTGGGGTATTCCCGGCCACCTGAAACGGTACGCGGCTCTCTCCCGGCTGCAACCCGGTTCAACCGGACAACCGCCGGCTAAAGCCAAAAGCCGAGCCGCAACGCCTACGCGCTGCCTGCCTTCACGTGGGAAGGAAAGCAATCCAGCCCCTCCACATGGTCAGTGAGATCGGTTGCTGAGATCGGTTGCAAAGAACGATACGGACCCCATGTGATCCTTGTCAATGTCTTGTGAGGTTCTAGCGCGAATTTGGATGAAAGGTCTTTACTTCGGAGCAAATACAGGGTCAAGGCTGTGACTTCTCCGTGCCCCGTTGATCATCGTGCGCGAGCCGGTGCCCCGAATGCGCGGCGCGAGTTCACTTCAATCGACTTGAAGGGGTGCCTCATTGTTGAAGTCTTGGAAATCCACTCCGGACCAAGCGCACTCCAGGCTGCCGTATACAGACCAGTAGTCATCCCAGTGGGCAAGTTTCCACTGGTCCCGCTCCAGTCCGCGCCGGGTGAGCCGGGTACGCAGGACGTCTTGAGGTACCTGGACACGTATCACGGTGATCACGGGGGACGGCCATTGGAAGTCTTCTGCTACACGCGTCAAATAGTCTGGTTGTCGGAAATAGGCTCCGAAGGGAGCATCGAGGACAACGGATCGGCCGAGGCGCAGGTTTATCCCCGCGACATCCATGAGAGTTTCATACTCGAGGGGCAGCAAATGATCGCGATAGTAGTCGTTGGACTCGCGGTCGCTGGGATCATGCCCGGTGGCGGTTAGCGCGAACTCGACGAAGCGGCCACTGACCCGGTCCTTGTCCAGGTAGGCAGCCTCATGCTGTTGAGCTGTCTGCTGGGCAATGGTCGTCTTTCCCGATCCGGCAGGACCGATAACAATAAAGACGCGGGGCGACATTATTTGCGTGCCTCTGCTACTGCTGTGAGGAACGCCCGGGCCGCCTCCGTGACACGGGCGAAGTCGCCGTCGCGTTGCCATGCTTTTGTCACGTAGCTGCCCACGCCGACTCCGGCCACGCCCGCCGCGAACCAGTCGCCGACATTTTCAAGGGTGACGCCGCCTGCCGGCATGATCGGCAGGTGTGCCAGCGGTGCCAGCACGGACTTCGCATACGGGATGCCACCGGCTTCGGTGGGGAAGAGCTTGAGGATGTCAGCGCCGGCTTCGGCGGAGTTAATGAGCTCGGTTGGCGTGTAGGCCCCGCTGACGGTTGGTACCTGGTACCGGTTCGCTGTCCGGATCATCGCGGGGTTCACCTGAGGGCTGACCAGGAACTGGGCGCCGGCCCGGATGCACTCGTACGCTGCGTGCTCGTCGAGTACTGTCCCGGCACCGATGGCCACGCCGCTGGGTCCATGTTTGGCGGCGAGCCGACGGATCACGTCTACGGCGCCGGGAATTGAAAGCGTGATTTCGAGGGCACGGAAACCTCCTGCGATGGCAGCTTCCGCAACGCGCTCGGCAACCTCGGCGCTCTCCAGTCGCACAATGAGGACGGCCCCGGACTCGTCGATGGTTTGCAGGGTGCGAAGTTTCTTATACATGCTGGCCTCTCTCTGGCCGGGTATGCCCTAACTTCTTCAGCGTCCCGGCCCCTATGGGTGTTGGTTCCATTGACAAACTCTCCCACCATCCATACGGTTATTGCAACCGATCTCAGCAACCGATCTCATGCAAGGGGGTATCGCGGTTGACTCACGTACGCACAATCATTCTGGGTGCTTCGCACTGGCATGTTCCGCTCTGCGCGCAGGCGATTGCCGAAGAGCACGAAGTTATCGGGGTCGGTGACGATGATGTTTCCCTGGTGCAGGTGCAGGAGCTGGCCAAAGTTTGGGGCGCACCGCTTGAAGCCGACTGGCAGAAGCTGGTTGATCTCCCGGACGTCGGGCTGGCCTATGTCTTTGGTCCCCATGACGGTATGGCCGAAAAGTGTATGGCCCTGATCGAGCGCGGTATCCCGTTCGTCGTCGAAAAGCCATTGGGCACTTCCCTCAACGAGCTTTCTGCCGTGCGCCAGGCCGCCGAGGCAGCTGGAGTGCCTGTAACTGTCCCCCTGGTCCAGCGCGGCGGACCCACCGAAAAATGGCTTGCCAAGGCAGGCCCGCCTACCTACCAGCGGACCTCATTTATCGCTGGTCCACCATCCCGGTATCTTGAAAATGGCAATCCCTGGATGCTCGACCCCGTGAGGGCGGGCGGGGGTTGCCTGGCCAACCTTGCACCGCATTTTGTCGATCTGTTCCTCCGGGGCTGCGATGAGTCGGCAGCACATGTGGACTCCCGGCTCTCATCTGTTCTTCACCACCAAGCCGTTGAGGATCATGTAAGCCTCATCATCACGACACCGCAAGGACGTGAAGCCATTGTGGAGGTCGGCTACGCATTCCCTGGCTCTCCGCTTAAGCGCTACTGCAGCTTTACATCGGTCGGTGAGGCAGGATTCGCCTCCGTTGATTCGGACGGCACAGCTACTTTCACGGCACTGGACGGCACCACGGAGGTCGACAAGATCAATGTGGACAGCGACCCTCTCTACGATCCGTTTGTGCGGAGCGTTGCCCGGACGCTGGAAGATGGATTCCGGGGCCTGACTACGCTGGCCCAGCTCGAAAATGTCATGCGCCCCATCTGGCAGGCCTATGACGACCAGCACGGAGGAAAAGAACATGCCTGACTTGAGTATCGACGTCGTTGCAAAAGCTGCCGGTGTCCACCGCTCTACGGTTTCCCGGGCGTTCTCACGCCCTGAGGCTGTGAAGAGTGAAACCCGCGAGCACATCCTCCGGGTCGCCGAGGGACTCGGCTACACGATGAGTCCGCTCGCCCAGGCGCTTCGGACCAAGACCAGCACGTTCATCCCGCTGATCGTCCCGGACATCACCAACCCGTTCTTTGCAGAACTTGCCAAGACGATGACGCAGGCGGCAGACGAGCGCGGCTACCAGCTGTTGCTCTGCGTGACCAATGGCGACCCTGTCAAGACCGACGGATATTTCACCGCCATGCAGGCTATGTATGCCCCCTTCGGTATCGTCGCGCCCTCCACAAAGGTCGATACCGAGGCCCTGAAACGCTTCGACTTCGGCCACAAGGTGGTGGTGATCGACCGGGTGGAAGGGGACGATGCGGTCCCAACCGTCACCGTCGACAGCCGGCGGGGCATCATGCTCGCACTGGAGCACCTGCACGGCCTCGGGCACACTTCGATCGGCTATGTTTCCGGCATCGCCGGAACGCACACCGCCCAGGACCGGATGGACGCGTACCTGGAGCTGTCCGCAGAGAGCGGCAGCACGCCTGTTGTGCTCGACAGCGGGTCGGATCTGGATGCGGGCACGCGCGGCGCCGAACATTTCCTCGAAATGGACAATCCGCCGACCGCCATCATCGCGGCAAATGACATGGTGGCCTTTGCAGTCATGTCGGCGCTCGGCCAACGCGGGGTGCGGGTACCAGAGGACGTATCGGTCATCGGGTTCGACGGTCTCGCTCTCGGCGCCCGGTTCAACCCTCCTCTGACCACGGTTCGGCAGCCCATCGCCGACATGGGACATATCGCCATTGAACTGGCTGAGAAGCAGAACGCGGACGGCTCCGTGGACCATATCGTCCTCGAACCTGAACTCCTGGTCCGCGGCTCCACCTCGGGACCGCGCAAATGACCGCGCAGACTAACGGCGCCCCGGCAGGAACACTGCGGCGGCTACCGGGACTCCAGCACACAGACCACGTCGGCCTAACGGTGCCCAATCTTGAAGACGGGATCCGGTTCTTCGTTGAAGTCCTGGGGGCTGAAGAGCTGTACCGCTCCGAACGCGGGCCCGACGAAGACTTCATGCCCACAAACTTTGAAGTCCCGGCCGATGCCAAGCTCACACTGGCGATGCTGCGCCTGCCACCGAACCTGAACATCGAGCTTTTCGAGTGGAGCAGCGCTGAGCGGCGCGAGACGCCGCCGCGGCACTGCGACGCCGGCGGGCACCACCTGTGCTTCGTCGTGGACGACGTGGATGCAGCGATCGCAGTGCTGCAGGAAACACCTGGGGTACGCGTGCTTGGTGAACGCAAGGAAGTCGCTGGCGACAGCCCCCGCGTAGCCGGCAACCGCTGGACCTACTTCGTCACCCCGTGGGGATTGCTGATGGAAATCGTGGACCGGTCCCGCGTCGCAGCACCGCCCCGGCTGGTCGGTCCTGCGGACTGGACAGCAGCTCCAAACATCTCAGAAAGGACATAACCAATGCGGCTAGCCGGCCACACCCTAGGCACCCCGGACCACACGGTTCCCCAAGCACTTGATCTCTTCCAAGCCGCTGGGCTCGACGCCGCCGAGGTCATCTACCAGAATGACTACAAATCAGGATTGCCGTTAGGTGACCGTCGCGCCGCGATGGAGGCATTGAGAGCAGCCGAAAGCGCAGGCGTACCCATCGTGGGTCTGACGCCTTACACCACCGCCATCAACTCACTGAATAACGTCGAATGGCGCACAGCAGTCGATGAATTCCGTGGCGCCATAGAGACCGCACACCTGCTCGGCGCTGACCGGGTCCGCGTCTACGCCGGATCCTGGCATCACGGGGACAACGACCACGCAGCGCATTGGGCAAAACTGCGCGAGGCACTGGAAACTCTCGCGCCCGTTGCAGACCAGGCCGGGGTTCGCCTTTGCGTGGAAAACCACTTCGGTACCATGACCCAGACCGCGGCGGATACCGCTGGCCTGGTCCGGGAAATAGACCACCCTGCCGTCCGCGTTCTGTACGACCAGGCGAACCTGACATTCACGCACGACGAAAAGTATGAACAAGCCCTCGCTGTTCAAGGTGACCTGATCGGTCACGTCCACGTGAAGGACCTTGTCTTCACGGATCCCGACGCGGCCTTCCGCGCCACGGAAACGGCCCGGGTCAACGCTTCCGAGCGCGCTGTCCGGTCCCGCGTCGTCGGAAACGGCGTCGTTCCGTGGCCTCAAATCCTCGCCGGGTTGCTGAAGCATGGCTACGACGACGTGCTGAGCATCGAGCTCGAGTACCGTTGGCACCCGCAAGACCTCCCTGCGCCCGAGGACGGATTCCGGGAATCTGCCGCCGTCCTGCGCTCAATGCTCTCTAATTTGGCTGAAGTGAGGAACGCCTGATGAACACCACCCGTCTCCGAGTCGGAGTTGTCGGCGCAGGCAACATCGCTACCATCGCCCAATTACCCACCCTCGTCCAACGCGATGACGTTGAGCTGGCCGCCTTGGTGTCCCGGCGTGAGGATCCAAGCAGCCTGGTCCGGCGCTGGGGGTTCAACACCGCCTACAAAACGGTGGAGGACATGCTGGATTCACAGGAACTGGATGCAGTCTTCGTGCTGACGCCCCGCTCAGAGCACGCCCACGGCGTCCAACTGTGCCTGAACCGTGACGTCGATGTGTTCTGCGAAAAGCCATTAGCCCCGGAAACCGATGAAGCAGAACGCCTGGCAGATCTCGCCGACGAGCGGGGCCGGATCCTGATGGTGGACTTCAACCGCCGCTATGCGCCCGTCTATACCGCCGGTCGCGAAGTCTTTGGCGCCAAAGGCGCCACCTTCTGCGTCGCCCAAAAAAACCGCCCGGGATCGGAATACCGTGCAACATTCGAGAACGCCATTCACATGGTCGATCTCCTCCGCTGGTACTGCGGCGGTGAACCGGTAGACGTCGCCGCCCACGCCGCCGGTGACGACCCCTGGGAAGAAGACGGTGTTGCAGCAACCATCCGCTTCAGCACCGGGAACACCGGAGTGCTGATGGCAGCCCGCACGGCAGGAGCATGGAACGAAAAACTGGACGCCTACGGCGACGGGAAGACCGTCGAAGTCAGGGCACCGGAGACGGTTTCGACCACCGTCAAGGGCGTTACCACATCACGGGAACTCAGCGCTGAGGCATATGGCTGGGCTACGGCGACAGACACTCTGGGATTTTCGGCCGCCGTTCATCATTTCCTGGACCGGGTTGCTGACAGGGCGCAGCCACTTACTTCAGGCCGGGAAGCTGTCCACACCCAGCGCTTGCTCGACCGGATTCTCGCTGCCTCCGGTTTGCCCACAGAAGAGCAAGCCGGCCGGGAATGGGCCAGCCACGCAGTAAACGGAAGCTAACAACCAACCGAGGTCGCCCTTCTGCACAACACTCGCAACCCTTGAGCACTGCGGAACTGTGGCTTGAACAAACCTGCTGAAAAATTGGAGGTGCAGACATAGCTCTACTTCGCCTCCGTCAGGGCAGACCACAAGCCGGGGAAGCGGGGGGACAACCGCTACGCGGCCGGCTCGCCGCGCTTGCCGGTATCGTGCTGGTCGCGTTCAGCGCCAGAGAAGCGGTTTCGGCGGTGTCCCCCCTCCTTGATCCGATCAGCGGGGATCTTCCCCTCGATGCGGTGACGACAGGGATCCTTGGGATGCTTCCGACCGCGGGTTTCGCAGCGATGGGCTTCCTGGCTATGCCGCTCCTCCGGCGAATCCAACTGGAACACCTGCTACTGGTTTCGATCCTGCTGACGACACTTGGTCAGGTCGGCCGCGCACTGGGGTGGAATACCCCGACATTTTTGGTGTTCACCTGGGTCGCCATGCTCGGGATCGGGCTGGTCAATGTCGTGGTTCCGCCTTTGCTGGTGAAGTACTTTCCCGACAAAATCGGGATCCTCGCAGCGCTCCACGTAACTCTCCTGGGCGTCAGCACCGCTGTGGCCGCCCAATCTGCCATACCCTTGGCAGATCTTTATGGCTGGCGGTTCTCCGTCGGCATTTGGGCGGCCTTCAGCGCGGTCGCCGCGGTGCCTTGGTTGATTGTTCTCGCAGGCAAGCGGACTGTGGCCCGCTCCACGACATCACCAGCCAACGATGGGCGGTCTCGGCCAACGAACGCGATCAAACCTTGGAGATCATCGATTGGCTGGGGTGTAGCACTAGTCTTCGCAGGGTGTTCAAGCAATACTTTTGCGGCGCTCACGTGGCTTCCGGCTGTTCTTATTGACAGAGGAATGAGTCAGGGAACCGCTGGATCCATGCTGGCGCTCTATTCGATCCTCGCCCTGCCTGTCGCCTTGGTTGTGCCTCTGGTAGTAGTGAGAATGCCTCGTCCGCTACCCGTCGCAATCCTGTTTGTCGTAGCATTCGCCATCGGCTACGGGGGCATAATCTTTGCTCCACCAGCCTCTGCAGTGGTCTGGGTGGCTATTGCCGGACTTGGCCAAGGCGTGTACTCCTTCGCGTTCACGATGATCAATAAGCGAACACGAACGCAATCCGGTTCAGGGATCCTCTCCGGGTTTGCTCAAGGAGTCGGTTACGCCCTGGCAAGCGTTGGCCCGTTCCTTTTTGGTCTGCTGCATCATCCAGGAGACGGCTGGCAGCCCTCGTTCGGCATGCTCGGAGCCTGGCTCCTGGTGCTTTCGGCAGGAGCCGTGATGGTCAACAAGCCACGCTTTCTCGAGGATGCCTTCCAACTGGCACAGCCAGGCACTAAAGAAACCACTGCAGAGCCGGACTGCAGCAGATCAACAAGCCGAAATATTCCTCGCCGAAAGCGGAGAACGCCGGGCAAGAAAATTCGAACCGAATAGACCCCTGACAGACCCTTCCTGCAACCGACCTTTATTTGCAACCGACCTCGAAGGAGAGATGTGATGATCAGCTGGTTCCTCCCGTGCCCGACCTTTGGCGGTATTACACGATGACCGGGGTGGGAAATGCTCCTCGCGTCGCTGTCGTAGGCGCGGCCGGCTGGGCCGGATCACGGCACGCGCGGGCATTTACCGCGGCAGGTGCTATGATCACCGTCCTTGTGGAGAGGGACGAGCGCGGCGTCGCCCTCGCGCAGGAGCTCGGCGCACAGTTGATGCCCACTACCGCAGAACTCCACCCCGAACATTTGGACCTGGTGGTCGTAGCCTTACCCACCACGGTGCAACCGGTCCTATGTGCAGATCTGCTGAACCGGGGATTCCGGGTGCTGACTGAAAAGCCGGTGGCCGCAGATTCGGAAGGTGCTGCCGTCCTGGCTGCCGCTTCCGGGGTGAACGAGAGGCTCATGGTCGGGTATACGCTCCACCAGCATCCCGCCGCCGCACAGATCACTCAATGGATCAGGGACAAGAACGTGATCGCCGTTTCTGTCCGTTCGGTCGCCCACAAACAGAACGTCAATTCATGGCGCGCTGATCCGAAGGAGGGCGGCGTCGCTGTCGTGAACGGCATTCACGCCATCGAATTAGTCTCATCATGGTTTGACGGCGACCCGAAAGTACTTGCCACCAGCGCCAGCAGCAGCCTATATGGGTCGCCGGTACCGGAGCACGTCGTGTCTACCCTCGAGTTTCCTGAGGGCGTCGTATTCACCATGCAGAGCTACTGGTCTCCCTGGCAGGAACCTCAAGGTCTCAATCAGGGCGACTGGAGCCTCACCATCGATGTCCTGGCCAGTGAAGGCCGGATGCTCTGGACCAACGACTCCCTTCAGGTGTGGGAGCGTGAGGGCGACCACTACGAAAAGACCTTCGAGCCCTCCGACCTCTTCCTGCGCCAGGCAGAGACGGCGCTGAAGTTCTGCGCCGGTGGAACCCCTCCGGTCACGTTCGCCCAGGCACTCCGCGCCACGCAAATCGCCGATGCTGTCCTGGCAGCATCCGGCGCTGACACCACGATCGCCCGGTAGGGTCACCAAAAACCTGAACACTGCCCACCGTCCATTGCACAACCTTAAGTAAGGAACTAGACATGAAACCAGCAACCCGCGTTCCGACCGCAGGAGATCCGCGCGGAGTCCAGAGCGGAGAGAACCGATGAGCCTCAAAGACCAGGTGGTTCTGGTAACCGGATCAAGCGGAGGAATAGGCGATGCCGCCGTCAGTGCATTCACAGCTGCCGGCGCCACCGTCATCGGTGCTGATCGTTCCGCTAAAGACGACCAAACCCTGGACGCCTTCTACCCCCTCGACATCACCTCGGAACAACAGTGCGCAACGACTGTGAAGGACATCGCGGCGCGGTATGGCCGCATCGATGTCCTCGTCCATGCAGCTGGAGTGCTTGGTACAACCCCCGACATCATGGAGACAACCACCGAAGAATTCGATTCCATTCTGAGGATCAATGCCTCTGCAACGTTCTCGATGGTACGAGAGACAGCAAAATCAATGCTCGGGTCCGGCACGGCTGGCTCAATCGTGGTCTTATCCTCAGTGGCGGCCAAGGAAGCACGCCTCAACTACCTGCCCTACAATGCGAGCAAACTCGCAGTCCTGCACATCATGTGGTCATTCGCAGAACTGCTGGGACCTCAAGGCATTTCCGTCAACGCCATCGTCCCAGGTCCAGTGAACACACCCATGCGGGCACAGTTTGACAACGATTCGAGCCCGGACGCGGCAGCCAGCCGCGCGAAGAGGGCAGCGCAACTGCCGATGCGCCGGTTTGCCGAACCCGACGAAGTCGCCCGCGCCATCCTTTTCCTGACCGATCCCGACAACCGCTACATCACCGGAGTGTCTCTGGATGTCGCCGGCGGGGCACACCTGGGAATAGGAACCTGAACCCCCTGTACCGTGCCCCGCAATCGTAGAGGCCCGTGCCACACCTATTTGCAGTGCGGCACCACGCATGCCCATATGCCAGGCAAACCAGCACGGCCCCTCAAGGCTGTGTCTGACCAACCCTGACCAAGTTTAGGTCCGCAACGACGAGGAGAAGACCTGATGTCTGTTCTTTTGGTCCAGTTCAAGCCCCTGGGAATGTTTAGGCGGGAGAAATGAAAACTGCAATTCGACATCATCACACTGCCCTGCACGTTACGGACATGGAGCGCAGCGCACGGTTCTACGTGGAAGGGCTTGGCCTTACCCGCGTGAAAGCGTGGACGTCGGGTCCATACGTGGGCGAACTTTACGGCCGTCCCGACGTCAAGGTCAAAGCCCTAATGCTCTCAACGGGTGACGGGACCTTCAACTTGGAGCTGGTCCAGGTTGAGGATCCGCTACCCGCTGTAAATCCATCAGAGGCGCAGCCGGGGACTGCCCATCTTGCCTTTACCGATATTGACTTGCGCCAGGTTTACGCCAGAATGACAGCGCTCGGGTACAGGGCTTTGTCCGAACCGGTTGCCCCCACGTCGGGGCCGGTTTCAGGAGGCCTGCTGATCTACCTGCTCGATCCGGACGGAAATCGCGTGGAGCTGATTCAGCCGCCCGACTGGCGGCCAAACGACAACTCTTGAGCTATCCGCATCCGGAGAAATTGACTTGTGACGCGGGCTGAGGGGCCTGCCAGGGTCTAGAGATTGCAGATCCGGTGAGCTGCTCTACACAGGCACGCACATGACCGCTCGGAAGCGGTCATGTGGCGTGCTTTCTGGGTTGGGCCCGGCGGGAGAACTCTTGCTTCAGTTATCCCTTAACACCACCGGACGTCATGCCGGCAACAAACCAGCGCTGGAACGCCAGGAAGATTGAGAGGACGGGGATGAAAGCAACGACGATGAATGCGGCGAAGAGTCCCCAGAAGCTACCGAAGCCGGTGGTTATGTATCGCACTATGCCGTTCTGTACGGTCTTCATGTCTTCTGTCGTGGCGAGGACGGTGCCCACAAGGAAGTCGTTCCACACGAATACGAAGATGAAGATGGCTACGGCAGCGATACCGGGACGGATGAGCGGGAGGATGATTCGCCACAATATCTGTATCCGGGAGCAGCCATCGATCGCGGCCGCTTCCTCAATCTCAACGGGGATATTCTCAATAAAGTTGCGCAGGAACAATATGGTCTGTCCACAGATAATGGCCGTGTAGACAACGATCAGCAGCGGGTAGGTGTTGATCAAGGCGGTTCTGACGAACATGGAGTACAGGGCGATGAAGACCACGATCGCGGGAACCATCGAAAGCACCAGTATGCCGGTCATCAGAGTTTCCATGCGCCGGCTTCGGTACCTGGTGGCAACGTATGCCGCAGGAATGGAAATCGCCAACGCGAGAATGATAGAGCCCACAGCGTAGATGAGGGAGTTAATAAAGAACCGGCTGTTCGTTGAGGTCAGCAGGCCAACATAGCCCTCGAATGAGAGCGGGTCCGGGATCCACCGTGGCGGGAACTCGATGGTATCCGAGGCGGTTTTCAGCGAGGTGGAGACGATCCATGCGACAGGCGGCAGAACGACTGCGGCTGAAAGGATGACGTATGCCCAGGCCGGAACCGCCCGAAGGACCGCGCCGAGCCGACCTTGGCGACGCGAGGTTGTGGTGCTCACAGGCTTTCCTTCCGTCGGAAGCGAATCGCGACAAGGGTGAGGACGATATTTACGGCAAAAAGGAGGATGGCCGTTGCTGATGCCCCGGAAAGATCGAACCTGTCGAACATCTGGTTGTATACCCGCATTGACAGCGTCTCGGTCGATCCGATAGGACCGCCTCGTGTCGTCACCAGGATGATGGTGACCATCTGTACATAGAGCATGAGTAGAACGATCACCACGGAGACGATCGTGTTGCGCAGGTGAGGCAACGTGACGTTGAGAAATGCGTGCCGAATGCCCCCGCCGTCCACTTTGAGGCTTTCGTACAATTCCACTGGAACGGTCTGAAGGGCACCGAGAAAGAGAAGCATGGCCTGCGGGTAGGACCACCACGCCGTCATCAGAGTCACAGCAACGAGCGCGCTGTTTGGGGACGAGAAAACATCAGTAGGACCGAACCCAAGGGCTTGGGTGATAGCTGAGGCCGGCCCGTAATTGGGGTTAAGAAACCAAAGCCAGATTGTTCCTGCTGTGGCCTGGGAAAAAAGCCACGGCAACAGGAAAAGACTGCGGACGGAACGCTTGAACCGATGCAGGTTGTTCAGCACAATCGCAGACAAGAGTCCAGCAGGCAACGCGATGACCAGCGCCCCGAGCGAAAATACAAGCGTTGTCCAGATGCGGGCGGGAAGCTCGGAGTCCGAAAACAGCTCCGCAAAAGAGTTCAGACCCGAGAATTTGCCAATCTGGTAATACGAAGTCTCGTGAAGCGCTGTCCATGCCGTGTAGATAAGCGGTCCAACGAAGACAAAGAGAAACACGGCAGTGACGGGGACGACGTACACCCAGACCATGCGGTCTTTACGAGCCCGGCGGAAAGCCTGGATTCCTGTGGGTGGAGTGGCCGTCTCATATGAAGTGCGGGTCGGGTTGTTTGTTGACATTATCTCTCCCTTCCGGGGAGAGCCTGATTTTCAGGCTCTCCCCGGACGTTGGGCACTATTTCTTGTTGGCCGCATCTTGGGCGGAACGGATAAACTCGCTCCCCGATAGATTGTTGAGGGTTAGTCTTTGCCCGGCCTGGGAGAGTCCGGTGGCCAGCGAGGTCCAGTTATTGGAGTATGTGCGGGGTTCGCTGTTGCTCTTGACGTAGGCGGCGATGTCGTTCACCGTTTTCGCTTCGGGTGTGGAGAAGAACGGCTGCTCATAAGTGGCCGCACGCGTGGGGACCTCACCGCCGGTGGCCATCTTCGCACCGGCTTCAGGGCCGGTCATGTACTCGATAAACTTCCAGGCCGCCTCTGTATTCTTGCTCCCAGAGCCTATTCCCAGAGTCCACCCAATGGTGGTGCCGGTGGTGTCTCCGGTAGATGCCTTTGGCAGAGCGGTCCACTTGATATCCGGGTTTTGGGAAGCGAACGAAACGATTCGTTCGGTGCCCATGACTGACATTGCGACAGTGCCGCTGGCCATGCCGTCCGCTACGGTGCCGTACGTGTCGGAAACAACGTTGCTACCCAGCGCCTTTGCGTCCCGGAGCTTGGCTAGGAAGTTGCCAAACTCCTCGGCCTTCTGGGTGGCGAAATCCGCTTGTCCGTCTTCAGTCCATATGTCCTGATCAACTTGCGTCATGAAGCAGTTGAAGAAAGTGCTGATGATGGCTGAGTTGTCGGTGTCCGAGAACCCGGTTCCAAACCCGGTGAATCCAGCTGCTGCAGCTTTCTGTGCAACGTCAACGACTTCCTCGTAAGTGGTTGGAGCGGTCGCACCGATCTGAGACAGGATTTTTTCGTTGTAGTACAGGGCGCAGGTGCGGTACTCATAGGGCACCGCGACCTGCTTGCCGTCAGGACCCGCAAAAGTGTCGGTAGGACGGAGCCAGTCGGTGACCTCCGACGCAGCATCAGGCAGCGGCGAGTAAACGCCGGCAGAGGCCATCTGGGGGACGAGAGGGGTGAACATCTTAAACACGTCCGGCGCCTGCCCAGCCGCTGCTGACTGCGGCAGCCTGTTCAACATATCGCCCAGCGAAACCACCGAGAGATTGATCTTGATGTCGGGATTTGCCGCCTCGAAATTGGCGACGTTTTCCTTCAGTGCCTTCGATCGCGGATTGTCTTGGCTGGGATCGAGGAAGTCCCAATAGCTGAGCGTCACCGGCCCCCCGGGTTCCGAAGTTGAGGGGGAGCAGCCGCTAAGGGCAAGGCTGACTGAGACGGCTGTGACGAGTGCCAGGCCCCATCGCTTTTTGATCATGAGTTTCTCCTGTGGACTGGGTTGCTGATGCGGGAGCATGCCGTACTCAAAACGACGCCTGCTAACTGTGGGGCCACCGAAGGTCCGGGGATGAGCCAGTTGATCATCGAGTCTCTCCTTTGAGATCGGTTGCATTCGCTGGAGCAGTGAGATCGGTTGCTGAGATCGGTTGCAATAAACATAGGGCTACAGGAAGGCTCTGTCAAGGATTCTTTTTGTTCGGATCTTTGGGGTCCGGATTTCTGGACGGTCATCGAATATTTCGTTTGTGCTCTGCCGCGATAGGGCTCTGTATCAGCTTCTTGATTCGTTCATCTATGGAAGATTTGCCTTGGTAGCCGCCAAAAGGGCGAGTCGCGCCATGGTGGGCGCGGGCTACGGGCAATCTGCGATCTGCCTAGCACAGGAAGATGCCAGGCGACGGACTGGGACGAGTCATCCCATCCACCTCTACTCGTCCCACTCAAAGGCCAATATTGGACCTTTCGTCAGTCTGCCTCGGCGGGGCAAACGCGTGCTCACTGACCACGCGACCGGTTCTGGTGGCGACTTTGATCCGTCATGGCTGGAGTCAATTCAGGTTATCCACTGCCGGAAAGTAGGAGCCGTCGGTGTGCTCCCTGGCAGCAGTAGCGGTGGATAACCTACGAGAATTGTCCCCGGCTGTGGGCGGGCGGACCCGACTTCTCGTTGAAAGTAGATCAGTTCCGGTTGTTCCGCGGACCACGGCAAGGAGCCGTGTGTCAGCTTGGAGTTGCCGCTGTGAAAGGCTGCAGTTATGGACACCTCATCTCGGGAACATGACCTCGTTCTCTACGGAGCGACGGGTTTCGTCGGCAGACTGATCGCCGGCTACGTCGCGGAGCATGCACCGGCAGGTATGCGAGTCGGACTCGCGGGCCGATCGAGGTCCAGACTCGAGGCGGTTCGGTCGCAGTTGCCGGTCGCGGCGCACGGATGGGCCCTCATCGAAGCCGACTCGGAGGACGCGGACTCGATCGCCGCCCTGGCCGCGGGCACACGCGTGCTCTTCACAACCGTCGGTCCATACGCGAAACACG
The DNA here is from genome assembly GCF_059089885.1 of Arthrobacter sp. Y3221159. Classification (NCBI taxonomy): domain Bacteria; kingdom Bacillati; phylum Actinomycetota; class Actinomycetes; order Micrococcales; family Micrococcaceae; genus Arthrobacter; species Arthrobacter sp. Y3221159. The sequence goes on from NZ_JBNHFC010000004.1 coordinate 124,916, forward strand.
GACTACCCGTCGTCGACGCCTGCGCACGGGCCGGTACCCACTACGCCGACCTCGCTGGTGAGGTGTCCTTCATCCGGGAGGCGATCGATCGCTACGACGCTCTGGCCAAGACGAGCGGGGCCAGGATCGTGCACTCCTGCGGCTACGACTCCGTGCCGTCCGACCTCGCCGTACTGCTGCTTCATCAGGCAGCAGAAGCCGATGACGCTGGCGGTCTGGGCGAGGTCCAACTCGTTGCTACGGCCAAGGGCGGCATCAGCGGAGGCACGCTCGAATCGATGCGCGGGCAGCTCGACGCGATGCGATCGAGCACCGCCCTGAGGTCATTAGCCGCGGACCCCTACGCTCTGAGCCCCGACCGCACAAGGGAGCCGACGACTCAACAGCCTCCTGACACCGGTCCTGTGCGCCGTACCGATGACGGCACCTGGACCGCGCCTTTCATCATGGCCCCGGTCAACACTCGGATAGTGCTCCGCAGCAACGCATTGCAGGGCTGGGCCTATGGCCGCTCCCTTCAGTACGGCGAGGTGATGGGGGTGGCCCCCGGACCGGCCGGAGCTGTCATCGCCAGGGCAATCGCCCTCGGGATCCGGGCATTCACCGCCGTGATGGCAGGCGAGACTGCACTCGCTTTAGCCCTCGACGGTGACCGGCTGCCGCCCGCCAAAGGGTCACTGACACCGGCCACCGCACTCGGCAACGTGCTCATACAGCGACTCCGCACGGCCGGCCACACTTACCAAGTAACAAACAGGGGAGCGTGCCTCACTCCACCTAGGGGGATCGGCCCCGGGGCGAAAACTTCGTCTCGGAGCCATCCACCTCACTCCGGGAAGTTTTCGTTCCCGGGGTCGGCGCGGTAGCGCCTTGGTTGCACGGAGGATTCGCCCAGCGATCATGGGGGCATATCAGAATGACGAGCAGCCGTGGCACTTTTGTCTGTCCATTGACGCCAAGCAATAAAGCGGCTGGACTTCTGCAAGGCACAGGCGACGGGGATCGCTTAAACGCTCATGAGTGCGGCTTTCGAATTATGACGGTGACCGCACCTGTCTGATCTTCTTAGTGTCGGCTGGTCGCGGGTACCTGCGGCATGTGCCGCCAGTTTCCGAGCCTTGGTCTCCTGTAAGTTCCGGCTCGGTCATGCCCCTGCCCGATTTCTACCGGCGACGATCAGCAAGAGCAAGGACGGAAGACCGAGAGGGCCGGGCTTCGTCTACACCTCCGCCAGATGCACCTTTGGGTTTTTGGCCGGAATCTCTTATTTTGTTCAGCAGACGCGGCCCTGATGGAGCCTGCAGGCTAGGCAGTCGCAGATCGGATGCTCACGGAACATACGGCGACTGAGTGCACAAACTCAACTGATGACACGGTTCCTCCCGGACAGTACGGCCATGACGCATAGAACGAGCATCAGCATGGCGGTGGCGGTCAGCGGGAGAGTCCAGCTGCCGCTGAGATCGTGGAGGGCGCCGAATGCCACGGGCCCGGCGGCGGCGATCGCGTAACCCACCGACTGTGCCATTCCCGAAAGCGAGGCGGCCTGCACGTGGTTCACGGCGCGGAGGCTGAACAGTGACAACGCGATCACGATGAGGCTCCCGCACCCCAAGGCTCCGACCACCACCCACAGCAGGGTGAGTTGCGGCGCAAGGGCGAGGCCCGCATACGCGCAGAACGCGAGGATGCTGCTGCCAAGGGCGATCGGCCGCTGGTCAGATGTGTGGTGCAACACGGCTCCGGCGGCTAGGCTTGCCAGCACGCCAACCAACAGGAACACCGAGGTGTGCAGGCCGGAGGTGGCCGCAGGAATCCCTTGTTCATGTTCAATTCCGGGTAGCCAGGCGACCATGACGAAGAACGCCAGCGACTGGAGCCCCATGAAGAGCGTGACCTGCCAGCCCAGCGCTGACTTCCACGGGGAACGCAGATGGCCTTGGGCATGGCCTTCGACCTTGGCCGCGATGGGATTCCGGGACCGCAGCTTTGGGAGCAGGATGGCCAGCGCGATCAGCGCCAATCCCGCCCAGACGCCAAGCGCCAGCCGCCAGCCGTATGTGCTGGCGTTGGCAATAGGAACGACGACGGCGGCACCGGCCGCGGCAACGGCACCTTGAACGGCAGTGTAAATTCCGGTCGCCTGACTGACTCGCGTAGGCAGGTCTCTCTTGACCAGCGATGGCAGCAGGACGTTCAGGAAGGCGATGCCGCTTCCGATGAGCACGGTACCGGTCCAGACAGCGGCTTCCACCGGAATAGAGCGGCCGAGGATTCCTGTCGCGAGCAGCAACAGCGATACCCACAGTGCCCTCTCTAAGCCCAGCCGGCGCGCCAGACCCGGGGCGACGGGGGAGAAGACGGCGAAAGAAATCAACGGCAGCCCGGTCAGCAGGCCCGCAGTGCTACCGGACCAACTAAATTCGGCGCTGATGTCTGAGAGCACCGGACCCACGATGACGAAGGCTACGCGCAGGTTCAGGGCGATGAGCAGGATGCCGAGGAAAGCCGCGCCAGCCTGTGCCGTGCGTATCGTTGTTACCCGTTCAGTCACCGGCACGCGCCCTACTCCTGCTCCCGTTTTTGGTTCTGGCACTGACCCGCAATTACGGCGGAAGCTCCCATTGTGGCACGGTGGATGAAGGGCAATCTTTCCAGTGACGGCAGGACACTGTGTGTCTTTGCCGGTAACGTTCCAAATAGGGCAAAAAAGAAGAGTGTGGACAATGTCCACACTCTTCGCTTCGGACCCGGACGTACAGGCCACGGACTGCTCCGAATTCCGCATGTTTCGGGAGTTCCCAGTGTTTGCAAAGGCTTGGACTGCAGTTCAAGTCCCACCTCGGGCACGATGTTTTCGCAGGTCAGGAGCTTTTTGTCTTCTGACTGTTGACAAAGCTTGACTTTTAGCCACGCAAGGTGTCGTTACGGTGCACCATTACGAGGGCTGGTACGGGCACCGTAATGAGGGACATAAGGCCCCGGACCGCGCTCACGGCCCGTCTTTGCACATATCAGGGCACAATTACATCGACACATAGCTGAACAGAGTGTCGTTGAGCGCTGCAATCTTCTAAGCATCGGGGCTTCCAGACAGAGCGGCCGCAGGGCGTGCCTGCCAACCGGCAGCTGTGTCGGACACGACATACGTGTATCTTCAGGCCGTTCTAATCGAGCAGATCTGGCAGCAACTGCGGCGCTCCGCTCCCAGAAGGACGGGCGAGCTGCAAAAGGCGACCGTCAGGGTACCAATGACTTCATGCAGCACCCGATCCGTATGGACGCGTGATCGCCTCGAGGAAATGCCCGTCAGGATCCGCGAAGTAGACGCCACGTCCGCCGTCGTTGTGGTTGATTTGCTGCGGGCGGGAGCGTCCCGGGTCAGCCCAGTAGGGGATGCCCTGGGCCTGGATCCTTGCGAAGATTCCGTCGAAGTCCTCCTCGCTGACGAGAAAGGCGTAGTGCTGCGGGGAGATGGGCCGGTCCGCGGTGGCGAAATCGAGGGCCACTCCGTGGTCGAGGGGCACGGTCATGAATGACCACATGGCTTGGGGTTTCGGCAGTCCGAGCACGTTCGCCAGGAAGTCCGCCGAACGGCGCTTGTCCGTTGCGTAGACGATGGTGTGGTTGAAAGTGATCGTCATGGTGTCTCCTCAGCTGTTTTGTCCAGCAGTCGGGGAAGCTCTCACTGCTGATGGCAACCACTCGGTGTGAGTACCTACAACGGGTGCTACCCCAACATAACCGTAGCGCTCGGGGCGGTCGACCGATCGGCCACGTGCCCCTGTCGGCGACTCACGCTTTCGGTAACCCCTCCAACACGGACGAGTTCCAAATCGTCCGATCGACAGTTTTCGCCGACGACGGCAACTGAGTGCGGGAACGGACGTTGCACCTGCGGTTATTCGCTTCAAAGAAGTGAGGGGGCAGACCGATTGAAGATCTTGGGAGCCCGTCTTCCCCGGGGCAACCCCGGAGCAGCTGCGGCGCGCTTAATTTACACGCGGCAGCTGTTCGGACGTCACTTGGAATGTGGCAAAAAGGAAGTGTGGACAGTAATGTCCACACTTCTGGCTTCGGATCGGTCCGTATAGCGGCCGGTTGGGCTACTGCATGACCAACGGGTTGCTTTCGTCTTCTTGGCCAGGCTCGATCGGCAAGCTAGCTGACCCCAAGCATCGGGATTCCCGCTGGCAGGGCGGCCTGGTACTCGGGCTCTGCCTCCAGGCCTTCCAGTTCGCGGCCAATGGATCGGGGCGTCGTTCTTGCAGCGGAGCTACCGCTTGCGGCCCTGGTTGCGCGGAGGCCCCAGCGACGATGAAGCATCAGAATGACAGGCAGCGATGATTCGTCTGATCACTCGGGACAGTTGGATCAAGGCAGTGTGTCGCGCGGTGTAGATTTTTGCAGTGAGAAAGCCATGTGTTAAACGGGAGCCAGCCCAGAATGAACCCCTGATGCTCGCATGAGGCTCGCGGAGTTCTTGAGTCCAGTTGTGGGTTATCGTCGACTTTCTTGATGCGAAATGGGCTCGATCGCCCGAATTCTGTGCTACCAAGCCAAAATTCCACCCCTTAGATAGGCTGTCCCAGTGACAGACGAGATAGAGTGGCCCGCCTTGCCAGCTCCTCACGCACGCGGCCAGGGCTGCGGCCGTGACCGTCTCACGCGCTGGCGCTAATCCGCCCACGCGTGCCGAACTCGACTGCATTGAAACCGCCGCAGAGGACGCTCCTGCCGTCGGGTGCGGAGCTTGACAGCAACTGAAAGGCAGCCATGAAAACGCATGATCCATTTGCACCAACATCCGGGATCGAATCCTTCGAAGTCATCAGCGAATCCTTCGAGGATGGCCAGGTTCTTCCGGAAGCCCAACGCAGCGCCGTCCTGGGAGCCGGCGGGCGGGACGAATCGCCCCAACTCACCTGGTCGGGCGCGCCCGAGGGAACCAGGAGCTACGCAGTCACCGTCTTCGACCCCGATGCCCCAGGCGCGGGCTACTGGCATTGGGCTGTGGTGAACATCCCGGCAGACGTCACCTCCGTCCCGGCCGGTGCAGGTTCCCGGGACAACTCCCGGTTACCGTCTGGTGCAGTGCAATTGAAGAACGATGCCGGATTTGCCGGTTTCGTGGGAGCTGCCCCGCCTCCCGGGCACGGTCAGCACCGGTATTTGCTGGTGGTCCACGCCATGGATGTTGAACGGCTGGACCTTCGCACTGATGACACCCCGGCCGCCCTGCAATCCGCGCTCTCCACCCACACCTTGGGCCGGGCGAGGCTGACGGGAACCTTCGAACGCCGCTAGCGTGTCTCCCAAGCCCTGAGGCGGTGTCCGGAATGCGTGATGGGTGTCTCGTATTTCTATGTTTTGATTTGACTGATGAGCAGTGGGCCCTTATTTAGCCGTTGCTGCCGTCTTCTATTGGTCGCCGGGGTCGCCCCTTCCGGGACGACCGGCGGGTGGTCGAGGGCATTATTTACCGATACCGCTGCGGGATCGCTTGGCGGGATGTGCCGGCCGAGTTGGTCCGTGGCAGACGCTTTGGAAGCGGCACCGCCGCTACAGCGGTGACGGAACTTGGGACAGTATCCTGGCCGCGCTGTTGACGGTCGTGGATCGGCGTTGCCAACTTAACTGAGACAGGACCCTTGCTGGTACTGTTTTGGTACCATTGGTGGATGGCTATGAATCTGCGTGTTCCCGAAGATCTTGATCGGCGTTTGGACCAGCTGGCTGCCGAGGAACATACGTCCAAGTCCGCGCTTCTGTTGCAGGGCGCAGAGTTGGTTCTGCAGCGCCACGCGCGCCGACGTGAAATCAGCGCAGGTCTTGATTTTGTTATGAGTCATGACGCTGATCTGCTGAAGCGCCTTGAAGACGCGTGACAGCGTACTTGGGCATTGAGGATGCACTTCAGGTAGTTGATCGGTACGGCTTCCATATCCGTGATGTCGGGTTGTTGGCCTCGGCATTGGCCAGGCCGGCTACGACTGTCCTGGGCGCGGAAGCCTATCCGGAACTCGCGGTGAAGGCGGCAGCCTTGTTGGAGTCGGTCGCCCGGTTCCATCCACTCATTGACGGCAACAAACGGACGGCGTGGACGCTCATGGTGCTGCTGCTGTGGATCAACGGTTACCGGCATGACTTCACCACGGAAGAAGGCTTCGACCTCGTCGTCGGAGTCGCCGCGGGCACTATCGACCTGCCGAACGCTGCCGCCGAGATTTCCAGGCATCTGGTGCCCCGGTAGTCCTCCAGCGCCCCGAAAGGGGGTGTGGACAATGTCCACACTTTTCGTCTCGTACTGGGCCAACCAGCCTTCGTACTGGCTAGGATTCCGCATGTTTTCGCGGGTTCCCAGTGTTTACAAGGGCTGGAATGCAGTTCGAGTCCCACCTCGGGCACGGTGTTTCGGCAGGTCAGTGCCTTTTTCCAAGTTCCGTTCGACGACGCTGCGGGCTTTGTAGTCCTCTTTGTCGAAGGCCGGAGGCCTGCCTCCCGTGGACCCGCGCCGCTTCCGGTGGCCCGATCTGGTCAGATGGTTGCGGGATGACAGCGGTGATGCCGCGGTCGCGCGAGTGGGTCCGGATTGCCTTGGATGAGTAGGCCTTGTCACCGCGGACACGGTCCGGACGGGTGCGTGGCCTGCCCTTGCCATCGACCAGGGCGTGAATCCTGGTACTCAGTCCGCCGCGGAACGGCCAATGGCATGATCATCCGGTTCACCAAACAGATTCATGTAATTCGACCGGTCCCCCTGTGACGCGCGGAAGATTGGTGCCGTGCTGGTGGGCGCGGTTGACCGTCGAGTCCACCGAAATTGACCAGTCCACTTCGCCTTGAGCGTCTGCGACCGTTAGCAGCCCGGCCAGGATCCTGTCCCAGGTACCGTCACGCTGTAGCGGCGGTGCCGCTTCCAGATCGTCTGCCATGCCCGAATTCGGCAGGCACGTCAGGCCAGGCGATCCCGCACCGGTATCGGTAAATGATGCCTTCCACCACGGCCGGTCATCCCGGAACGGACGACCGCGGCGGCCATCAGAAGCCGCCAGCAACGGCTGAATACGGGCCCACTGACCATCAGTCAGAACAGAAGTACGAGACACCCGTCCAGCATCCCGAACAACTAACCCAGGCTTTAGGAGACGCCCTAGTTCCTCGTTGGGTATAGGAACCACGTGGTAGCCCTCGGATGCCGTTGCCCCAATGAAAGGATACCCAATGACGCCCACCCGTCCGCCGTTACGGCAGTAACGGTCAAGTTCTGCCGCCAGTTGGGCGTTGCTTCCTTGGTCCTGCTGCCGGCTGGATCGTGAGCCGGCAATGACGATGGAATCCGCCCGATGGGCCGCGAACGCCCGCGACGGCGGCGCATTCAACGTCTGGTGTGCCGTCGGTGGTTGCCAGCAGGACCCTCTTATGTTGCTCACGCGCGGCCTGCTGGACGCCGCAGGCTATGCCGGCAAAGTAGGGGTCGGCGATGTCGTGGCCGGGTTTCCTCATGGAGCCGTTGAGGACCCGCGAGGCGGTGGAGAGTGAAACGCCTGCCGCGTGGGCGACTTCCGAGAGCGTGCTCACCGCCATGGGTTGCTCTTCCTGGCTTTATGCCGGTTGGTGCGGGGGCGTTCGAGTCTGGACGAGCAAGGGGCTGTGGTCATTGATGAAAATGACCACAGCCCACGATTCACAGCTCTTTTGCGTCTGCCTAGACGGCAGTCTCGTGTTCGTGGGTCCTGGCGTAGACCGGCCTTGTGGTGGGCCGCGACGTTTGCGGGGTCGTCGACGGCGTCCTTGAGGCTGTCCAGGTCACGACCAATGGTTTCGGGCGTGAAGAAGATAGCGATTATAGTGATCACGGTCAGGAGTGACAGGTACGCGGCGATGGGTACCCAGGCACCCAGTCCTGCACCGTCAACCCCGGGGCCGCCGTCCGCGGTGACGACCAGGGAGATGATCCATGCGCCGAGGGGGTGCGACGCCACCAGAGATCACGGCGGAAATTTCTCGGGCGACGGACACTCCGAGGTAGCGCTGACGGGAGCCGAAGAGTTCGGACATGAAGGCGCTCTGGGATCCGAACATGCCCCAGGTGCCGATGCCGAGCGCGAGGGAGATAGCGAGTTCTGTATTGGATTGAAGAATGGACACTAGCGGTTTCTATCAGCCTCGTCCTGTTTAGGCGCCGATGACCTGCCTTCCGTCAAGCTACGTCTGGGCGCCGCGACACAAGGACGGCGCTGGCAGGGCAGCGTTCAGGTTGACCGAGGCCTCGAAGCTCCTGTCAGGTTGAGTTCCATGGAGCGGGAAGGCATCCGTGACGCGATCACTAATCCGCCCTTTGCCGATCATGGATATTCCATCAAGCTATCTGCCCTAACAGGTTAGGGAGGTGACGACTATTTTTCGTCCGGCCCCAAGTCCGGGCCGACCACAAACTGTACGTCCCGAGTGGAGCTGGCCTGGAGTTCGAGGATGGCGAGTTCGTTGTTGCCCTGTCGGATCAGTGGGCCGGGAACGTAGAGGGTACGTTGGGGGCCGCGGCTCCAGTAGCGGCCCAGGTTGAATCCGTTGATGAAGGCGTTGCCCTTTGTCCAGCCATCCAGCCGCAGGTACCGGTCGCCTGGCCCGTCGGCCTCAAATGTTGCGAAAGCCATGGATGGACCGGCCATACCGCCGCGCCCCACAAGCTCGCTGGCGGCGGCCCGGAAGGCGGCCAGCGACGAAAGGTCGACGGGCCGGATACTCCAGTCCAACACCTCATCCCCGTCCAGCAGCGCAGGTCCGATCAAACCTTTCGCTTCGCCGATGCGCAGCCCGTAGTTGACCCTGCCCTGGTCCTCGACGAGGATTTGCAGCAATCCGGCGTGAGGGAGGGCGATCGAACGCTCTTCGAGTTCGCGGCTCAGGGTGCCCAGCGGTGCTCCGTCGAGGAAGAACTGTGCCCTGTCCCGGACTTCACTGAAGGTGAGGACGCCGCCGCCGGTCAATTGTCGTTCGTAGAGGAAGAAGCCGCGGTACTGGCCGGTCACCTCGCTGACAGGAAGGGGCCCTGCCACTGCTACGGATTCCGGAAGCCCTGCCAGGACGTCCAGCAGTGAAACGCCGTCGGAGACGGACACCGTTGATTCCGCAGTGTCGACCCGTGGCGCGGGGACCTCCATGGGGACCGGGAAGTGTTTTGCGATGACGTCCCGGAAGGCGAAGTACTTGTCGGTGGGGAAGCCGTCCTCAGAGAGGGGTGCGTCGTAGTCATAGGACGTGATGGTGGGTTCGTAGATGCCTTTGTCGTTGGCGCCGTTGGTGAAGCCGAAGTTGGTTCCGCCGTGGAACATGTAGATGTTCACGGACGCGCCGGCGGACAGCAGCGCGTCCAGTTCCGCGGCGGAGGCGCTGGCGTCGGTGGTGTGGTGGTAGGTTCCCCAGTTATCGAACCAGCCGTTCCAGAATTCGGCGCACATCAGCGGCCCGGTGGGTTGCCGCTCCCGCAGAAACCCAAGCCGCTCCTCGGCGCGGGAGCCGAAGGTTCCGGTGTTGTGCAGCGCGGGCAGCGATCCGTCTTCGATCATGCCGCCAGACGGCTGGTCGCAGGTGAACAGCGGAACCTCCACGCCGGCGCGCTTCGCCTCGTCCACGAGGTGTTGCAGGTACGCCTTGTCGTTGCCGTAGGCGCCGTACTCGTTCTCGATCTGGAACAGGATGACCGGCCCGCCGCGGGTGATTTGGCGGTCCACCACGACGGGCAGCAGCTTGGCCATAAAGGCGTCGACGGCGGAGAGGTAGCCCGGTTCGCTGCTTCGGACGCCAATGGTTGGATCTGTGAAGAGCCAGGCAGGCAGGCCGCCGTTGTCCCACTCAGCGCAAATGTAGGGGCCAGGCCGGACGATTGCCCGCATCCCTTCTGACTGGACCAGGTCCAGGAACCTTCCGAGGTCGAGCCCTCCATCGAGGATAAAGGTGCCCGGCGTAGGCGAGTGTTCGTTCCACGGCACGTAGGTTTCGATGGTGTTCAGGCCCATCAGCCGGGCCTTGCGGATCCTGTCCGTCCACAGGTCAGGGTGGACCCGGAAGTAGTGGATGGCGCCGGACAGGATGCGGAAAGGTTCGCCGCTAAGCAAAAAGTCCTTGTCGCCAATCGCGAAAGTTTCCATCAATTCCTCAAGATGGTCAGGGCGAACGAAGCGCAGTGTGGAAGGCGTAGGCGGCGTTGCTCCAAACAACGAACAAAAGCGGAGCGGGCGCCAGTGCCACGCCGAGGACCGGCTGCACCAGGGCGGCCGCGGCGATGATGCCCAGGAGCACCAGCATGGCCACGCTCAGGTACCAGCGCTGGACCGACAGGTAGAGGGAAGCCTTCATCAGGCCTCGAAGGCCTGCCTCGGGGAGGAGTACGACGCCGGCAATCGCCATCACCGCGACGGTCACCGTGAGCGCCGCAACCACGGTTATCACCGGAACCAGCACGGCGGCCGCCGGCATGGACTGGACGATCACCAGATCCACCCCGAGAAACAGCAGCACTGCGACGGCAGCGAGCCCCAGCGGGGCTTCCCGCGGGAAGCTGCGCCGGTAACCGCGAAGGAACGCGGCAACCGGCTTGACCGCACCGCCGTCGTCGTTCAGTGCCTGGAAGGAGGCAAACAGGCCGGCGAGCGACGGCGGAACGGTGACCGAGAGCGCCAGGAAGAACGGCCAGGCGGCGGTGGGGTCCGCCACCAGGGCCAGGCACAGCACCAGCGGGGCATTGGCCAGCGCCATCAGCACGTTTCCGGCCAGGAAGGTGTAGATGAAGCCGAAGATCCCGCCGAACGTCTCGAAGCCCGGGCTGGGGATGCGGCCTGCGAGGCCGCGCCGCCGCGTTGAGTGCTGTGCCACGGACGTCATCCTTTCATGCCGCTCGTGGCGATGCCCTGGATGAAGTACCGCTGTCCGATCAGGAAGATGACCAGGATGGGGATCACGGAGATCACCGAACCGGTCATGATCATGGCGTACTCCGCGTCGAACTGGCCCACGAAGGACCGCAGGCCCAGCTGGACGGTCCACAACCGGTTGGACGTCAGGTAGATGAACGGGCCCATGTAGTCGTTCCACGTGTGCACGAACGTCAGCAGCGCCAGGCTGGCGAGGGCCGGCTTGGACAGGGGCAGGATCACCCGCGCCCAGATGCCGTATTCGCTGAGCCCGTCAATGCGGGCCGCTTCGCAAAGCTCGTCCGGAATGGTCATGTAGTACTGGCGCATCAGGAACACTCCGAACGCTCCAAACGCCTGGAGCAGGATCAGTGCGTTGAAGCTGTTGGTCACGCCCAGATTCTGCATCATGATGTACTGCGGCACCATATAGGCCTGCCAGGGCACGGCAATGGTACCTATGTACGCCAGGAACAGCACGTCCCGGCCGGGAAACCGGACCTTCGAGAAGCCGTAGGCGGCCAGGGACCCGGTTAGCACCTGGAGGCAGGTGATGATCACAGCAAGGTATAGGGAGTTCTGCACGTACCCCATCATGGGGATGCGGGTCCAGATGTCCGTGTAATTGCTCCACACGAACTCGGTGGGAATCCACTGGATGGGCACCGTGAGGACCTGGTTGTTCTCCTTCAGCGAGGAGGACAACATCCAGATGAACGGCACCATGAGTGCCACCACCAGGACGGCCAGCACGGCGTAAATGACCATGTCGGTGGTGCGCTTTTTCTGCTCCCGGAGGGAGCGCCTGCCGTTGCTTGGCCCGGGAGTACGGCGGCGGTCTTCCGCAGCGGGTGCCAGGCCGGTCCCGATGAACGGTGCCTCGGCCTTGAGGTCTTCGGCCATGTTGGTCATCAGCGTTCCCTCCGCTGTTGGATCTTGAACTGCAGGACGGTAACCGTCAGCACGATCAGGAACAGCACCAGGGAGATCGCCGACGAATAGCCGAACTTCCCTTCGCCGATGCCCTCCTGGTAGATGAGCTGGGACAGCACCGTGGTGGAGCGCCCCGGACCGCCGTTGGTCATCACCACGATCAGGTCGAACACCTTGAAGCTGGAGACCGTCAGCATGACCACCACAAAGAACGTGGTGGGCCGCAGGGACGGGATGGTGACATTCCAGAAGCGCTGCCAGGCGCTGGCGCCGTCCACTTCGGCCGCCTCGTACAGCTCGGGGGGGATGGCCTGCAGGCCGGCAAGGTAGAGAACCATGTAGTAGCCCATATCCCGCCAGACGCTGGTGATGATGACCGCGGGCATGGCCCAGTCGGAGCTGGAGGTCCAGCCCGGGGCGTTGGCGATGCCCACTGCGTGCAGGAACTGGTTGATGGGGCCGTTGTCCGGGCTGAACAGCATGTTCCAGACGACAGCGACCGCCACCAGGGAGGTGATGTACGGGAAGAAGATGGCTACCCGGAAGAATCCGATGCCCTTGAGTTTCCGGTTCAGCAGCATGGCCAGGAGCAGGGCCAGCGCCATCGTGAGGGGCACGTGGCCGATGGCGTAGACCACGGTGTTCCGCAGCGCCACCCAGAAGGTGTCGCTGGCGAACATCCGCTGGAAGTTCTCCAGGCCGACCCAGCGCGGCGCCGTGAATGAGGTCCACTCCATGAAGGAGAGGGCGAATGCGGCGAGGACGGGAATGAGGGTGAAGGCCAGAAATCCCAGGAAGTTCGGCAGGATGAAGGTCCAGCCGACCAGCGTGTTGCGGCGGGCCTGCTTCCGGTTGCCCCGGCTGGTGACAGCCGGGGCCGGAGTGATTGTCTTAGTCGCCATGATGGGTTTTTACTGACCGAGGATTTCGCTCTTGACGCGTTTGCCCATTTCCGCGATGCCGTCTTCAACGGAGCGTTCGCCCACCATGATGAGGTCGTGCTCCTGGCTGAGGATCTTGTCCGTGGCTGCGGATTTGTCGCTGACCGGCATCTCGAGGGCGGTTTCATCCGGCGCGAAGGCCTTCTTAGACAAGTCGTCCGTGGGCAGGCCCTCGAGCTGGAAATAGGTCTCCGTCACGGCGTCGTTCTGCAGCGCGGGGACCACACCAATCTTGGAAACGGCCTTGGCCCCTTCTTCACCGGCTGCCCATTCGATGAACTTCCGGGCTTCCTCGGAGTGCACGGCGTTCTTGTTAACGGCGAAGGCCGTGGGGGAACCAAAGGTGCTGACCTTGCCGTTGGACTCCTTCTGCGGCAGCGGGGCCAGGCCCCAGTCCACGTTTGTCTTGCCGTCCCTCTTGGCCTGCAGGACCCCCGCGATGTACCAGGTTCCCATCGGCATCATGGCGGTCTGGCCGGTTTCGAACATGGTGCGGTAGCTCATCTTCTGGCTTTTGGCGGTACTAAAGCCCAGGGTGGCACCGCTCTTCTGCAGTTCCAGGGCGGTGGCGTACTGGTCTTCAAAGAAGCTGTACTCGCCACTGATCTGGTCGCCGTTGTTCTGGGCGGCCGCGATGGCCTGAACTACCGAGCGCCAGATGTGGTGGTAAGTGCCGTAGACAGCCTTGCCGTCGGCGCCCTTGGTCGTAAGCTTCTGGGCCAGCGCGGTGTACTCGTCCCAGGTCAGGTCCGCGGGGGTCTCCACACCGGCGGCCTTGAGGAGTTCCTTGTTGTAGTACAGCAGCCAGAAGTCCTGCCGGTATGGCGCCGCGTAGTACTTGCCGCCAATGTCGAAGGCGTCCAGGCCGGCGAGGTCCTCCTTGCCGATGCTGTCCACCACGCCGTTGATTTCCTGAAGCTGGCCGTTGCTGGCGTACCTGGCATATTCGGTGACGTTCTTCATGGTCAGGACGTCGGTGGTGTCCCCGCCGGCCAGCATGGTGGTGACCTTCTGGGAGTAGTCATCCGCCAGGATGTCCACCGGTTCAATATCGATGTCCGGGTTGGCGGCCTCGTAGCCGTCGAACAGTGCCTTGAACTCCGGCGTACCTTCGTAGTTCCACACGGATACAGTCAGGCGGGTCTTGCCCTCCTGGCTCTGGGGTTCAGCGGGCCCGGCCGCGCCGGCGCAGCCGGACAGGCCGAGTCCTGCTGTCACTGCCAGGGCGATGGCGGCGAGGGTTGTGCGCTTCATTGCGTTCTCCTTTGTAAGGTTTCAAGGCGGCCACAGCTGCGGCCGGGTTTTGTCAGGCGCTGAGTGAGAGGTCTTCGGAGACCACCTGCGCCACGAGCTTCTGTCCGGTCAGGTAGCGTTCCAGGTCGTTCAGGGCGGCATCGGACATCCGCCGGGTTTCGGTGCCAAGGGAGCCTGCGATGTGGGGAGTGATCACCACGTTGGGCAGGTTGTAGAGCACCGAGTCACCCGGAAGCGGTTCGGGTTCGGTGACGTCCAGCAGGGCCTGGATTCGTCCGGTGGCGCATTCGGCCTCCAGAGCTTTGGTGTCGACCAGGGAGCCCCGGGCTGTGTTGATCAGGGTGGCGTTGTCCTTCATCGCCCGCAGTTCCGCCGCGCCGATCATGTGGCGGGTTTCGGGCAAAGCTGGTGCGTGTACCGACACAATGTCAGATGCGGCCAGCAGTTCCGGCAGCGGCACCAGTTGGCCGCCGGCTGCGGCTACGGCAGCAGGATCTGCATGAGGGTCGGACACCATGCACGTGACATCCTGCAGTTGCTGGACGAGCTCCACTACCCGCCGGCCTATCCGTGAGAAGCCGATGATTCCGATCACCCGGCCGATGTTGCCGAGCTCACCCCGCCGCCTGATGTAGGACCAGTCTTCACGGAAGGTGCGGGCGTCGTTGGCCAGCACCTGCGCCTTTTTGCCGGCCAGGACGATGGATGCGAAGGTGAACTCCGCGACCGGGATGGCGTTTGCGTCGGCGCCGTTGGTTACCAGGATGCCGCGGTCCCACAGTTCCTGGCTGACGAAGCTGCGGACGGTGCCCGCACAATGGAATACAGCGCGGAGGTTTGGCATGCGCCGCAGCGCCGCTCCGTCCAGACGTGGTACGCCCCAGCTGGTAAGGAGGATTTCGACCTCTTCGAGGTGTCCGGCGAGCTTGGGGTATTCAAGGGAGTCGGTCCACGGCTGGCCGCCGAGGTCCACCAGGCCCGCCAGTCGCTCCAGCCGCGTGGTATCAAACTGATCCGCATACGTTCCGCGGTTCATGACCAGCAGGGCCCTGGGTTTTCGTGACATAGGGGCTCCTTTCTGTGTGTTGGTCCTCTCCGCCGGCGGCGAGGCAATGTCTTGCATCACATCTAACAATCAGTAGATACTCATAAACAAGACGATCCAACCAACGTGATCAGGATCGTTCTCGATCAATCTAATTCAAACAAAGATGTGATGCTGATGGCTCCGCCTTCCTCCTTACTGCAGCCCCGGGGGCGCCCTCCAACTCCACTGGCAACTGCATGGGGGCCTGCGGCAAAGGAATCCGCGCTGGGTGCCCTGCTTACAGGTGCACGCACACGTATTGTGATGCCCCCGGCTGGCCACGCCGCTTGGGCGGGCTTGCCCCGGGTGGCCTTGGATGCCATGGGGGAGCAGGCGCGGCAGGAGAAGGGTCTGCCATGGCCGCAACCGTTGGTGTCCCATTACGCACGGTACTTCCGGGGTGGAAACCGCACTGCCTACGAGGGGCTGGTGGCTGCGCGCCAGCAGCGGCTTACGCGTGCTGTGGTGATGGCCTTGGTTTCCAGCCAGGCGCACGGGGCAGCATCGGGCCAGCCGTGTTCGGATATGAATGGTTGGCTGGATGAAGTGATCGATGGTGCCTACCTGCTATGTGAGCAAAGCTCCTGGAGCTGGGCGGCGCACGATGACGTTTTCAGCCGTTCCGGAGAAGTGGTGCCGGATATGTCCCGGCCGTTCCTGGACCTGGGAGCCGGTGAAGTGGCCGCACAGCTGGCGTGGATTGATCACGTCCTGGGCGGAGATCTTGGGCGGCGGGCTCCCGGGCTGCGGCGCCGGATCCGCGAAGAGACGTCCAGGCGGGTTATCCGACCGTTCCTTGAGCGGATGGACTGGCACTGGCTGGGTCTGGGCGGCGACGTCCACAACTGGAATCCCTGGATCCACACCAACCTGATCGCCGCAGCACTTTTCCTGATCGATGACCTCGACATTCAGGCCCGGACCGTTTCCCGGTGCATCGAGGGCCTGGACCGCTTCCTGGCCTCGATCCCCGACGATGGCGCCATCGACGAGGGCTTCGCCTATTGGTGGAACGGTGCGGGACGGGCGCTGGAAGGGCTCACACTGCTCGAGCAGGCCACCGGGGGAGCGCTCGACGGCGGCCTGTCGGTGGTCCGCGAACTGGTCGCCTTCCCGCACCGCATGCACATCGGTGGCAGCTGGTTCGTGAACGTTGCCGACGGGCCGGCGAGGGCCGCGGTAGCCCTCCCCTGGGACATGCTTTATCGCTGGGCCCTGCGACTTGGGGACAAAGACGCTGCCGCCCATGCGGCCGCCATGATTTCCGGCCACCCGGAAGCCGCCGCGGGACTGGGCAGAGTCCTGCATGCACTGCTGAACGGCATCGCGCGGGCTGATGAAGCAGGGCCTGGTAGCGGAGACAACCCACCTCTGGTTCCCCTTACTTACTTTCCTTCTGTACAGATCATGACTGTGCGGGAAACCGCTGGAAGCCCAACGGGCCTCTTCCTCGCGGCGAAAGGCGGCCACAACGGTGAGCACCACAACCACAAGGATGTTGGCTCGGTGGTGGTCGCCGTGGACGGCGTTCCGTTGCTGGTGGACGCCGGCCAGCCGACCTATACGGCCAAGACGTTCGGCCCTGACCGCTACGACATCCAGGCCATGCAAAGCGGCTGGCACAGCGTCCCGGCGCCGTTCGGGCTGGAGCAGGGCGCCGGCAAGGAGTACGCCGCCAGGGTCCTCGCCGCCCCTGACACCGAGAACCTCCGACTGGAGCTGGCGCTCGGTGCGGCCTATGGCCTGCAGCCGGAGCAGTGGCTCCGCTGCTCCGCGCTGGACCGCACGGCCCGCCGCATCACCATTACGGACCGCTGGGAATTACAGCCCGCGCGGGAAGACGTCCCCGCGGGGGGCAATACTTTCGACGTCGACGTCACCTACCTTGCGGCCGGCACCGTCCGCCTGCGGGAGGGTGAGGCAACGGTCCTGCCGACCGGCATTCCCGGCGCCGGAACCGGCAGGGGAGCGGCCCTGCGCTGGGAGCCCTCCTCCGCCGTCGTCCTGGTGGACGAATGGCACCTCGACGATCCGCTCCTGGCGGACGTCTGGGGCGCTAAACTCACCCGCCTGCGTTTCCGCATGTCCACCGGGCTCCTGCCCGAACCATCCAGTGCCGCCGGCGCACTCACCCTCACCGTGGAGGCAACATCATGAACCCCGAAAAACCATCCGAGCCTGCAGGGAAGTCCCTGTTTTCGCTGCAGCGCCGTGAGCGTCTGATGGAGGAGCTCCGCGCCCATGGTGCCATCACCGTCCGGGGGATTGCCGCGAAGCTGGGCGTCAGTGAGCTCACCATCCGCCGTGACGTGAACATCCTCGCCGACGAGGGGCTGGTGTCCCGTGTGCATGGCGGCGCCACGCTGCCCAGCCCACTGGACCGTGCGACGGCGGCCGGCCGGCCGGCCGCGCACAGCTACTCCATCGGCATGGTGGTGCCGTCCCTGGGCTACTACTGGCCCCAGGTTATCAGCGGTTCCCGCGCGGAAGCGGAGGAGCAGAACTTGCGGATTCTGGTGCGCGGTTCAGCGTACGACGCCGGGGACAACCGCAGGCAGGTCCAGGCCCTGCTGGACACCCAGAACATCGACGGGCTGATCGTGGCGCCGGATATGAGCGGTGTACATGGCCAGGACCTGTTGCGCTGGCTCAACGCCCTGCCCATCCCGGTGGTGCTGGCAGAACGGCGGTCGCCGACCGAAATTCCCGCGCACCGGCTGGAATGGGTTGCCACGGACCATGCCTTCGGCGCCGGGATGGCTGTCCGGCACCTTTGGCAGGAAGGGCATAGGAGGATCGGCTGCCTCACGGACCGGTCCAGCCCCACCAGCCCCCATGTAGTGCGGGGCTGGCGCCAGGCGCTGGCTGCCCTGAAGATTCCCGAGCAGGTTACGGTTCACGAGGACTCGGGCATCCAGGAAAACGATGACCGGGCTCAGCACTTTGACCGTGTGCTTGAGCTGTGCACCAAGACCGGAACCACGGCCATGCTGGTCCACTCGGACACCCAGGCGGTGGCGTTTGTGCAGCACTGCGTGGACCGCGGACTTGCCGTCCCGGGTGACATTGCCATTGTCAGTTACGACGATGAGGTGGCTTACCTGGCCGAGCCCGCCATCTCAGCAGTGCGCCCGCCCAAACAGTACGTTGGCAAGGTGGCGGTGCAGCTGATGGCTGCCCGGCTTGCCGAAGGGCGGATGCGGCCTGTCCACCGGATCGAGCTCAATCCGGAACTGATCCTCCGGGAATCCTCCGTGGGGGCCCCGCGGGTACCAGTGTCCGGTGTCCTGGAGGATTCGATGTGATGGCGGGAACAACTGCACCCATGCCAAAAGCGCTGCTGCTCAGCGGCACCGGGCGGTACGCGGACCCCTGGCATCCCTTTGCGGAGACGTCCCGCGCGCTGGCGGGCGTGATCGGGGAGGCGGGGTTCGACGTCGAAATCCCCGCCGACGTGGACGCCACTCTGGCCCTTTTGGGGCGGACGGACGAGCCGGACCTGCCGGCGTTGCTGGCCGTCAATGTGGGCCTGCCGCGGGACGGCCTGCCTTCCCCCTGTTCTCCCGAAGCCGCTGCGGGGCTGACCCGTTGGTTGGACTCAGGGCGGCCGTTGTGGGTCAGCCACTCAAGCTCCACGAGCTTCCTGGACTTGCCCGCGTGGGAGGACGGGCTGGGCGGGCGCTGGATCAGGGGCACGTCCATGCACCCCGAGTATGGGCTGGCACGGATTTCGGTGCGGCAGGGCTCCGGGCCGGTGGACGGCGTTCCGGACTTTGAACTCCTGGACGAGTGCTACAGCTACCTCCGCACTTCTCCCCGCATCACGGTCCACGCCACGCATCTGCATGACGGCGTCGAGCATCCGGTGCTGTGGTCGCTGGAGCGCAGTTCAAGGGACGGCGGTCCTTCCGGCCGGACGTTCTATGACGCGCTGGGCCACGATGCCGCCTCCTACGAATCGCCTGAGCATCGGGACGTGGTGCTCAGGGCGGTCGCCTGGCTCACTGACCGCAAACCTTCAACCTCTTCCAAACCCTAGGAACCCATGCCCTCCATTGCTCCGCCCCTTGACCTGGTGCTGCCGCCGCTGGATCGGAAGCTTTCCCCGTACACCGGACTGAGCCGGGACCACTGGTGTACCTACGCCGACTATTTGTTGCGCTCGGCGCACCGCTACGCCACGGACGACCACGCCAACCTGCACCTGCCCGGCGCCACCAGCGCCTACGGGACGCGCAGCGATTCGCTTGAAGCCTTCGCCCGCACCTTCCTGCTGGCCTCCTTCCGGATAGCCGGGGACCCGGGCGGCAGCGGGTGGATTGTCGACTGGTACGCCGAGGGGTTGGACGCCGGCACCAACCCGGCCAACCCGAACCGCTGGCCCACCCCGGGCGAGCTGAACCAGGCAAAGGTGGAAGCAGCCTCACTTGCCGTGGGGCTGGCACTGACCCGGGAAGTGCTCTGGGACAAGCTGCCGCAGCGGGTGCAGGAGCAGCTGATCGCCTGGTTTGAGACGGTGATCTCTGAAGAGTACCCGCCCATCAACTGGGTGTGGTTCCAGATTGTCGTGGAGATGTTTTTGGCCAGCGTTGGGGGCAGGTACTCGGATGAGGACATTGATACCGGACTTGCCCTGCATGACTCGCTGTACCGCGGCCACGGCTGGTTCGCGGACGGCCCCGAGCGCGCCTACGACCATTATGTTGGCTGGGCATTCCAGGTTTACCCGCAGCTGCTGCAGCTGATGGCGCCTGAGGATCCCCGCGTGCAGGCCCGGGCGCAGCGCGACGGCGAACGGCTTGCCGACTTCCTGGACGACGCCGTGCATTTGATGGGCGCCAACGGTGCGCCACTGATCCAGGGGCGCAGCCTGATCTACCGCTTCGCCGCGGCCGCCCCGTTCTGGAGCGGGCAGCTGCTGGGCAACAGCCGGATCAGTCCGGGCCTCTCCCGGCGTGCCGCCTCCGGAATTCTGGACTACTTCGTCCAGCGCGGAGCAGTGAATGACGACGGCCTGCTCACCATCGGCTTCCACGGCGAGTTTCCGGGGATGAAGCAATCCTATTCCGGGACCGGGTCGCCGTACTGGGCGGCCAAGGGCATGATGGGCCTCGCGCTGCCGGCAGACCATCCGGTGTGGACCGCCGTGGAGGAACCGCTGCCCGTAGAGGTAGCGGACACCCGGCGGTTCATCGAAGCGCCGGGGTGGCAGGTGGAGGGGACGGTTGCGGACGGGGTGGTCCGGATCCTGAACCATGGAACGGACCACGCCAATCCCGGGGTGAAGGTGACGGATTCACCGCTCTACGCCCGGCTGGGTTACTCCACCGCCACGTTCCCGGACCTGGAACCGGAGTCCCTGGACAACGCGGTCGTGTTTGTCGATGCGGATGGCCGGCTCACGCACCGCACCGGCTTCGAGTTCCTGGGCCAGTTCGAGGTTGGCGGGGTGCAGGTGGGCGCCTCCCGCGCGGCCACGAACTGGATCACCATCGACCCTGACGGCGGACCCGACCACGGCAGTGGTGCCACAGGGACGGCCAGTCCGGGGCCCGAGATGACCGTGGCGTCGCTGACCCGCGGTGCTGTAGAGCTGCGGCTGGTGCGGGTCAGGGGTGCCAGTGGCGAAGCCAAACTGCGGATCGGCGGGTGGCCGGTCGATGCCCCGGCTTTCCTGGCCAGTGAAGTCCGCCCCGTCTCCTGGGGAGGGGTGCTTGACGACGGCGGCACTTGGGAACGGCAGGCCCCGCACCCGATGGGGGAGCACCTGACCATTCCCTGGATTGGTACCTCCGGCGCGGCTGCAGACGGTGACTACGCCGCCGCCGTCGGACTCGGCGGAAAAGGCGTGCGATCCGAACTCGACGCCGCGCGCTTCTCCGAGGCCGGCCTCTTTGTGTTCGCCGACGGCACGGTGGTGGACCCGGAAGCCGTGTGGGCGCAACTGGGGTGAGCAACAGTTGGCGTAAACGCAAAGTAGCCCTTGGCCGGAATTCCGGCCAAGGGCTACTTTGTTTAGATCAGGGGCTACTTGGAGCTGAAGAAGCTCACACATTCCCCTTCGTTCCGGAACCCGGGCTCCACATTGGTGGCCCAGCCGCCGTTGGCGCACGCATCCTTGCCCGTCACGAAGTTCACCGTGTACTGCCTGGTGGTCCCGTTCGGGGCAGTCACGGCGACAGCCGCCGTCGGGCTCTCCGCGGTCGCTTGGGCCACTGCGACCTTGGCGTTGGTGTCCAGCGGGTGGGCGGCGACAGTTGGCACCGCCGCCGATGAGGTCAGCACCGTGTAGCCGGTGGTTTCGGCAGTGAAGCTGTTTACCGATTTCTGGTCCACGAGCAGCCGGCCCAGATCGACGAGTCCTGCGTCAGCCAGCCGCGAGCCGCTGATGGCAACCTCGGCCACCTTGGTGTAGGAGCCGGTGGTGGTGAAAATGACCCGGATGCCGCGGGTGCTGACCGGCGTGTACGCAACCTTGGCCGGGGCCGCGGTAGTCAAGCTAGTAACGGTCCCGGCGGAGGTGTCCTGCCAGGTTCCCGCAGCGTCCAGGTACTGCACCTTCAGGCCCTGCGCCGCCTTCTCGGCCAAGGTTACCGTCACCGAGTCCACGGTGTAGTTGCGCCCGAAGCTGTAGGTGAGGCTATCGCCGGCCCGGCCGCCGCTCACCCAGTTGGACCAGCGGGTGGAGGTGTTGCCGTCGCAGGTGTTCCGGGCGATGTAGGAACCTTCGGTGTAGCTGGCCGTGACGGCGGTGGCAGAGTCGTCCCTGCAGATGTTGCTGCTGGCAACGCGGTCCACCACCAGGATAGTCAGCAGGGCGTCCAAAGGCTTTTCCTTCTCGGCCCCGGTGTCCGCTTTGCCAGTTACGGTGACGGTGCCTGCGGTCTGCAGGGCGGCGGGAGCAATGGTGCCCCAGTCCCAGGTAACAGCGAGGTCGTTCCGCGCGGCCGAAATGCCCACCTGGCCGGGGACTGTTGCCGGAGCCGCCGCCTGCACGTCGGCGACGGTTGCCCCGACTCCGACCGTAGCGGAGACCGGGTCCGTGGCCGCATATTTGCCCACCGTCACGGTGACTTTGGCGTCGGTGAAGGCCTGGCCGTACACGTCGGCGCCTGTTCCGGTGAGGGTGACCGTGCCCTTTTTGTTCCACACGGCCGGATCAACGGACTGCCACTGGACAGGAACCGGCCGCCCTTCACCCCTGGCATAGAGCGGCGTGACGGTCACCGGCAGCGACGGGGCCACTCCGGTGGGCGTGCTGAGTTCCACCGGTTTGGTGCCGAGCAGCTTCAGATCCTCGAGGTCCGTGAAGCCCCACGACTGGGAAGTGTTGCCGGTTGCGGTGGCGGTGGCGCCGGTGGAGGAGGCAAGGGAGACGCCGGTGCCGGCGGCGGTTTGATTTCCGGTTACCTGCAGGGCGATACCGGCCGAGGCATTCACCAGGGACCACTGCTTGCCGTTCTCGGTGGTCACGATCCATTGCGCGGCCGTCGCGCCCTTCGCCTGTTCGATGGTCATGGCGGTGAGCGCCGCGGCTCCGGACGTGCTGCCGTTGGGCACGCCGCCCGTTCCCGTCAGCACGCGGCCGTCCTTGTTGCTGACCACCCAGCGGCGGTCGTGGGCGAACTCGTCACCGCCGGCAGCGGTGAAGGTCCACAGCTGGGAGGTGACATCCGCCGTCGTCGCGCCCAGTTCCTGGATGGACGCCGTGCCGTCGGGACGGGCCGTGAGATACTTCCCGCTTGCATCGCCGGTGAGGTGGTAGGTGTGGCCGTCCTCCACTGGTGCAGCGTCGGCTGACACTCCGCTGACGCCGTCGACGACGAACGTCACCACGGACGCGGCGGGAACCTCAAGCGTGGCGGACTTTGCCGCGGCGTCCACGGCGACCGGCGCGCCCCTGACGAGCGCGTTCCGCTCGATGTCCTCCAGCGGCGACTTGGTGGTGACCACCGGGGTGACCGTGGCGCCAGGGGCGATGGCGCCGAAACGGCTGAGGTCGATGGTGACCTTTTCCGCCGTCGGAGTGTCATTGAAGTGCACCAGCGTGGCTCCGTTGCCGTCGGCGTCCAAGGCGCTCGCGGTCTTGGCGTTGTCGTTCTGGATCAGGAAGTCGCCGGGCCGGATGAAGTGTGTGAAGTTGCGGGCGGTGTTGTACTTCTGGTTGGTCAGCACCTTGCATTTGGCCTGATCCGGGCTGGCGCCGTCGTTGAGGCGTCGGTTGGAGAAGCCTTCGCGGCCCTCATAGTTGCAGTCGAAGTCGATGTAGATGGAGCCCCATCCCTTGTCGGCCTTTTCCTGCTTGTAGGTGTCCTCCACGGGCTGCCAGAACACCCAGGCGTCCGGCTCGAGCTCGCGGAGGTCGTTGACCATCCGCCCGGCGATGCCCAGCCCGTTGGTGATGTTCGAGCGGTCCCAACCGCTGGCGGAATCGCCCAGCGCCGGGTTGCCGGCCCAGAAGCCGCCCACCTCGCTCATCCACAGCGGCTTGTCCGTGGACTTGGCGAGGTCGCGGACGCGGCGTCGGTCGTTGGTGCCGTACGTGTGGACGTTGAGTTGCGCCACAGCGTCCTTGGCCTGCTGGCTGTAGCCGTGCCAGTTGGTCATGAACTTAGCTGGATCCGTCTCGTCCATGGCGGAGATGACGGCGTCTGTGGTGGTGCTTTCCTTGGCGAGTTCCTGGGCGAGGAGCTTGGTGACGCGGTCCTGGGCTGCCGGGTAGATCAGGGCGCCCTCCTGCTTTTGGGTGTAGCTGGTGGGTGGTTTGCCGGTGGCCTTGTCGATGTCCGTGCCCCAGTAGCCGGAGTTTGGCTCATTGAAGGGGTCGATGGTGTCCACGGTGATCCCGCTGCCATCCTCGAGGAGTTCGACGGCGTGCTTCATGTAGGCGGCGAACTTGGCTTCCGCTTGCGGCAGCAGGTTTTCGCCCCTGGCGGGGTTGATTTGGCCGGAGACGTAGCCGCTCTTGGTCATGAACCAGGGCGGGGAGTTGCTGAAGGCTTCCCAGTGGGTGATTTGCTGGTCTGCGGCGAGTTTTTCCACCCACCAGCGTTGGTTCTGGTCGGCTTCCGGGTTGTAGGAGGCGGGGTCGTCCGGGTTCCACTGGTCCAGAAAGGCGAGTTTGTTGGCCTGTGTCGGGTCCACCGAGCCGTCGGGGTTGTAAAGGTTGGAGGCCGCTTTACCCTCCTGTGGTTCGCTGACCGGATTCCACCAGCCCTCCACCGCGCTGCCGTCGTTGAGGTAGTTTCGCACGTCGGAGGCATTGCCGCGGCCCACGTTATAGCGCGCGATGTTGAGGTTGAGTCCGTCCTCGCCAAACACCTTCTGGTACAGCTCGTCGCGCAGCTCAGGGGAGTAGCCTGCCGTCGCGTTGGCGAACCAGACCAAGCTGGTGCCCCAACCCTCGAAGGCCTCCCCGCGGCTGGCTGGGTTGGGTGTGATGGTCACGGGCGTAGCATCGGCGGCTGCCGCCGGCCCGGCCGTGCCGGCGGGCAGCATGACCAGACCTGCTGCCGCCGTGACCGCAGCCGCCAGTGCGGCCACCGGCCTTCGCGTTTGTCGTCGGGCGGAAAACATTATTGTTGTACCTCTCTGCGTTTCGAGTCTGCGGCCGGGCCTCCTCTATTCGTGCCGCAGAGAGGAGGCCTAAGCACAGCGAGACTATGAGCACCGGGGAGACCCTACAAGGCACCTAAACACTTTCGTTCACGCTCGATCATCTTTGCTCACGTTGTTGAGGTGGCTAGTTGCAGGGTTTTAGGAGAAATTGTCTTCTGTTGTGTCGAAAGACCAGGTCGGATGCACACCACATGCCGGTTGTCGTTGCGGGCCTCACGGCCGTATTCCTGCGCGTTACCTTGAGGACGCGAAGTCGTGGCATCAGGCGCCCTGGAGCAAGGCTCCGCCCGTTCTTGAACACCAGTGATTGTCCGCCCTCGCAGGGGACGTGGCTCGTCACAGTGCTGTTCCGAAGTGACCTCTACCCGGAATGGTACCGGCGCCTAACGGCCTGACCATGTCCGCGAAATGAGGAAGGTGCCAGAACCGCTATGACTAGCGTTGCGTATTCCCGCTCGTTTGTCCTGGGTGTCGACACCGACGCCCGGAAGCACGTTTTCGCCATCATTGCGCGGCAAGCGGCGAACGGATCGATAACCGTGATTTCCCAGCGACGGGCGCCGGGATCAACCGTGTCATTGCTTGGGTTGCGCGTCGCACCGAGGCCGATGGCCACTCTATGGGTGATTGAGGGCGCGGCTTGTTATGGTGCCGTGTTGGCCGGTGCTGTCGCAGCTGCCGGCTACCAGGTTGACGCGCACCGGATCGCTTCCGCCGTCCTTTCCTTGGAAAAGGATAAGTTGCGCCGGCCACGGTTGAACGAAGGGGTCCGCGCAGCGTTGCGGGTCCTTGTAACTGCGCGTCATTCGATGACAACCGGCCGGACCAGGACCGTGACCGCGTTGACCGCGCCGCTCCGGATCAATGATTTGGGTTTGGATGCGCGCAAGTCGTTGAGCGGAAGTCACATACTGGAGGTGTCTCGGTGGCGGGTCCGTGAAGAAGCTCTTGCTGTATCGGTGGCCCGCTCTGAAGCGGTCAGACTGGCTATGCGCATCGGCGACCTTGACGCTGAGATCAAAGCAAACGGCTCCCGGATCGCCGGACTGGTTGACGTAACCGAAGCGGCGCCGCTGCTGCAGGAATCCGGCTTCGGACCGGTCACGGCAGCTATTTGTCTTACCGCTTGGTCTCATCAGGGCCGGGTACGTGCCGAGGCGGCTTTCGCCTCCCTGGCCGGGGTCAACCCCATTCCCGCTTCATCTGGAAATACCGTCAGTCATAGGCTCAACCGCGGCGGCGACAGGACCCTGAATAAAGCCCTTCACATGGTTGCTGTTACGAGGATGGCGTTCGATCCAGCGACCGTCGAATGCGTAGCGAAACGGCAAGCAGAAGGGCGAACCAAGAAAGAAATTCGTCGGTGCGTGAAGCGCTACCTCGCCCGACGGATCTACCGCACACTCAGTGCCAGCAGTCCCCAGCCATTGCTACGTTGACAACCATAGAAGAGTCTGTGAGGCAGCTCATGTATTTGGTATAGGTCATTTGACGCATACAAACTATTCATCGGGCAAATACTTTTACCGGCTCATGGAATGTACTAGGTCTCTAGGGCTTCGGTGCTGCCAGCGCACGTGCTCCGCGTCCTGATGAGGGCGAGGTAGCTGGCAGGATACGCTGGGGCTATCCCTAGGGAAGGGCAGGTCTAGGCAGTGGCTAATTCAGCCTCTGGTGATTCCGTAGTGGATCGGGTTGTCCGGATTATCTCGGCTTTTCCGCAGGATGTCGGTACCCTCCCGTTGTCTGAACTGGCGGCCCGGGCCGGGCTGCCGCTAACGACTGCCCACCGGCTGGTGCGACAGTTGGCCGAGCATGACCTGCTGGAAACCGCGCCAGGAGGCATGGTACGTCCGGGCGTGCGGTTATGGGAGCTGGTCAATCGGACCTCGCCCACCCTGGCTCTGCGGGAGGCGGCCATGCCGTTCATGGAGGACATCCAGCAGGTCCTGAACCAGAACGTGAACCTGGCGGTGCTGGATGGCTGGGAGGCATTGTTCGTCGAAAGGCTCTCGCGGCGCGGGTCGGTGGCAAACCGCGCGCAGGTGGCAGGGCGGATGCCTGTCCACATCACGTCTGCAGGGCTGGCGCTGATGGCGCACCAGGACAAGGCCCTGCAGGCGGAGTACCTTGACCAGTTCAGCGACCCCGACGGTAAGGTCACTGTGGACGCGCTGCGCGCGCTGCTCAGCGAAACAGCGCATCTTGGCTTTGCCCAGCTGAAAGGCGTGGTTGATCCGGACACCTGGGGGATTGCGGTCCCCGTCCTCAACCGCCGGCAACGTGCGGTGGCCTCACTCGGCGTCGTGGTTCCCTTGCGTGAGATGCGCCTGCAGGCCCTGGTTCCGGCCCTGCAGACGGCAGCGCGGGGCATCGCCCGCGCACTCGGTAATCCCTGACGCTTCCCATTGAACGGAATTGCTGTTACAGCTGTCACTCCTGCTGCCGCACACTGATTGCCAGATACGGCAAATCCGGCCCGCAGGGCCCCGCAATGAAGCGAGACAAACCATGGCAACACGAGAAATCATCACCACCCAGGTGGCCATCATGGGAGCCGGCCCTGCCGGACTGATGCTCTCCCACCTGCTGGCCAAGGCCGGTATCGACTCCACCGTTATCGAGGTCCGCAGCCATAACGAGATCTCCGAAACCGTCCGCGCCGGCATCCTCGAACACGGAACGGTCAATATGCTCGTGGACAGCGGCGTCTCGGACCGGGTCCTGCGTGACGGGGACCGCCACGACGGCATCGAACTGCGCTTCAACGGGGAGAGCCACCGCGTGGACTTCAAGGACCTGGTGGGGGAGTCCGTGTGGCTGTACCCGCAGACAGACGTGTTCCTGGACCTCACCGCCCGGCGGGAAGCCGACGGCGGTGACGTCCGCTACAGCGTCACGGACACCGCAGTGCATGACCTGGAAAGTAAGCCGAAGGTCTGGTTCACCGACGCCGAGGGTGTGGAGTTCGAGATCCAGGCCGACTTCCTGGTGGGCGCTGACGGTTCCCGCAGCCACTGCCGGTTCCAGATCCCGGAAGCGCACCGCAAGTGGTACTTCCGCGAGTACCCCTTCGCCTGGTTCGGCATTCTGGCCGAGGCCCCGCGCAGCTCAGACGAACTGATCTACGCCAACTCCGCCAACGGCTTCGCTCTGATCAGCCAGCGCACCGAGATGGTGCAGCGGATGTACTTCCAGTGCGACCCCAAGGAAAACGTAGCCGAGTGGGACGACGACCGGATCTGGGCCGAATTCCGCAGCCGGGTGAACGGCAACGGCTTCGAACTGAAAGAGGGGCCGGTCATCGAGAAAATGGTCCTGCCGTTCCGCAGCTTCGTCCACACCCCCATGCGCCACGGCAACCTGTTCCTGGCCGGCGACGCCGCGCATACGGTCCCGCCCACCGGTGCCAAAGGCCTGAACCTGGCCATCCACGACGTCAAGGTCCTCTTCGAGGGGCTGGACAGCCACTACAACTCCGGCTCTGACCTCCTGCTGGAGGCCTATAGCGACCGCGCCCTGGAGCGGGTGTGGAAGGCCCAGCAGTTCTCCTACTGGATGACCACCCTGCTCCACACGCCCGCCGACGCTGATGATTTCTCCCGCGCCCGCCAGCTGGGCGAGCTTAACTCGGTGGTGTCATCCCGGCACGGCATGGCGTACCTCGCGGAGGCCTACACCGGCTGGCCCGCACGGCAATGAGACGGGAGGCTGAGTCCGATATGTCCTGTCCGTAAGAACCGTCACAAGAATCGACTTTCGTACAAGAACTGTTATTACGTCCCCCTGTTCGCCAGACGAACTGTTGTGCGCTGCATGAACGAGAGCGTAGACTGGCTCACAAGTTGGGCTAGCCAGCCCTGAACACATGCTGTCTGCGTGACCGCATCAACAGGTGGCCTCATAGGCAGCTTTCATCGGCTGTCTAGTCGTCGCGGATACTTGCCAGCACGCACTCCCGTTAAATGCGGTAATGGCCAACAAAACTTAAAAGTGCTCCACGCCATTGAAAACTTATGCCCAAAACATCCGAAAGGAGCCAGCCGTGCCGCACGAATTAAACGCCCCCACGGACGAGGCTGTCCCGGCTGCCGAACCAAAGGCAGGACATGCGCCCCTGGACGCAGCCGTGGAAACCCAGCAGGAGCTCAGCGCAGAGATTAACGGCCTGGCCGACGCCTACGCCCGAGCCCTGAAGGACGGCGCCCCGGCGGAAACCCAGCCCCGGCTGGACTACCCGCCGTACCGCAGCAGCATCCTCCGGCACCCCACCAAGAGCCTGCACCACGCGGACCCGGAAACCATCGAACTGTTCTCGCCGGCCTTCGGCCACCAGGACGTCCACGCCCTGGAATCGGACTTGACCATCCAGCACAACGGGGAACCCCAGGGCGAACGCATCATCGTGGCCGGCCGGGTCCTGGACGGCGACGGCCGCCCGGTGGCCGGGCAGCTGGTGGAGATCTGGCAGGCCAACGCCTCCGGCCGCTACATCCACAAGCGCGACCAGCACCCCGCGCCGATCGACCCCAACTTCACCGGCATCGGCCGCTGCATCACCGGACCTGACGGCTCCTACCGTTTCACCACCATCAAACCCGGTGCCTACCCGTGGAAGAACCACCTCAACGCCTGGCGGCCGGCCCACATCCACTTCTCGCTGTTCGGCACCGAATTCACCCAGCGGATCATCACCCAAATGTACTTCCCCGGCGACCAGCTCTTCCCGCTGGATCCGATCTACCAGACCATCGTGGACCAGGACGCCCGCGACCGGCTGGTGGCCAGCTACGACCACAACCTCACCGAGCCCGAGTGGGCGCTCGGCTACAACTGGGACATCGTCCTGACCGGTCCCAAGCGGACCTGGACCGAAAACGAGGCGCTGGGCGCAGAAAGTGATCAGGAGTAGTCACATGAGCACCAAACTGGTTCCCACACCGGGGCAGACTGTGGGCCCGTTCTACGGCTACGCGCTGCCGTTCGAGAAGGACAACGAGCTCCTTGCCCCGGGCTCGCCCGGTTCCATCCGGCTCCAGGGCACCGTGTACGACGGCGCAGGCGAGCCGGTGCCGGACGCCATCCTGGAAATTTGGCAGCCTGACGCGGAAGGCAAGATTGTCCAGCAGACGGGCTCGTTCCACCGTGACGGCTACACCTTCACCGGGTGGGGCCGCTGCGCCGTCGGCTACACCGGCACCTACACCTTCACCACCGTCAACCCCGGACCCACCAAGCCCGGCGCGGCCCCCTTCATCTCGGTGGCCGTCTTCGCCCGAGGCCTGACCAACCGGCTCTTCACCCGCATCTACCTGCCGGAAAACGAAGAGGCCCTGGCCAACGATCCGCTGCTGTCCTCCCTGGACCCGGAACGGCGCAAGACCCTCATCGCCCGGCGCGATCCCGACGGCGGCCTGACCGTCGACATCCGCCTCCAGGGCGAGGGCGAGACCGTCTTCCTGGACTTCCAGTGACGGACGCCGCTGCCCCCGACACTGCTGCCGGCGCAGGTGCAGGCCTGCTCCGTCCCGCCTCGGCGTCACCCCTGGTGGCGGCGTTGACGGGTGACGGGGCGGTGCTGGCCGCGATGCTCGCCGTCGAGGCCGGCTGGGCCGCGGCGCTGGAACAGGCGGGCCTCGCACCCGCCGGTTCCGCCGCCGTCGTAGCGTCCGCCGCCGAACCGGGCCGCTATAACCCCGCCGATATCGCGGTGCGCGCCCAGGGCGGCGGCAACCCTGTCATCCCGCTGCTGGCGGACCTCCGCCGGCACGTGACGGCGCTGGATACCTCTAACGGAGGCGCCGACGGTGTTGGTGCCCTGCGTGCGGTGCACACCTCGCTGACCAGCCAGGACGTGCTGGATACGGCGCTGGTGCTGGTTGCCCGGAACACCATCGAGGCGTTGCTGGCTGACATGAAAGGCACGACGGCGGCGCTTGCCGCCTTGGCGGAACAACATGCGGACACGCTGTGCGTGGGCCGGAGCCTGACGCAGCATTCCCTGCCCTACACCTTCGGGCTCCGGTCAGCGCAATGGTTCCACGGGCTGGCGGCCGCAGGACGGCAGCTCGCGGCCCTGGAGTTTCCGGTCCAGTTTGGCGGGGCGGCAGGCACGCTTGCCGCCGGAACAGTGCTGACGGAAGGCTCGGCGGCCACCCCGTTCAGTCTCGCCGATGCGCTGGCTACCCAGCTGGGCCTCGCCCCCGCCGCCGCGCCCTGGCACACCAACCGGCTGCCCATCACGTCCATTGGCAACGCCGTGGCCGCAGTACTGGACGCCCTCGGCAAGATCGCGGCGGACGTCCTGTTCCTCAGCCGCCCAGAGGTGGCAGAGGTGGCCGAACCCCGCGCCGCCGGCCGGGGTGTCTCCTCTGCCATGCCGCAGAAACAAAACCCCGTCCTCTCTGTGCTGGTCCGCAGCGCAGCCCTCCAGGCACCCAGCCTGGCAGCCCAGCTGCACCTGGCCGCCGCAACCTTCAACGATGAGCGCCCCGACGGCGCGTGGCACACCGAGTGGCCCGCGCTCCAGCAGCTGCTGGCCCTGGCACTTGGTGCTGCCGGACACATCCGGGAGCTTGCCGAAGGCCTGCAGGTCCACCCGGACGCGATGCGGCACAACCTGGACCTGGCCGGCCCGCTGCTCCTGGCGGAGGGCGTCAGTGCCGCCGTCGGCCCGCTGCTTCCGGAGCTGGACGGTAAGAGCGGCAAGCAGCAGCTGCAGGACGTGGTGGACCAGACCCTGCAGGCCCAACCGTCCGAACAGGCGTCCACCTACCGGAAACTGCTCCGGGACGCCATCCCGGCCGGCCTGCTCACCGACCTCCGGCTCGAGGAGCTCCTGGACCCGGCCAGCTACCTTGGCCAGTCCCGGGAAATCTCCCGGCGGATCCTGGCCGCCTACCCGGACTTTGCCTCCCCGGACCTCCCCCCTTCAGCTACCGACGCGAACGGAGCACACCGTGGCTAAACCCGCCCTCAAAGCCGCACTGCTTTCACCCCAGCGCCCCCTGGGGGACCACCCCCTCCTGGTGGTGGGGTCCTCGCTGGGCACCTCCTCCATCCTCTGGAACCGTACCGCCTCCCTGCTGGGCAACGACTACGACGTGGTGGCCTGGGACCTGCCCGGCCACGGCGTCTCACCGGCCATCAGCGAAACCTTCGACGTTTCAGACCTGGCAGAGGCCGTGGTGGACCTCGTCGACTCCATTGCCCCCGGCGAAGCCTTCCACTATGCCGGTGTGTCGCTGGGTGGTGCCACCGGCCTGCAGCTGGGCATCAAGCACGGTGAACGCCTCAAGAGCCTGTCCGTGCAGAACAGCGGCGCCAAGCTCGGCACCCCCGAGGGATGGCTGGAACGCGCCGAAACGGTCCGTACCCAGGGCACCCCCGTGATGATCCAGGGTTCGGCGCAGCGATGGTTCGCCCCCGGCTTTATGGACCGTGAACCGGAGGTCAGCAGCCGGCTCCTGCACGCCCTGCGCGACACCGACCGGTTCAGCTACGCCCTTTGCTGCGAGGCCCTGGCCGGGTTTGATGTCCGCGCCGAACTTGGCAGCATCCGGGTCCCCACCCAGGTCATTGCCGGTGCGCTGGACGGCGTCGCGCCGCCGTCGAAGGCTGAGGAAGTGGCCGCCGGGATCAGCGCCGGCGGCGGCACCGCAACAGCCGTCACCCTGGAAGGCGTGGCGCACCTGGCTCCCGCGGAGGCCCCCGCGCACACCGCCGAGCTGATGCGCAGCCTGCTGGCTTGGGCCGAATCACAGGCCGAAAAGACCGGAGGAAGCAGATGAGCGGGACGGAGAGGCACGGTGTGGTCCAGCCGGACGCCACCAGCAAGGAGATTTACGACGGCGGCATGGTGGTCCGGCGCGAAGTCCTGGGTGACGCGCACGTGGACCGGGCCAACGCCAACATGGACAGCTTCACCGAGGATTTCCAGGACATGATCACCCGGATCGCGTGGGGCGGCATCTGGACCAGGCCCGGCCTGTCCCGGCAGATGCGCTCGGCCGTGACCCTCACCGCGATGGTGGCGCACGGGCACTGGGAAGAACTGGCCATGCACATCCGCGCGGCGATCACCAATGGCCTGAGCAGGGACGAGATCAAGGAAGTCCTGCTGCAGACCGCCATCTACTGCGGAGTGCCTTCCGCCAACACCGCCTTCAAGACCGCCCAGCAAGTGTTTCGAGAAATGGACACCACCCCATGAACCAGGCTTTTGTGTACGACGCCGTGCGCACCCCGTTCGGCAAGTTCGGCTCCGGCCTCGCCGCCGTCCGCCCGGATGACCTCGCCGCGCACGTGATCAGGGAGTCCGTGAAGCGCGCCCCGGCGCTGGATCCGGAGCGGATCGACGAGGTTGTCTTCGGCAACGCCAACGGCGCGGGTGAGGAGAACCGGAACATCGCCCGGATGGGCACCCTGCTGGCCGGCCTGCCCGTATCGATCCCGGGCACCACGGTCAACCGGCTCTGCGGGTCCTCCCTGGATGCGGCGATCATCGCGTCCCGGCAGATCAATGCCGGCGACGCCGAGCTGGTGCTGGTGGGCGGGGCGGAGTCGATGTCCCGTGCCCCCTGGGTGCTGCCCAAGACGGAGAAACCGTACCCCGCGGGGGACATGACGCTGGCGTCTACGACGCTGGGCTGGCGGCTGGTGAACAAGGCGATGCCGAAGGAGTGGACCATCTCCCTGGGCGAGGCCACCGAACGGCTGCGCGAGAAGTATGGTGTGACCAGGGAGGCGCAGGACGAGTTCGCTGCGGACTCGCACAACCTGTCCGCCGCGGCGTGGGACGAGGGGTTCTATGACAACCTGGTGGCGCCGGTGCCGGGTACTGACCTGGTGCGGGACGAGGGCATCCGCCCGGGTTCCACTGCCGAGAAGCTGGCCGCGTTGAAGACGGTGTTCCGCCATGAACCCGAGGGTGCCGAGGTGGGCGGCACGGTCACGGCCGGGAATGCGTCGCCGTTGTCCGACGGCGCTTCCGCGGCCTGGATCGGATCCGAGAGTGCCGCCGGGCTGCTGGGCCTGGACCCGCTGGCCCGGATCGCCGGGCGCGGTGCGCACGGCAATGATCCTCAGTACTTCGGTTACGCGCCGGTGGAGGCGGCGAACAAGGCCCTCGCCAAGGCGGGCATCGGTTGGGACCAGGTGGGCGCCGTCGAACTTAACGAAGCGTTCGCCGCGCAGTCCCTGGCCTGCATCAACGCCTGGGGCATCGACCCCGCCATCGTGAACCGGCACGGCGGCGCCATTGCGATGGGCCACCCGCTGGGTGCATCCGGGACCCGGATCCTCGGGACCCTCGCCCGGTCCCTGCAGGCCTCGGGCGAACGCTGGGGCGTTGCTGCGATCTGCATCGGCGTCGGGCAGGGCCTGGCCGTGGTCCTGGAAAACGTAACTGCTCGAAAGGCGTAGGGGAATGCTGAACTTTGTAGATTCGGTCCAGGAGGCCGTGGCCGGGATCAAGGACGGTTCCACCGTGATGATCGGCGGGTTCGGCAATGCCGGGCAGCCGTTCGAACTGATCGACGCGCTGATGGACTGCGGCGCCACGGACCTGACGGTGGTGAACAACAATGCCGGCCAGGGCGACCAAGGCCTGGCGCTGCTGATCAAGGAAGGCCGGGTGCGGAAAATGATCTGTTCGTTCCCGCGGCAGTCCGACTCATGGCACTTCGACGCCAAATTTCACGCCGGTGAGATAGAGCTGGAACTGGTCCCGCAGGGCAACCTGGCCGAGCGGATCCGCGCAGCGGGGGCAGGGATCGGCGGGTTCTTCACCCCTACCGGCTACGGCACCATGCTCGCCGAGGGCAAGGAAACCCGGATCATCGACGGCCGCGGCCACGTGTTCGAAACCCCCATCCACGCCGACGTCGCACTGATCAAAGCCCTGAAGGCCGACGGCAAGGGCAACCTCGTCTACCGCAAGACCGCCCGCAACTTCGGCCCCATCATGGCGGCCGCGGCCAAGCACACCATCGTCCAGGTCTCCGAAATCGTCCCCACCGGCGGACTGGACCCGGAAAACATCGTCACCCCCGGCATCTACGTCAACAGCATCGTCCAAGTGGCCGGCAGCAGCGCCGGCACGAACCCGAAGGCGGCCTGACATGAGCCTCACCGAAACCAGCATCAAGACCTCCGAAACAGCCCTCAACCGGGACGACCTCGCCCGCCTGGTGGCCCGCGACATCGCCCCCGGGTCCTTCGTGAACCTCGGCATCGGCCAGCCCACCCTGGTCTCCAACTACCTCACCGCGGAACAGAACATCACCCTCCACACAGAGAACGGGATGCTCGGCATGGGACCCGAAGCAAAGGGCGACGAAATCGACGGGGACCTGATCAACGCCGGCAAGATCCCCGTCACCGAACTCCCCGGCGCCTCGTACTTCCACCACGCCGACTCGTTCGCGATGATGCGTGGCGGGCACCTGGACATCTGCGTCCTAGGCGCGTTCCAGGTCTCCGTCACCGGTGACCTCGCCAACTGGCACACCGGCGCTCCGGGCGCGATTCCCGCCGTCGGCGGAGCCATGGACCTCGCCACCGGCGCCAAGGACGTCTTCGTCATGATGACCCTGCTGACCCGCGAGGGCGCCTCCAAAATCGTGGAATCCTGCACCTACCCGCTTACCGGCGTAGGCTGCGTCACCCGCGTGTACACGGACAAGGCCGTCTTCCTCACCGGACCCGACGGCGTCACCGTCCGCGAAACCTTCGGCTGCACACTGGAGGAACTCCAGGAACTCGTCCCCTTTCCGCTCAAGGCCGCACCCGCCGTCGCCGGCGGCTGAGCCCGGGGCGGGAACCTGGCTCTCCACCGCCATAGGATTGGGAACCATGACCACAAGAGCAGCCGACGGCGGCACCCCGGTGGCACCGCAGGCGGGCGACCAGTACGTCCAGTCGCTGGCCCGCGGGCTGGCCGTCATCCGTGCGTTCGACACGGATCACCCGCTGATGACCCTCACCGAGGTGGCAGCCCGGACAGGCCTGACCCGGGCCACGGCGCGCCGGTTCCTGCACACCCTGGTGGAGCTTGGCTACGTGCGGACCGACGGCAAGACCTTCGCGCTCACGGCCAAGGTCCTGCAGCTGGGTTATGCGTACCTTTCGGGATTGTCACTGCCCCAGCTTGCACAG
Source organism: Arthrobacter sp. Y3221159 (assembly GCF_059089885.1). NCBI lineage: Bacteria > Bacillati > Actinomycetota > Actinomycetes > Micrococcales > Micrococcaceae > Arthrobacter > Arthrobacter sp. Y3221159. The sequence goes on from NZ_JBNHFC010000004.1 coordinate 160,819, forward strand.
CCGCACCTGGAGGAGCTGTCCCTGAAGCTGGGGGAGTCCACCTCGGCTGCCGTGCTGGACGGCACCGATATCGCCTACATCGCCCGGGTGACCACGCGCCGGATCATGACCATCGGCATCACGGTCGGCACACGCTTCCCGGCGTATGCCACGTCCATGGGCCGCGTTCTCCTGGCGCACCTGCCACCCGCGGACCTGAAGGCGTACCTAGCCGCCGCAGACATCACGCCCCTTACGCCGCGGGCCCTGGGAACCGTCCCGGAACTGCTGGCCGAGCTGGAAACGGTCCGAACCAAGGGCTGGTGCGTGCTGGACCAGGAACTGGAGCTGGGGCTGATGTCGGTCGCCGCACCCGTGTATGACGGGCCCAAGGTGGTCGCTGCGGTGAACGTGTCCCTGCAAGCCCAGCCGGTGGACGCCAAGGCCGACCGGGATGCCTACCTTGACTTCGTGGCGCAGGAGACCGTTGCCACGGCAAAGCTCATCTCCGCGGACCTCACCGCCCGCGGTTAGCGCCCCTTCTTCCCGGTACGAATTACCGTCGGGGACGTTGTTGAAGGAGACGGTCGCATAGTAGTCTCTGCCCAGTCCCGCCAGTCGTGCTGTTCCAGCCGGGTGACATCGTATGGGCAGGCTGTACCCGGCCCGGCGCGCAATCCGTACATTCATGCTAGCTGCCGGCCGGGCAGATCTGCCGCCTCGGCGCCGCATAATGGCCACCAGTGCGGTCTAGGGCTTTCTTTGCCCGGAAGCCCCTACTTGGAGCGAATCAGGTCAAGCAGAGCAGGCAGCCTTGTGATGCCATCTTCTGCCATGAAGTGTCGTGCTCCCGGGTGGACCTGCAGGCGTGCGCTTAGACGTCTGGCGAGATCATCGGATGCTTCCGGCGGCACGAAAGGATCTGTGTCAGAGCGAAGTACTGTTCGTTTCCGAATGCTCGTTGCCATCCGCTCTACGGCAACGTCAGTTGCGAGGAAACCATCGAGTTCCGGCAATGTTTCCAGTGGTTCAGTGAACCCGGCGACCAACACGAGACCGCCCAGCTCCCATGGTTCCGGCAGGGTCTCGAGTACCCGTAGGACGGTGACCACACCGAGGGAATGTGCCACAACCACTGTTGTCGCATCCGGCATTCCGAGTGCCGTGCTGACTGCGTTCTCCCAGGCTGCTTTGTCAGGATTGTCCGGGTTGGGGAGTGGAACGACTGTGACTTCTATGTCTTCAGCTTCGAGGGCGCTTTGAAGCCAGGGGAACCAGTTTGCATCCGGAGACGATTGGTATCCGTGGACGATGACGACGCGCTGGACGGGTCGGACCGGGACATTACTGGTTGAGGCGTTCATAGGCAAAGACTCTAGAGGGTTCAGCTGGCAGCGCAGTTATGCGCGGGCGAATATATCGCCACCGTACGCCCGCCTCGCGTGGGCGCCCCGGAGCTTAGATTGCGCTGCTTCTCCATTCGACGCTGACGGTACACGTCGTTACCCCTTCAGTCGTGACCGTTATGCGCTTGGCGTGGGGGCGTAATCCGGCTGCTGTCAGGGTGCATGGTTCCGTTCCTCGTCGTTGATGAAAACTTGCACTGCCACGACGTGGGCTTCTGTCAGGCCCTCTTCAGGGTCAGGCTTCTCCAGCAGGACGGGTTGGTGGTACTGGTGGGCCCAGTCGTGCACGTCAGCCTCTAGTGCGTCGTCGATCCATACTATGGCGTCCCAGTCAGCGCCGCCTTCGGCCTCCATTTTGTTCAACCACCTGGATACTGACCCCAGTTTGGGCGTCTGCTGGTCCTCATCGTCCGGCTCCGGCATGATCTCCACGCGCAGCGGTTTCACCTCAAGCTGTAGCTGCGCTTCGAGGCTGTCCACAAGATCCTCATTTGACGTCGATACCCACGCGAGCGTCCCCTTGGTGGCGAGCCGACGCACCAGGGCAACCTTTAGATCAGAGAGCTGGGCATTCTTCCCATCAGACTTGTCACCCGGCTGAAGCTTAGGGTTGAGCACGCCGTTGATGTCGAGGAGGATGATCGGTTTCATGACCGAGACCATAGCCGCTCCGCAGGCAGGAGGGTAGTCTCCAGGTCCTACTTTGCCCGTTCTGAGTGGCGGCTGCCGCCACTACGGGGTTTGACGCCGGTCACTCACCAAAACCTTTTCGATCGCCGATGATTTATCTTTTTGCGGAGCCTGAGGATTCTGTGCGCGCTTGGGGGGTGAATCAAGCTCTGATCCCCGCTGCCTTCTCGTGCTTTACGGCATTGCGTAGGGCAGTGTTTTGTAGGCGGTGGTTTTGTTCATGGAGGAATTGGTGTGTTTTGCTGCCTTTGCCTTCCCGCCAGTTGATGTAGCCGATGGCGGTGAGGACGGGTGCCTGGTGTTGGGGGCTGGTGCGGGTGTAGGCGTGCAGGAGCAGTTGTTGCGCCCATTCGATGCGGAACCAAGCGGGTGCGCCTTCGGTTCGGGCGAACAGGGTGCGTTGCATGGGTTCGTCCAGGCCGGGGATGTCTGCGATGAGCCTGTCGCGGATGGGCGGGAACTGGAGGTTTGCGCCAGGACGTGGGAGTCGTCGTCGCTGGGGAAGGCGGCGCCTGTCACAAGCGGGTGCCGAGGTAGTGCATGATCGCCCTGGCCGTTTCCTCCGGAGCGCTAACGTGGGGGCAGTGGCCGGTGGCCTGAAGCTGCACCAGGGTGCTGTGTTCCAGATTCTTGTGCAGGTAGGCGCCCACTTCCGGCGGGGCAAGCCGATCGTCGGAGCACTGCAGAATCAGGCAGCTGGTCCGCACCTTTTTCAGTTCAGCGCGGGTGTCGGAAAAGAAAGTTACCCCGGCGAAGTGCCGCGCGATGGCGGGATTTGTCCGGCAGAAGCTGACACGCAGGTCCTCCGCCAGTTCCGGCTCCTGGGGGTTGCCCATCACCATGGGCGCCAAGGCTGCGGCCCAGGCGAAATAGTTGCTGTCCAGAGATGCGAGCAGGCCCTCGATGTCTTCTCGCGAAAATCCGCCCACCTAGCCGTCGTACGGGTCATCCGTATGGCGGGGTGAAGGAGCAAGCAGGACCAGGTGGGAGAAACGGTTGGGGTCCTGCACTGCGGCGATCACGGCGATCATCGTGCTGACGCTGTGGCCCACCAGGATGACGTCCTCAAGTTCAAGGGCGGCGCAAATCTCCAGCAGGTCTGAGGCGTAACCATCCAGGGACCCGTACTTCTCCCAGTCATAGGCGCTGATATCGGAGTGTCCTGCACCAACATGATCAAAAAGCACAAGACGGTATTCATCAACGAAATAAGGCAGCAGCTTCTGCCACATAGCCTGATCACAGCCAAAACCATGGGCAAACATCATCACCGGCCCATCATCGCGGCCCAACATGGTGACATTGTTCCGGCCAATAACGGCAGCAGCTGCTTCGATCACGTTCTCACTGACCCTCGCGATACGGTGGTGTCCTGTCCCAGATACTATCCACGGGAAATTGAGGATCCCAGGGATCCTTCCACTATGACCTTCAAGGTGCCGTCGATCCAGCCCTTGGATGCGAAGCGGCGTACGCGACTACTCCGACAGGGACCATGTTCGCCATCAGAGCGTTGACGGGTCGTCGCGGGCGTCCCACGTTCGGTCAGCACTTGGAGAATGCCTGCGTGAAATCAGCAAGCGCCCGTTTGGAAAATGACGATTTCGCACCTTTTGTTAGCTGTGGCAGAGGGCCCAGGATGCGGCGGCCGGGGAAGTACTTGGTTAGTTTCCGAAGACTCCTGCCGCCGTCCAAAAGAGCTGCGACGGCCGACCTCGGGATGGCTTCCGGAGTTGCTCTAGCTTGGATAAAGGGGGCTGTGGACATTGTCCACACCTTCGGGCTTGGATCGGCTACCTCATTTACCCTCGGGCAAGCCAGCCCTGGCAAGTCTTTTAGCCGGGGGCGACAACTTCCCGTTGTGCCTTGCCGGGCACGCAGCATCACCTTGGGGTCTAGGACTGGCCCAAGAATACCGAAAACTGAATCGTGGCTGAAATCGACGGCGCGGGCCGGTTTTCAGCCTTGTCCAACCTCGTCGCGTCCGACGCATTCGATGTAGCAACCACATAAGGACAGAATTTGGCGGGGATCGCGGCAAAGAGCGATGGGGGCCTGTTTTGTTATCCTGCGGCGATACGAAGGGTGTTGCTGATTTGTTCGGCCGAATCCCGGACGGCCTTAATGATCTCCTGGCGTTCTTCAGCGTCCACGCGGCTGCCCAGGGCCACCACGCTGACACCGGCGGCGACCTCGCCGCGCGGATCGAAAATGGGGGCGGCGATGCCGAGGGCGTCGGGATCGACCTCTGCGTGGGTCATCGCGTAGCCAGCCGCGCGAATCTCATGCAGCCGGGCCAGGAGGTCTTCCGGCTCAGATAAGGTGCGTTCGGTGAATCGTGGCCGTTGAATGGCGTCAAACAGCTGGCGGGCCTCGGCGTCGTCCAGCCATGCGAGCAGGACCAGCGCCGAAGCGCCAGCTGTCAGGGGCAGCTGGCTACCGCGCTCATAGGAGATGCGTAGCAGCTGGCCCAGGGGTACTTCACGCTCGAGGCATACGACGGAAGTTCCGGCCCGTCGCGTGAGCAGTACTGCCTGTCCGAACCGATCGCACAGCGCACGCATCTGAGGCAGCGCCACCTCGGACAGCCCGTAGCCTTGTCGGGCCACGTGCGCCAATTCAAGGATCCGGAGTCCCAGTCGGAAGCCTCCGGCGGGCGACTCTTCGAGGAAGCCGCGCGAAACCAGTGACTCGAGGTACCTGTAGGCCGTGGACCTGGCCACTGACAGTACTGCGGCCACCTCTACGGCGGAAACCGAGAACTTCGCCTCGTTGAACATCTCGAGGATGGTGAGTGCACGGTCCGCTGTGCTGTTGCGGTCTCGATATCCGCTGGTGGAAGCATGTGAACTCATGTGCCTCAGCTTATCGATAAGCCGATCCGTGATCGGAAACCTGGACGTCGTCTGGTTTCGCTGGGCACGGCCCTGCGGCCTGGTGCTGTTCGTGCAGCCACCAGGCCGCGGGAGGTCTCTACAGGGCTTCGGCGACGACCTTGTTGGTTACCCGGCCGATGCCCTCGATCTCGACGGTGACCGTGTCGCCGTCGTGCAGGAATATCTGAGGGTCGCGGCGAAAGCCGACTCCGGAGGGGGTGCCGGTGAGAATTACGTCGCCGGATTCGAGGCGGGTGAACTCCGAGACGGTTGCTATCAAGCGCGGGATGCTGAAAATCAAGTGCGACAGGTCGGACTTCTGTACGACTTGGCCATTGAGCGTGGTGCTGATGCCCGCGGAGGTGAGGTCCACCTCCTCCGGCGTCACGACGTAAGGGCCGATCGGGGTGGAGTTGTCCCAAGCCTTGCCCTGCATCCACTGGTGCGTCTTGTACTGGTAGTCGCGCATGGTCACGTCGTTGCAGACCGCATAGCCCAACACATGTTCCAACGCGTCCTCTTCCCTGATGCGGCGGCCGGCCTTGCCGATAATGACGGCGAGTTCGCCTTCGTAGTCGACCTGCTGCGCCTCAGGCGGCAGCACGATATCGTCGGTCGGGCCGATGAAGCTGGAGGCGTATTTGGGGAACATGACGGGGTAGGTGGGTAGGTCCCGGTTTGTTTCCTCGATATGCGACTTGTAGTTCAGCCCCACGCAGACGATCCGTGCGGCCGAGGGGGAGGCCGGCCGCAGTCGCACCGCCTGGACGGCAACTTGCTCGTCGTCCAGCAGGGCCGCCCCGCGCAGGATCTCCAGGGACGTGTTCGGGCCGATCTCCGTGATGCCGTTGAGCGGAACCAGGAAGTCGCCCTGGACCTCACCGACCCGCAGGCGGCCGTCGTGTTCGTAGTTTGCGTATGCCATGAGAGTTCCTTACTTCCTTTTGGATGATTAGTTGGGCTGGCTTACCTTGCGCCAGTTCGGCAGTTGGCCACCCCAGAGGTTTACGCTGTGGGCAACCGGTTCCCAACGGCGCGGGACGTAGGTGACGCGGTCGTCGTAGAACTTCTCCATCTCGGCGGACAGCTCGATGTGGTTACCGGCCGGGTCATCGAAGAAGACGAAGAGATTGTTGCCCGGACCGTGGCGGCCCGGGCCCCAGGCAACGTCCACGTTGAGTTCGGTGAGGCGGTCGCACCAGACCTTGAAGTCCTGCCACTCCGCAAGGTCGTAGGAGTAGTGGTCGATGTCCCCGCCCGCTCCGACGTACACGACTGCGAGGGTGTGGTGGTCTTTGTCCGAACGCAGCCAGCAGAACTTTCCGTCCTGGAGCTGGTCGGAGATGCGGAAACCAACCACGTCGGTGTAGAAGGAGACCAGGCGGGCGACGTCGCCGGTGCCCAGCGTGGTGTGCTGGAACTTGATCGGGCGGCGGCCGGTGTCGGCGGTGTTCTCTCCCTGGCGCTGGACCTGGGTATGGAAGTGGACCTCGGTGCCGTCCGGATCGGTAACGGCGATGCCTTCGGGCTTGCCCAGGGGGGCGGTTATGTAGGAGGTGTCGAGCTCGCGCAAGTCGTGCCCTGCGGTCTCGAGGCGTTCGCGGATGCCCGCCAGACCGCCGGCATCGCGGACCTCGAAGCCGTAATAGGCCAGCCCCTTGGGGCCTTCGATAAGGTCGAGGACGTGGTGGCCGCCGCCCCAGCCGAGGCGGACGCCGTCGGGCAGCTCCGCGTGGCGGACCAGGCCGAGGACCCGGCCGTAGAAGGCCTCGGCCGCCTCGACGTCGGGGACACGGAAGCCGATGTGGGAGACCGTGGTTTCACCCAGGGCGCCGGCGGCGCCCTTTTCCTCGAGGATGACGCGTGCTGGACGTTCCATGGTGTTTCCTTCGTTCAATCGGTGGGTTTAGCAGGTTCTAGCGGGCAGCGGTAGGAAGTAGCGGGCCGGACAGCTGCAGTGAGGCGGTTTTGTCCAGGACGGCGGGCAGTCCTGCTGGGGCGAACACCGCGGAGGTGAAGCGGTCCGGGCGGAGGAGTACGAAGTACCCGCGGTAGCCTTCGAATTCGCGGTAGAGCGAACCATCCAGGTCGATTAGCAGCCCGTCGACGTCGGCGTTGCGCGGCTGGATGTCGTCAAATGGGATGTACCAGCGCGAAGCGCCGAAGCGCTGTGCCAGTTGGTTGGCCTCCGTCCAGTCCCCTGGGACCACGTCGACGCCGAACAGCACCCAGCCGTCGCCGACGATGTGGTCCATACGTGCGGTGGTCCGCGAGCTGGTGTCGAACACCAGCGGTTGGCCGATGGCACGTCCGGCGTTCTCGGTGACCGTCAGCTCCGAGTCGAACTGGGCGACGGGGCGGTAGCGCATTTCCTCGAAGAAGGCCCGGCCATCATCGGTGGCGAGTGACTCGCGGATGATCTTGTCACGGTGGCGGGCCAGCCGCTCGGATGTGCTCATCACGACGCTGCCCAAGCGGACGGACTGCGCGATGATCGCGCCGGCGTGGGGCTTGCGCTCGGGCTCGTAGCTTTCGAGAATGCTGTCCGGCGCCTTGCCTTGGATGACCTCGGCGACCTTCCACGTCAGGTTCGCGGCGTCGCGGATTCCCGAGTTCAGGCCTTGGCCCGCAAATGGCGGCATCATGTGGGCCGCGTCGCCCAGCACGAAGAACCTGCCTGCGCGGTAGCGGTCAGCGTTGGCAGCGTTGAAACGGTAGTTGGTGGCGCGTTCGACCTGCTGAGGTTCGATGCTGCGGTACGGGGCCACCAGCTTCTTGATCAATTCAAAGTCCGGGGCATGGCCCGGTTCTCCTTCGCCGTCGAAGAGCCGGAATTCGTAGCGGCAGCGGCCGTTCAAACCTGGAACGATCACGTGCGGGCGGTTCGGGTCGCCGTGGTGCATCGCGTAGCGCTCAATGTGCGGATCCTCGAGGGTGTCGGCCACCAGCCAGACGTCCGAATAGCTGCGACCGGACATCGCGTTGTCCATTACCAGTTCTCGGACGATCGATCGGCCCCCGTCTGCGCCGAGGGCGTAGCGGGCGGCGATAGTTTCCGTACCTGCCGGGCCTTCGGTGGTCAAGTAGGCGAAGGCATCGTCCTGCTCTACGTGCGTGACCTTGGTGTTGTACTCCAAGGTCACCAGATCGTGGTTGATCAGGCCCTGGGCCAGGACTCTTTCAAGGTCGGGCTGCGCAAAGGGGTTTTTGAAGGGGTGGCCCAAACGGTAGGGGATCGCGCCGCGGGCCTGGAACATAGGACGGTTGTCGGCGTCGTAATAACGGGTTCCGGTTCCCGGCACAATGATGCTGGAAATTTCCTGGTCGATGCCTGCCTGCTGGTAGGTCCGCAAGGCCTCGTCATCGATGCTGATGGCCTTCGGTTCCTCGCTGGTGCCGGAGCGCATTTCCAGGACCATCACCGTGATTCCGCGTGCGGCCAGCAGCGCAGCCGTCGTCATCCCGACCGGCCCCGCTCCAACTACCACTGCATCCGTGCAGCGTCCCACCTTGCGTTCGTTCATCTGGGTGTCCTCTCTCGAACTGTAAAGCAGCATACGAGCCGCATGTCCTAATATCAAGGACCCGCGACCTGATAGTCAGGAGAGTTTGGACCGATAGTCTGCAGTTGAGCACAGATTGAGGGGTTACCCCAGAATGGACATTTTACTTAACAATGCATTCCGGTGATGATTGTGGAATACCTTCGGCATGCCGCTTCGGCTGCCAACACCTATCCGGCACCGTTCAGAATGCCTGCCGGACCGGACTCTCAGGAGCACCATGACCGCCACATTCCTTGATAGGGCCGCATCCATCGTTGGTGAACAGAATGTGGTCCGGCCGGGGGGCGAGAGGGCATACGCTGACCCATTTCCGCTGCACACCGGCCGCGACGCGGTCGCGGGCGTGCGCCCCGGAAGCGTCGAAGAGGTTCAAGAGGTTGTCCGTCTTGCCAACGAGACGAGTACGCTGCTTTGGACGGTCTCCCGGGGCAAGAACTTGGGTTATGGGGGGTCGGCGCCCCGCACCCAGAACCAGGTCGTCTTGGACCTGAGCAGGATGGACGCCATCCACCAGGTAGACCCGGAGTTGGCTTACGCGGTCATCGAGCCCGGCGTGACTTTCTTCAACCTCTACGACCACATCCAGGAGAACAAGCTTCCCCTGTTCGTCTCCGTGCCAGCCCTGGGCTGGGGGTCCGTTCTCGGCAACGCGTTGGACCGCGGCTACGGCATGTCTCCGTATGGAGACCACGTCCAGCAGCTGTGCGGGCTGGAGGTAGTCCTGCCGGACGGGTCTCTGCTTCGCACCGGTATGTGGGCACTGGAGGACAGCCCGTTGGCCAATGTCTTTAAGGGCGGTTTCGGACCCAACATCGACCAGCTGTTCACCCAATCCGGCCTCGGGATCGTTGTGCGCGCCGGCCTCTGGCTGATGCCCTGGCCCGAGGTCTTCGCCTCCGGTGACATCACGGTAGACCGGGTGGAGGATCTTCCCCAGCTGATTGACACCATCGCTGATCTGCGCCGGCGCGAGGTTTTCCAAAACAACTGCCTGGTCGGCAACGTAGTGCGTGCCGGGACTATGCAGGGCCCTCGGTCCACTTGGTATGAGGGCAAAGGATCCATCCCCGACGATGTCGTGGAACAGATGCGCGACAAGATGGGCATCGGGCACTGGAACGCGCGTTTCGCCCTCTACGGGGATCCGGGCATGGTCCGCGAACGGCTGCGTATCATCGAGGCTGCCTTCGACGGTCCCGGATTTCAAGTGCAGGCACGTATATATGAGGGCAAGGACGGCCAGCCTGTCACCTACGACGACATTGACCCGAAGGACCATACGACGATGGCCGGAGTCCCGTCTCTGAAGGCCTACGACACCCTAGGGTGGTATGCCGAGGACGGCGGCCACATCGACATCGCACCCCTACTGCCCGCTCGCGGCGATGCGGTAATGGATTTCTACAACGTGGTCAAAGCTCTTTACACTAAGTACGGCTTCGATCTCTACATCGGCTACCACATCTACGCCCGGCACCTAGTGCACGTCACCATGATCTTCTTCGAGAATGGCAACGAGGAGCAGCTGGCTCGGGCACGCGCACTGTACGAGGAGGTCCGGCAGGCCGCGGCTCGCCGCGGCTACACCCCCTACCGGGGCCACATCGACAATATGGACGACATCGCCGCCGAGTTCTCCTTTAACGATCATGCGGTCCTGCGCTTCCAGGAGACCCTGAAGGATGCCTTGGATCCCAATGGAGTCGTGAACCCCGGCAAACAGGGCGTTTGGCCGGCCCGGCTGCGCGAGCAGCGCTGAGTCGGCGACACGAGAGGAAAGCACCTGCCTATCGGACAGGCTCTTTTCAGGGCCTTGTCTACCGATACCAACACCGGTACCGGTGCCGGGGTCGCCTGGCGCGATCTACCGCCTGCGTTCGGCCCTAGCGGACGGTGTGGAAACGCCACCGGCGGTTCAGCCGAGACGGCAACATGCTATTGTCCCAGCACGCACGGTGCGCCCACTGACAATCGCATGCCCAGGCGGTCACCACGGCTCTAAACTCCGGTCGAGGTTGTAGACGCTGCGCCGACCCGACTGCCATATCGCCAGAGGCTCGATTAGGGTCGTGGCGGCGTTCTTGAGCGCATCGGTGATGAGATCGGTAGGCATGGGATCGCCGGTGGACCAGCCCGTTTTCTTCAAGTAACAGTCGATGACAGTGGTGTGGTGGACAAACCCTGCACAGGTTGGATGAAGGTGATCACCGACGATTCACCCCGGGCGCTCGGCGGCAAGAATAGCTGCTGGCCGCGTCGGCCCGGCATGGTTTGCGCCCCCAGCCGTTTCGTGATCGGGGGTGCCACCGGGGCCGGCCCGGGGGAGCTGATTGATGTAAGGACAAGACCAGCCGGAGATTGTTCAGGGCCACCAGGAAGGTAACGCCTGTAGCCACGAGTACAGGGGTTTTAACAGATTTGGACAGACAGCCACGGACAAGAATGCACAGATTAGTCTGCAATACACAAAGGTGTAGAGCGTGACATCTTTGCGTAATTTAAAGTATATTGCAGTCATGGCTCGAAGCGGCACTTCCGAAACCCTCAGCACCGGCTTACGCGACCGGATACGCAAAGACATCCTGGCGGGGCGCTGGGTCCCGGGGCAGAATCTTCAGCTGATGCCCTTATCCAAGCATTACGAGACCTCCAGCACCGTCGTGCGGGAAGCCCTAACCCGACTCTCTGGTGACCGGCTGGTGGAGCTCAAGCCGAATCGTGGCTTTTTCGTTCCCCAGATCTCGCTCGATGAGCTGCGGGACTTCAACGAGCTGAGGTGCCGCGCCGAGGAGTTCGGCATCCAGCTCGCCATCGAGCGGGGCGACCTGCACTGGGAGTCTGAAGTCTTCGCCGCCCATCATATGTTGGAGCGCATTCCACGCTTCTTGGAGGGGAGCCTGGAGCTAAACCCTGACTGGGTCGAGGCCCATGACAATTTCCACAAGAAGATGCTCTCGGCGTGTGGGCTGCCCGTACTGATCGACCTGACCTCCGTGCTGGCCGATGAGAACTCCCTGCATCGACGCTGGTCGGCGCCTTCGCAGAAGTCTGTGAGCCGCGACATGGACCAGGAGCACCGAGAAATTCTGCAGGCAGTGGTGGATCGAGACGCCCAGTTAGCAGGACGGTTACTGCGAGAGCACTACACGAAGTCCATGAATAACATCCTCGAGGTGGGGTTCCTTCCGGAGGCACAGCGAATCGCCCAGGCTGAAAGTCTGTTGGATGAGGCGCAGACCCCAGCTTGATTGTGCATCCTCATCCTCATGCTCCAGAGGTACCGTCCGTGCCCCGAACCCGTGATTAGCGGAAGGGCTTGCAGCCCAATGTTTTCTTTCGCAGATACGTTGGACCCCAGGATCCGGACATCATCGGGGATGATCTTCATATTTTTCCTGCCTGCCACGTAGGCATTAAGGGGTCACACTAATCAGGGCAAGGGCACAACATCGCCGCCCACAGTGTGTCGAGCGCACCGGAGCTTTCGTGGAGTCCCCACACGGACCTGGAGCAGATCTATGACGAGGAGCCCCTGCCCATCTATCTGGCCGGGCGACGACCGGGCCTTAGCCAGGAAGGGATCGATCTATGATTTCAGTGAGTATCGCTCGCATGGCATCGGCCCGGTCGAGGAGGCCATCACGGTCAGGTGAAACGGCTGCGAACACTGTCGCAACCTCCTCACCTGCGCACATCGCACCTGTTCCGACGGCCGACCTCACGCCCCCACGTAAGCGTTTGGACGCCCGGCGCTACTTGCGGAGTCGGGTCAGGATGCGCCCGCGGGCGTCCTGGAACCGCGGGTCCGCCTTGGTGGCAACTTGATCACGGTGCGTGCCGAATCCGGTCTCGATCACGTCCACGACGGTCGCTGGCTTCTCGGCGATGACGATCACCCTGTCAGCTAGATAGATGGCCTCGTCCACGTCGTGAGTGACGAGCATAATCGTCACTCCGAGCTTCTCCCGGAGGTCGATCACCAGGTCTTCGAGGTCGAAGCGTGTTTGCGCATCGACGGAGGCGAACGGCTCGTCCATCAGCAACACTTTGGCGTTGTACGCCAGTGCACGGGCTATGGCCACACGCTGCTGCATGCCACCGGACATCTCCCACGGGTACTTGTCCCCTTGGCCTCCCAGCCCTACGGCATCGAGGGCCTCGTCTGCGGCCTTGTTGCGCACGGGCTTCTTCTGGCCGCGCCCTTGCAGCGGGAAGGCGATGTTCTCGCGGGTGGTCATCCACGGCATCAGGGATCGTGAGTAGTCCTGGAAGACTACTGCCACATCACGGTGCGGTCCATCGAGGATACCCCCACTCACCATGACTTGGCCGGCCTTGGGCTTGAGCAGACCGGACAGGCCTTTAAGCAGAGTCGTTTTGCCGACGCCGGACGGGCCGACGATCGAGACGAACTCCCCGTTGCCGACAGTGAGGCTCAGGTCCTCGATGATGCACTTCTCATCAGCACCCTCCCCGTAGCCCAGCGAGAGGTCTGTGACGCGCAGCAGGACATCTCCGCTGATGCTTGTCAGCGTACCGGCGGAGACGCTTTCGGTGTTAGACATGGTTCAAACTCCTTGTAAAAGACGTGTCGTGGCCCATCAGCGGGCGCCGGATTTGTAGTACCAGGCCAGGATCTGCCTGTCGATAAAACTGAAGCCGATCACGAGGATGTAGCCGATGACACCCACCAGCAGTGCCCCACTCCAAGTCTCCGGGATCTGGAAAGTGCTGGAGGAGTTCAGGATGTAGAAGCCCAATCCGACGTTCGAGGCGAAAAGCTCGCTGACTACCATGACGACGATGCCGATTGGTAGGGCTACGCGGATGCCGGCGATGATCTGGGGCATGGCCCCGGGCAGCACCACACGACGGTAGTAGAGCATCCGCGGGATACCGAAGACGCGGGACACTCGTCGCGCCCCGACCTCCACGCCCAGACTTCCATCGATCGCGTTCAGCAGGATCGGCCAGACGCAGGCGAGGGCCACGGCGTAGATCTTCGAGGTCGAGCCCAATCCGAAGATGCCGATGATCAGCGGAACCAAGGCCGACTGTGGCACGGAGCGCACGAAGTGTATATAGGGGTCGAGAACCAGCCGCAGTCGTTTTGTCTCGCCCAGGATGAGCCCCAGGGCCACGCCCACCACGCTCGCGATCAGCAGACCTATCGCCAGGTTGAAGAGACTCGCGCTCATGGCCTCGAGCAGTACGCCGTTGGTAAGGTCCCGGACCATAACGTGGAGGATCCGCGAGAGCGGGGGAACGAACAGGTTGGTGCTGTTCGCCGAGGCGAACCACCAGAGGACGATTAGTAGGACGGGCAGCCAGAGCCACCACAGCACGTTTGTCAAAGTTCTCATAGGATGCTCCCGGACGGTTCGGGGTTGATGCACTGGAGGTTATCGGAGGGGGAGGTGCTGATCGTGGAAGGGTCAGTCATCACTCTGCCTGTTCCATCGGAGCAGCCGGCCCTCGGCCCGGCCCAGTAGAGAGGCCACAAGCCAGCCGAAGATGCCCGCGAAGAACAAGTAGGCGAACGCGTTGTCCCAACGCTCTGCTTCCTGGGCCAGTGTGATCAGTCGTCCCAGCCCTGGCACCTGGGTCAGGACCTCGACTCCGACTGCGGCCAGGATCGCGATGGACGCTGAGATCCGCACGCCGGTAGCGATGAACGGCATGGCTGCCGGCAACAACACTCTGCGGAACCACAGGCCCCTCGGGATCTGAAAGACCTTCGCGGTGGATACGATGCCCGGATCCAGTCTCCGCGATCCGAGGATCGACTGCACCAGCACGGGCCAGACCGCGGCCAGCACCACCATTGTGATCTTCATGTTCGTGGTGGCACCCAGCACCAGCATCATCACCGGCATAAGCGCGATGGTCGGGAAGGCGCGGCCAAACTCAACGATCGACGCGGTTGAGCGGTCCAGCGGACGGATCGTCCCGATCAGCAGCCCCAGGACGACGCCGATTGCACAGGAGAGCAGCCAGCCCGCCGAGGCGGCGAAGAGCGTGTGGCCGAAGCCGTCCCAAAAGTTCGACGTAGTGACCACGGTAGAGATGGAGGTCAGGATCTCGGGGATGCCGGGGGTGATCTTGGGTAGGATCCCGCTCATCACGGCCAGTTGCCAGATGAGCAGGATCGCTGCCAGGGCAGTCATTCGCTGGAGGGTCAGCGTCCAGTCAATGCTCGGCTGGCGGCTGAACGCCATTGGGGTGGTTGTAGTTGTAGCCATAGGTCACATCTCCGCTCAGGCGCGGGGAGTTCCTTCCCACAAGATCTCGTCAACGCTCTTGGGGCTGGAGATCATGCCGAACTCCTCCAAAGCGTCAGTTGTTTTCTGTGACACCTCGGGATCGACTGCCACCTGCTGCTCAACCAGCGGGCCCTTGGAATCCTCGATGGAGTTTCCGGTCACCTCGCTGCGCACCTCGTAGACGGCGTCCACGTTGGCCTCGTCGTTGTAAAAGTCAACGGCCTTGGCCATGGCTTCATTGAACTTCTTGGCCGTCTCTCCATTCTGCTGTAGCCATGGGTCCGTGGCGGCCCACAAAGTGATGCCGAGCCCGGAGCGATACTCACGGGAAGGATTGGCAATTACGTGAAACGAGTCATCGGAGATGACCTGGTTGTAGAAGCTGTCCGACGGGAAGATGGCATCCACCTGGGAACTCGACAGCGAGGTACGCATCGAGGCATAGGGCAGTGCGACCTGCTTGACGCTGTCCAGGTTCACGCCAGCGTCAGTCAGAGCCTGCAATACCGGGACGTTGCCTCCGGAGCCGAGAGAGTTGAAGGCGATCGTCTTGCCTTCCAATCCGGACAGGTCGGTGATGCCGCTGTCCTTGCGTACAACGACTCCGGAGGTGTCGACCACCTTCGAGATGAGACCCGCGCCGGAGATCAGCTTGATGGGGAGGTCCTGAGCAGTAGCGGTCACGGCGGCGTCCCAAGAAACCGTGCTGATGTCAGCCGATCCTCCTACAAGCTGGCTCAGGTTGTCCTGGGCCGTGCCGCCAGGGCGGATCTCCACATCCAAGCCGACCTCATCGAAGAACCCTTTTTGTTCGGCGATGTACAGCGGCTCGTAGTTAATGGGTGCATGCAACACGGTGATCGTCTTCCCCGCGGCGGACTCAGCGGCGTCGCCTCCACAGGCCGTGACCGCCATGACACCTGCACACGCCATGGCAAGAGCAGTCCAACGGGGCACCATACGGTTCATCTTCTTCATGCGCCTATTTCTCCTGATTCCAATATGACTGGATATAACACTCTCGTGGAAAGAATGCATAACCCACACCATAACGTAAAAGCGAGCTACTGCACAGCACTTTTCGTGAGGCACGTCATAGTGGTCCAGCAGCGACAGCAAAAGTGCGTGTAGAAGGGCGTGCTGGCCAGTCGGTTTCGGCGAGGTTGTTGCCCCATAGCGACAGGATTGCAACCAAGTCCAGCGGATTAGATGTCCCGGCCGCGCACCGGGCCGTGGCGATGCCCGGACCCTGGGAGCCTCCACAACCTGGTAGTCGGATGTATGACGGTTCCGGTGAGCAGCGCGCCGTAACTGCCGGCCCCTTTAATGGCCCAGAGAGGCCCCGACGTCTCCTCCGTGCGGTTAGCTACCCGCGTTTGTACTTGATCTGCCCGTGCGCGTGTCCGTGAACCGCTCCGTGCCCAGATGCTCAGCGGCGGCGGCATGCACAGCATAGGTGTGGGTGAGGGCGTGCGTGTCCACGCCGATGACGAAGGGGACAACAGGCCACAGTGGTCATTGTGATGCGGGGTTCATTCCTCGCAAACGGGTAGATATTCCTGGTTGCGGTACGGCCGGCGCCGCCCGGACGAAGTTCAGTCCGAGGCATTCCTGTATGGGTCACAGTCCTGAATCAGGGCTGGGCAGCCTTCTGATCAAGCGGTCGGTGTGACCCGAGCAGGCCGCCGGTCGCCATCCCCAAAGCAGGGGAATTCGGAGCCAGCCCTCCAAGCCACCGGGTCCGGCCCGGCGGGAGTTGATCGCTGATTAAGGCACGGCTTGCGGGGCCATGAATAACGTCGATGCCGTGAGGAAAACGAAGGTCGCAGGCCTTGCACCGGCGTGGCTCAAGTCGGCCGACCCTGGTGGTACACGCACTAACGGCTGCAGCGCTTATCTGCTGCTGGAGAGACTGCTTATCTGCCCATAAGCCCACCCGGGCACAGACAAAGTCCGAGCCCAGCGGCTGGAGCGCGGCGGCAGTTTCGATTAGAGCAGATCAGGCAGCAGGACGAGGTAGGCCGAAATGCTCGCGCAAGGTAGTTCCCTCGTACTCTGTCCGGACGTAGCCGCGGTCCTGCAGCTCCGGAATCAGCAGGTCGCACATCTGACGCATACCGCCCGGATTGTAGGGCGAGTTTAGATTGAAGCCGTCACAGGCTCCGGACTCGAACCAGTCCACCATGTTGTCCGCAATCGTCTGGGGCGTGCCGATGATCCATTGGTGACCGGCTGAACGTGCCATGTCAATGATCAGTTCGCGCAGGGTCATATTCTGGTCGATGACCTTGCGCCGGTACACGTGGTAACGGCTTCCCAGTTCCGGCTCATCTCTTAGCCACTCGGAAGGGATCGTGTCGTCATAGTCCAACAAGGACAGGTCCAGTCCGGCGAGGCCGGAGGAGACCTGCTGTCGCCCGTACTCCAGATTGACGTAGCTGCCCAGCTCTTCGGCCAGCTCCTCTGCCTCCTTCATGGTGTTTCCGATGATCGGAAGGATGCCGGGCAGTATTTTGGTGTGGTCAGGATCCCGCCCCTTGTCCGCCAGCATCTTCTTGAACTGGGTATAGAACTCGACCGAGCGTTCCTTGACTGGTTGGGCGGTGTAGATCGCATCGGCCACCGAGCTTCCCAGCTCCAACCCAGGGCCCGAGGATCCCGCCTGGACGATCACCGGGTGGCCTTGGGGGGATCGTGGGCCAGGGGCCGGACCCTCCACCTGGAAGTACTCGCCCTTGTGATTGATTCGACGTACGTTGGTGGGATCGATGAAGTTGCCAGAGGCCCGGTCGCTGATGACGGCGTCATCACCCCAGGAGTCCCACAGCGCTTTCACAACGTCCGCGAACTCTCGGGCCCGGCGGTAGCGTTCGGCCGGTTCGGGGATCGCGTCGAATCCATAGTTCTGGAATCCGTCGAAGGAGGTGACCAGGTTCCACCCGGCACGTCCCCCGGACATGTGGTCGACGCCTGCGATCTGGCGGGCCACCGTGTACGGGCTTTCGAAGGAAGTCGACATGGTGCCAATCAGCCCGATGTCGGTGGTCCGGGCGGCAATGGCGGATAACGTGGAGATCGGCTCGAAGTAGCCGTTGGTCTTGATGTCGCCGCGCAGTGTGGGGTTGGCATTGGCGATGTCACCCAAGAAGACGGCATCAATCTTGGCCTTCTCGGCCATCTGTGCAAGCTCGACGATGAAGTCCAGATTTGGGACCTCCTCGATTCGGCTACCGTCCCGGCGCCACGAGTCTTTGTGGTGGCCTGCCGGGATGAGGAATGTTGTCAGCGCCATGCGGCGAGTGGGCTTCGCAGTCATTGTGCGGTAGGCCTTTCCCTTGACGTCGGTGGTGTCTGCCAGGAGCGGACACCCTGGATAGGTGCTCAATTTGGGCTGGGCCGCCAACGGTCCTGCAGACCCTCAGATCAGTGGACACCGTGGTGTGTCTGGTTCGTTCGTGGTCAGCGGTGTCCGGCCGGCTCCGCCAGCAGCGCGACCAACTCGGACAGGTCCTCCAGCTGTTCCAAATGGTGGACCAGCTCCAGCACACGGTCAGCAATGGAGTCCTCCAGAGTTCCGTTCCACGCGATGTTGTTACGGAACTTCGCCTCGATGCGCTCACGGCCCAACGGGGCGAAGTGGATGTCCCCAAGGACCTGGTCGACACGAATTCGGTGGCGATCACCGGAGACGAGCCGCGCCTCGACCTCGGCCGTTCGAGCCTGTTCCCGGGGCAGCGAACCGACGATCTCAATCTTGTCCAGCGTCCTCTGCAGCGCTGGATCGCGCATGTGCGCCTCGTTCATGTGCTGCAGTCCAACGGTTCCGTACATCAGCGCCGTGGCGACAGCGAACCTGATACTGAAGGCGCCGGAGACCTCCGGGCAGCTTCCAACGGTAAACTCCTGCCCGACGAACCCGGCCTTGGTCTGCGGATTCACATGGATCTCGATGCTCTCCACGTCGTCGGGAGTGAGTCGATGCGCCTCGACCAGTTGCACCGTGGCATCCAGCGATGCCTGGCTCGCCCGGCAGGTCGGCCACGGCTTAATGACGGCGTCGGCGTAGAACTCCTGACCCAGACCATCGGTGATCTTCTCGGGTTGCGGCGCGGCGCTCCACTGGGCAAGGAAGCCGAAACGTCCCCCGATTGGGTCTTCTGGCCCCCCGAACCCCGTCCCGGCCAGCTCAGCGGAGAACACGGCGTTGCGAGCGGACAGGGAGATCGGCAGCTTGAACGCCAGGGTCTTGTCATTGATGTTGTCGATGGTCCCGGAGACCTGGTTGATGGCCAGACCGAGTCCGTGGTGCAAGGTGGCAGCGTCCTGCTTCATAAGCAGTCCGGCCGTGGCCACGCCGCCGAGAGCATTGATCGTCCCGGTGTTGTCTCCGCCGCCGTAGACGTCGAAGCCGGTGGCATGACCGAGCCTGGCGGCCAGATCGTCCCCGTAAATCAGCGCGGTGAGCAGGTCCCGGCCACCGCGTCCGCGTGCCTCGGCCATGGCAAGCGCCACCGAGACGGTAGTGCCGGTGATGTGCGAGGGGATCTGCACTCCCTCGGCGTGGTCAGCCCCGACCGGCTCGAAATCGTATGACCTCATCAGCGCCGCATTGGACAGTGCGGCATGCATCGCGGGCACCTTGGCGCCTGTGGTCAGCACGGTCGCCTCTGGACGGCCACCCCAGCCGGTGACCAGGTCGATCAATGAGGAGCTGCCCTCAGCCTGAGTCCCGGCGGCAATCAGCCCCAGAGCATCCAGGACGCGCGTCTTGGCCCGGTCTACCGCTTCCGAGGGCAGCGATTCAAAGTCCGCTGCCGCCAGATGGTCGGTCAGGACCGCCGTAAGTGTCTTGTCCATGGCTTTGGATCACGCCTGGCCTGCGGTCGGAAGCTTCTGACGATCGAGGAACTCCCACACGGTTCCCTTGTCTCCGTTGCGCTGTCCCTTGATGTGCTCAAGCATGCGCGCGCGTCCGACCGAACCGAGGTAGAACCGCTCATACAGCTCGATACGCGAGCCCAGGGCCGAACCGGCGAAATCCCAGGCAGTTCGGAAGATCCGGGAACGTTCCTGGGCGCTGATGTCCCCCGCTCCCGGAAGGTACTTCTCGAGCATCGAAGCCAGCTCCGGATTATCGAACGCCGCTAGGGAGGGGGTGGCCAGCAGATTGTGCGACCCGACAGTTTTGATGATGTCGTTCACCCGGATCATCCACTCCGGCATGATCGTGCGCACCACCCCGATGTCATCGTGCACAAAGTAGGCACCACCGCCCCAGTTATGGGCTCGGCGCTCAGCGGAGTCGATGATCGCCCGGGTCATCACCAGGAAGCTGTGGACCTCACCGAGCATAGTGATCACGTCCTGACGCGCATTTGACCCAGTGACCCGAACCATCTCGGTGAGCAAATCATAGGCAAACTCCAGCTTCACCGCGGCACGGATGGCCGTCTGCTGCTGTGTACATCCTGTAGCGGTTCCCTGATTTACCGAGTTGTAGAGATCCAGCTCGCCATCAATGAAGATGCGGTCATGCGGGATGAGCACGTCGTTGAATATGACCACCCCGTCCTGCTCGTCAAACCGGGACGAGAACGGCCGGTCCTCGCGGGAGGCATCCACACCGTAGTGATCACGGCAGATAATTGCGATGCCCTCGGCCTCCACGGGGATGGCGAAAGACAGGGCGTACTTCTCGTATCCGGGCTTGATGGGAGTTGCCGGGTAAACATAGATCTCATCGGCTATCGGGCCAAGGGTCGCCAGAACCTTCGCGCCGCGCACGATCACGCCCTCATCGGTGCGGTCCACTACCTGAAGAGTGAGGTCGGCGTTTTCCCCGTCCAGCTCACCGATCGATTTGTCGATGTTGGCGTGGACGATGGTGTGCGTCAGGGCCAGATCGTTCTCGGCCACGTACTTCTGGTACGCCTTGATACGCTCGAAGTACACCGTGGCGGAGGCGGCCTTCTCCCACAGATCTGTGCGTGAGACGTGTCCAGCCAAGACCACATTCACGTAGTCGGGAGTGCGGCCGAGCATGCCCATGGAATAGCGGGCGAACCGGTCAAAGGCACGGTGCCGGCGCTCGATGTCCTCTTGGTTGGCGGGACGCAGGTGAGATACAGAGATCAGGTCGCCGGTGTCGGGACTCTCGAACAGGCAGTCGTCCCAATGCTCCCACTGGTAGTCGAAGTACTCGGCCATTCCCGCAAGGGAGCCGGCGAAGTCCGGATGTTCAGTGACATCGATCTGCTCGCTTCCGTACCAGACCTTGCGTCCGTCCTTCAGTCCCGCTAGGTATTCATATCCACGTCGTGCTCCCACTGAGCTCTCCTTTATCTCTGACGTTGGCTGAGACACAGATCGCATAAGCGAGCCCCCGATCGTTCTCATGTGTGGTTGTTCTGTTGCTGACGGCATCCGGCCGGCTGCTCCGCCGGCCTTGCGATGGCTCAGGCCGAGCGCAGGCCGGCTGCGGCGTACCGCCGATAGTCCCTGGCAGCCGGACCCGCCAAGGTGCGACTGACTTCTGCTGCTGCCTCCTGAAGGGCCGACGCCCATCCCCGGACCGTGGCTACATCCACACCAGAGGGCAGGTTGCCGAGCCGAATAACAAGTCCGGAGTTGGTAGGTTGGTCAGCCTCGGGGGCGAAGACCGGTACGACCACGGATGCCAGGTCGATATCGGTCTCCCCCTCGTCCAGCGAGCATCCGAAGTACTGGCGGCTCTGTGCGATGGTGGTGCGGACCGCGCGATCACGGGCGGGCGTCAGCTCAGCGTCGGCCCACTCGGCCAGGGCCTCACTGAGTGCGTCATAGCCGGCCGGATCCTGGTCGATGCGGGAGATGGCGTATCCCTGTTCGCGCACGCGGGTGAGAGCCTGCCGATAAAAGGTGATGACATCCTCGTCCTGCGGGAAGATCCGGCCCAGCCAGGCATCGACCTGGTCTGGGCTCCATGCCACCGCCGCCTCGCCCAACGGCGGGATCAAAGGAATCCGGACGCCGATGCGTTCGTCAGCGTCGGTGTTGCCGCCGTACGACGTGGCACCGATCGTTTGGTCCAAGGAACTGATCTGGACCAGGGCTGCGGCGGAGCAGCCGAACCTCTGGGCAAGTGCGTCGAGCTGCGGGCGAGTGGCCTCGGCCAGCCGGACCGCCGAAATCAGCGACTCGTCCACGTGAGCGGACAGGCCGGTGGTCGAGAAGCCGCCGTAGCCGCCTTGGAAGAACAGCAGCGGGGTCACGCCTCGGTCGATGGCCATGTCGTCAACCGAGACCAGGGTGATGTAGTGGTCACCGGCCTCCACCTCCTCGGTGATACGCCCATGGATATGCGCGACGGCGCCGTCGATCATGGGGGCGCCTGAGGGCGAGAGAGTCCATCCGACCTTGTCGAACTTCTCCGGATCCTTGGAAGCCAGAGTGCGGCAGGCCTGCATCTGGTCGTGGGCGAACACGGAGATGCAGACGTGGTCTGCTCCACGCAGTTTCGGGTAGGTCGATGACGTGGTCATGGGCATGAACGAAACCAGCGGCGGCTCCAGGGAGACTGAGCTGAAAGTGCCCACCACCATACCCACGGGGGCGTCGTTGACCATGGCTGAGACCACGACGACGCCGGTCGGGTAATGGCCCATGACATCGCGGAATGCGCGGGGGTCGAATTGTGGCGTCTGGTCCACCCTAGCAATGCTCATGGTGTGCTCCTGGGAGAGTGTTCGTGTGTTGTCGGCTTCCCGGGCAGTTTGCAATATCTGACCAAGAATATATTTGAGACACTCATGAGGATAGTCCGTTCGCCCCTCGGAGTCCACCACCAGTTTTTTCGATATGGGTTCGCGTTCATGGAGATTGGGATAATACATTATTGCTTGCAGTATGCATCCTGGGTGGCATACTGTTCACCAGGTGTGATGTGCAGGACTAGGGCTCGGGCGCGCTGGCGTTCCGTCCCATGTGGCGCCTACGGATTTTCGACGCAAGGAGAACTGTGAACAGCATCCAGGCTGTCCAGCGAGATGAGAGCGTGATCGGCACCCGACCGATCGCCTCACGGAGCCCCTGCGGCAAACCTCTGCCGGCATCCGGGCAACAACGTTTAAAGCCACCGCCCCGGCGGATCTTCAACCGGATCGCAATGTCCCTGCCGCGTTCTGACGAGTAAGAGCAGACTGTCCGGGGACGACGCACCTTCCTCGACGAACGGCTCCCCGGTCGACGGCTTAGCGCCGTCCGACCGCGCTTCGACCACCCTAACCACGTTTCATCTCGAGGAGATCTAATGGCAAGCAAGCCCACCAACGGTGATTTGTACTGGACCGAGGAGTACCCGGCGATCACCGAGTCAGATAAATCGCTGCAGGAGTACGCCGCAAGGGCTGAAGCTCCCGTGCTGCTGGCCGCGTTGGCCACAACCCTCCAGGACCTGTCCTATGTGCCGGCTGAACTATCCCCGCCGCTTCCCCCGCTGGGCACGGCGCTGCTGCCCCACGGAGGAATGTCGCCCGAACAGGTCAAACGTGCCCAGGACCTGGCGCTGACCGGACTAAAGCGGCTTAGAGATGAGGGAATCCGCAGCGTGCAGCAGCTGAGCGCCGAAGACGCGTCCGCGATCCTGGACTGGTTCACCGGCGGCCGCGCCGCCCGGGACCGGTCGTGGATGGGACAAATGAAGCATGAATTCGCCCCTGCTGCGGATCGCAACGGCTCCGCAAAGTGGAACTATGCTGACTACCCCGACCACCGGGCCGAGGCACCATTCACGACCCTGATCGTTGGCGCAGGAATCTCCGGCATCGCCGCCGCCTATCGCCTGCAGGAGGCTGGGCTGCCGTACCGCTGGATCGAGGCTTCCCACCGGTTCGGCGGCACCTGGTGGAAGAACCACTACCCGGGTGTGCGTTTGGACACCCCCACCTACGGCTACAGCTTCTCCTTCGCACAGCGGGTCGACTGGCCAAACCAGTTCGCCACCGGCGCGGAGGTTCTGGATTACTTGGAGTCCCTGGCGGACAAAGCCGACTTCACAGAGGCGATCGAGCTGAACACGTCCCTGACGCGCGCCGTGTGGGATGAGGAATCAGCCACTTGGAAGGCCACCACGCGCACCAAGGCAGGCCATGAGACCACCGAGAGCTACAACGCGATCATCACCGGTGTGGGGCAGCTGGACCATCCCTTCATTCCGGTATGGCCCGGGCAGGCTGACTTCAAGGGAGTCCAGATGCACTCCCAGGAGTGGGACCACTCGGTGGACCTGAAGGGCAAGAAGGTGGCCGTGATCGGCACAGGCGCCTCCGCCTACCAAATCGTCCCAGCCGTCATCGGGGACGTGGACAAGATGTACCTGTTCCAGCGCAGTGCTCCCTGGATGCTGCCGGCACCGACCTACCACGAGCGAATGTCCGACGCTGCCCAGTGGCTGCACGAGAAGGTCCCGGCATACGGACAGCTGTTCCGCCTCTTCGTCACAGCCGGCGGTATTGAAGGGCGCATCCACATCGCAACGGCTGAAGAGGGCTGGGACGGTGCGCCA
Organism: Arthrobacter sp. Y3221159; assembly: GCF_059089885.1. Classification (NCBI taxonomy): domain Bacteria; kingdom Bacillati; phylum Actinomycetota; class Actinomycetes; order Micrococcales; family Micrococcaceae; genus Arthrobacter; species Arthrobacter sp. Y3221159. The sequence continues at coordinate 185,140 of NZ_JBNHFC010000004.1, forward strand.
CTGAGCGTCTCAAAGGCCAACGAGGAATTCCGGCAGGCCATCATTGAACGGATGCGCGAGCAGTATGAAGGCCGCCCTGACTTGCTGGAGAAGGCCATCCCGAATTACCCACCCTCGGCCAAGCGCATGCTCCGCGACAACGGCGTATGGGCCGCAGCCCTGCGCGAGCCGCAAACGGAGGTCATCACAGAAGGTTTAAAATCCTTCACAGAGAGCGGAGTGGTCACCGACGACGGACGAGAGCTCGATGTCGATGTCGTCATCTACGCGACCGGGTTCCGTCCGTCCGATTACTTGGACCCCATCAAGATCGTAGGCCGCAACGGCTTGGAGATCCATGACTACTGGGGCGGAGACGCCAAGGGCTTCGCGGGCATCACTGTTCCCAACTTCCCGAACCTGTTCATGCTGCTCGGCCCCAACACCGGCGGAGTGGTCGCCGGTGGACTGCACTTCATGATCGAACGTGCGGCGGAGTACGCCGTCGAGGCCATCCATCAAATCCTGGAACGCGACGTGCGTGCCCTGGACCTGAAGCAGGAAGCCCTCGACGAGCACATGGCCTGGGTCGACGCGGAGAGCGAGAAGATGACTTGGGGTCAGCCGTACGTCAAGACCTGGTATAAGAACAGGTTCAATCGGGTATCTCAAGTGTGGCCGTTCCACACCACTGAGTACTGGCGTATTACCGAGAATGTGAACAGTGCTGACTACGAGTTCCTGAAATGACTGCTCTCGATGTGACAGTCCAGTATGCCCGGCTCTCCGACCCGGATTACAGGTTCTCCGAGGCCGAGCCTGTCCCGGTAACGGCGGAAGGGCTACAGGCTTCCGTCGAGCCTCTGGCCTTCCTGCAACTGCCAGGCGCCCTGAACGCCCTGCTGGGGGCAGCAAACACCGAGCCCGCACAGTCGCACGATGCCTTCCAGTTGCGCGTGCAGGCACCGGAGATGGCGGAGGGGCTGCCTGTGGTGGTGTTTATTCCCGGCGGCGGGTTCACCACGGGGACGGGCAACGCCCGCTGGTTCACTGCCCCTTCCCTGGTCCACAATGACCGGTGCGTGTTGGTAACCGTCAACTACCGGATCGGCATCCTGGGACATCTGGGAATCGATGGAAACCCGCTTGACTCCCAGCGGCCGCTGCGTGACCTGACCGTGGCACTGCGTTGGGTGAAGAAAAACATCATCCTGTGCGGCGGGGATCCAGAAAAGATCACTCTCGCCGGCGACTCTGCCGGCGCATGGTATGCGTATGCGCTGTCCACTCTCGAGGAGACCCGGGGCTTGTTCCGTCGCACCGCACTGATCAGTCTCCCATGGGAGCCAGCATTGACAGCCGAACAGTACCGGGACAGGTGGGCACTGGCGACCAGCTCGCTGTCCGACTGCGGCGGACTCGCTGAGGCCTCGTGGGAATCGGTCCTTGGTGCCCAAGCTAGCCTCGCTCAAGCTTACGCCGGTCGCGGGATGCCATTGATGCCGGCGGTCGGCGGCGAACTGGATGAGGATCTGCATAATTACGCCACCACTGCACCGAAGCTACACGTGGAGTCCCTGGCGCTTCTCTCGACGTCCGAGGAATCCGCAGCTTTCCTGCTCTCTGCCCCTGAGACGGCCTTCTCGGATGAAGCCGCCGATGGCTTCACCCAGACCCGGTTCGAGGACCCGGAGGCGGTGCGCGCCTGGATCGACCTCAAAGTCCCGGGGGCGTCCGGCAAGGCCCGGATGGTGGAACTGATGACCCTACACCAGTTCCGGCTAGCGCACCTGGAGCTGGCCAAGGCCGCTGCAGTTGCCGGCATCACCGTGTATCTGGCTGGGTTCTCCGTGCAGAGCCCGCTGCCAGGCGCAGGCAGTCCCCACTGCATGCCGATGCCATTCCTGTTCGATTGTCTCCAGCAATGGAAGGATGCACCCATGCTGGAGGGGCTGGACCCGGAGAAATTTGCCACCACCTCGGAAGCCTTGAGGGGCTGGTTCGCCGGGTTCGTCCAAGAAGGCCGCATCCGGGTGGCCAACGGATATGGGAATCCCTTCACTGCCTCCAACCCCCTCCGTCTGGAGTTCGACGGCGGCCGACCCCACTACGAGATTCCCTCCGAGCTGGGGCTGGTCGCTCGGCGCTGAAAGAGAGCCCCGCCGCCTGGTTCGTGAGCCGGAAACCCGGCAAGGCCCAGGACCACGCTTCTTGTTCCACAATCCAAGGGGAGAGCCGTGGGGATGTCCCTATGACTTTTCTATGTCTGCCAGAGCACTGTCCGGTTCGGTGGCGGCTGTCGTGGGTCCTGTAAAGGCGCGGGCGAGGTAGCGAGTGAGAAAGTCCTGGTCACAAGGCGTCGACCTTTTGCCGCGAGGCAAACATGCGCAAAATCTGGTCCGCCAACGTCGAGGTCAACGGCGGCGGAGTCGCCGCAGAAGGCTTCCTCCGCGCAGTCTCGGACCTGATCCGGACCACAGCTACACCAACGTCTCCACCTCCTCCGGCAATTCCGGATCCAGCCGATCCCGCCAAGAGGCCAAGGAAAGAGTCTTCGACGTCTCCAACATCGCCGAAGTCGGAATCTTCACGTCGCTTTCCGCCGCCGAAAAAGATCGCCGGCGGCAGAGACAAGCAACGGGTGCCGCCTTCGAATACCCAATACATGCGACACCCTCCACTGCTCTAGTCGGTGTCGGCAATCCAGCAGAATCTTGCCAATGTGGGCCTTGGTTTCGAAATGGGCGTGCGCCCTGGCTGCTTCAGAAAGTGGGTACACCTTTTCTGTTACCGGTCTGATGGCCCCGGCTGTCAGGAACGGGAGGACAAGACGTTTCACGCTTGCCATAATGGCTGTCTTCTGTTCGGGGGAGCGGTCCCGCAGCAGGGTCCCTGACACGGACGCCTTCTTCTTCATCAGGGCCGCTAAGTTCAAAGTGCCTTCGGGCCCGCCCTGCATGCCGATGGTCACGATCCGTCCGAATGGCGCAAGGGCCTCAACATTTCTCGGCAGATACTGTCCTCCGACAGTATCGAGGACGATGTCTGCGCCGCCTTCAGCGAGCATCCTTTTGGCAAAGTCCTCCTTCTCGTAATTAATCAAGACGTCCGCGCCGAGACGACGGGCCACCTCGAGCTTCTCCTCGCTGGATGCGGTGACTGCTACCCGCCCTCCCAGGGCCTTGATGAGTTGGATGCCGAAGACTCCGATACCCCCTGTGGCTCCGTGGATCAGAACAGTCTCACCGGGAGCGAAACGGCCTGTGTCACAAATATTCGAAACCAGTGTGGCTGCAACCTCTGGTACGCCCGCCGCTTCGATCAACTCGATACCCCTCGGGATCGCGAGGACATGGCCCGCGTTCACGGCGACGTATTCTGCGTATCCGCCGGAGGCGAGAAGCGCCATGACTTGGTCGCCTTGGACGAAGCCGTCGATACCCGTGCCCCCTTCTGCAATGGTTCCAGAAACTTCCATTCCAAAAATTTCCGAGGCGCCTGGAGGAAGGTTGTATCGTCCGAGCCGCTGCAGTGAGTCGGCCCGGTTCAAACCTGCTCCTGCTACGCGAATGAGAACCTCTCCGTCCTGTGGAACCGGGTCCGGGAGCTCCTCCACAACGAGGGTTTCCGGGCCGCCGGGTGACCTAAATCGAACAGCTTTCATGATTCGTATTCCTAGTGCCTAAGAAGCTTCGGTAGTCATCACCAACGGGCTCGAACACGTCGAATGGTGGGCGCATTCTGATCCGGCTGCCGCCTTTTGCATGGAGGCCGCGGCAACTCCGACAACGCAGATTATTCGAACATTAGTTGGTGCTGCCTTAATGAGGTCAAACAGTTCCCCGTTGCGGGCCAGCATCCGCAGTTACCGTTGCGGCGGGCCGGTGCCGACTTCGCGGCTGAGGCCGGATTGTTTGACGCCGCCGAAGGCTGCTGCGGCGTTGGAGACGACGCCGGCGTTGAAGCCGACCATGCCGAACTCGATCTGTTCCGCGGCGGTGCAGGCTTCGCCCATGTTGCGCATCTTGGCAGCCATGGCTCCTTCCACGGCTTTGTCCAGGTCTGCGTCTTCGAAGACGATGAACGGTGCGTTGCCGCCAAGTTCCATCGAACTGTACGCGTCCTCCCGCTGCAGGTCATCAACTGTGGGCCCGGCACCAAAGCATGCGAACGGCGTCGTGCCTTCCACGTGGTGGTGGCCAGTCGGCCCGTGGTGAGGTTCCCGGCGGAACCTTCCACCCCGAGCACATCGCCGGGCTTGACCACGGACGCGCCGGCGGGGGTGCCGGTGAGGATGAGGTCGAGTCCGAATCGTATACGAAACTCTGCAGGACGTTAGGGCCCTAGTCAAGCGGGGACTTGCACCGTTCTTCGACGTTTTGTTTTTTTCCTGGATTATCTATTCTGACTACGATAGTGTTTTATATTGATGATGAAGCGGGTATCACGCTATCCGTAAGGGCTGTGCGAACGAGTAGGAGACAAGGATGTCTTGGGGATTGATAAGTGCCATGGGGCACGTAAGCATTCAGACGACGGACCTCGCTAACTCGGTATTTGACGCGACCCAGATCCTTGGACTCCGGGAAACGGAACGGACCTCCGATGCCGTGTACCTCGCCGCCGGCAACGTCCACCATGAACTGGTTTATGTCGAGTCTGATGTCAACGGCGTTGATGGTTTCGGCCTGCTCGCGGCCAATGGCGATGCGTTGCGGGAGATCCGGCGGCGCGTGGAGGACGAGAACTTGACGATCCTCAGCAACAAGCCCCGCGGGGCTGGTATTGAGGACGGTTTTTCTTTCATCGGGCCCGAGGGCTTCCTGTTCGAAATTTACGTAGGCATGCAGGAGAACATCGCCCTCCAGCAGTCCTTCGGCCCGGACCGGTACGGCCACTTCAACTTCCACCCCCGGGACGTCGGCGGCATGATGCGTTTCCTGCAGCGGGTGCTGGATTTTCGCCTTTCGGACGTCATCGGTGACGACTTCGCCTATTTCATGCGCTGCAACCCTGACCACCACGGTATTGCCCTGGTCCGCGGCGAGGGAACCCTGCACCACCACGCATGGCAGACGCAAAGCATTTCCGATCTCGGAAAGCTCGGTGACCGGCTGAACAAACTGGGCCGGGAGCTGATTTGGGGCCCGGTACGACACGGTGCCGGCCATAACATCGCCGCATACTACGTCGAGACCTCCGGGGCTGTCGTCGAGCTTTACACGGATCTGGAACAGATCTACGACGACTCCCGCCCTCCGGTCGTGTGGGGCGAGGACGAAAATTGGTACAACATGTGGAGTTCCTACCGCCCTTTGGACTTCCGCAATTTCGGCCTCTCACCCGTAGATCGCCGGTCCCTCAGCAGCCTCCACCGCTGAGTATTTCGTCATTCCGGCTGTGCCGGCCCCTCCTCCTGCCCGCTTAAGCACTTTGGCCAGCGTTATGCTTTCTTGAGTAGCCTCGCCCTGTGATCTGCATCATGCGTACGGGGGATGAAGGTTCGGGACGTAACCAACAATGCCGTCGGAACGAACTCTCACAGCTTTCGAAAAGAGATCATGTTGAACCCGAAAACCACCCGGAAAAGCCAGATGCTGGTGGACGTTGACTCAGGCAGGAAAGTACCTGCCGTCGACTCACTGAACACTAAGGACATGCGCCGCATCCTGGGTTCCAGCCTCATTGGCAGCATTATCGAGTACTACGACTTCATTCTTTACGCTACTGCTGCTTCCCTGGTGTTTGACCGGGTTTTCTTTGCCAACTTGGGCCCCGGCCTATCCCTGTTTGCCTCCTTTGCGACCCTTGCGGCCGGATACGTTGCCCGGCCTCTCGGCGGTATCGTCTTTGGCCACTTCGGCGATCGCCTGGGCCGGAAAAAGATGCTGGTGCTGTCGATGCTCATGATGGGCGGCGCCACCGTCCTTATCGGGCTCCTGCCCACCACGGCGCAAATCGGCGTTGCGGCGCCTATCATGCTTGTCCTTCTGCGCGTCATTCAGGGCATTTCCGTTGGCGGAGAGTGGGGCGGCGCCACTTTGATGGCCCTGGAGCACGCGCCTGCAAAAAAGCGCGGCCTCGCCGCAGCGTTCGCCAACGCCGGCGGACCGGCGGGCGGGCTGCTGGCCACACTGGTGGTTTCCGCCGTTTCCGCGTTGACCGGGGACCAGTTCCTGGTCTGGGGCTGGCGGATACCGTTCCTGCTCAGTGCCTTCCTGATCCTCATCGGCATGGTCATCCGCCTCAGGGTGGCAGAGACGCCCGTATTCCAGAAGCTCGAAGCCGAAGCCGCTAAAGTCAAGCACCCGCCTTTGCTGGAGGTGCTCCGGCATCATCCGCGTGTTGTCGTGGTCACCCTCGTTGCTACGTTGGGATTCTATGCCTGCCAGGGGCTGCTAACGGTGTGGGGCGTCTCCATGGCTGTTGGAAGCGGCGTTGACCGCTCCGGCGTCCTGAACTGGAAGGGAGTCGCCGCCGTGGTGACGGTGGCGGTCTGCTTTTACTCCGCACGCCTCAGTGACCGGATCGGCCGGCGCACTGTCCTTACGGGCGCGGGCGTGGCGGGCATCGTCCTGGCATTCCCACTCATCTTGCTGCTTACAAACGGGACTATGTGGGGCTTTGCCGTGGCAGTCGTGGTCGGCAATGGGCTGGTCCAGGGGGCCCTTGCCGGACCAATCGGCGCCTACATCTCCGAGCAGTTCCCCACCGGCGTCCGCTATACCGGGGCGTCCCTGTCCTATCAGGGCGCCTCAATGATCGGCGCCGGTTTCACCCCCATGATCGCCACGGGCCTGGTTCTCGCAGCCGGTGGGAGCGTGTGGATGGTAGCCGTGTTCTGGATCGTCATCTTGGCAGCAGGTCTCGCCGCTGTGCGCCTCACCCGTGAGGGCTCACGCCTCAAACTCGACGCGGTCTAAACCTGCACAAGGGAAGGCTTCCAGGGCTGAAACATGATGCCCCGAGTGCTTCCGCCTCAGGTGACTCCATTGTCAGTTTTTTTGAACTCATTATGCTGAAACTTCTGCCTTTACGAGGGTACCGGTTGCCCGCATGCTGGAGACAGCGAGGCGCTCGGATTGGCGCCTAACGAAAGGAACCACGCATGAAGCCTAAGAATCACATGGTGCTCACTACCTTTATGCTGCCGGCGGGTTATCACAAGGACAGCTGGCGGAAGGAAGGAAGCCGGGCAGAAGAGCTCGGCAACCTGGACTTCGTGGCAGACCTAACCGCGATGGCCGAGGCCGCAAAGCTTGACGCCGTCTTTTTCGGCGACATCGTGCACGCCAACACGGTGATGCGGGGCGACATCAAGATGAACGGGTTCTACGAACCCATGACCGTGCTCGCAGCCTTGGCGGCCAGGACAAAAAACATCGGCCTGATCGGCACCATGTCCACTTCCTTCTGCGAGCCGTACAACCTGGCCCGGCAGCTGTGCGGCCTGGACCACATGTCCAATGGCAGGGCTGGCTGGAACATCGTCACGTCGTCTGACGGTTTCAGTAACTATGGCGTGGAGGACGTTCCGGACCCGGCGGTGCGTTACCGGCGGGCCACGGAGTTCGTGGACGTGGTGCAGCGTCTCTGGGACAGCTGGTCCGATGACGCCGTCATCGTGGACAGGGAATCTGGTGAGTACGTGGACCGGAGCAAGCTCAAGGCCATCCGGCATAAGGGCGAGTTTTTTGAAGTCGAAGGGCCCATCAACATGCCGCGGTCGCCGCAGGGGCGTCCCGTGCTGGTCCAGGCGGGATCCTCAGGCCCGGGCATGGACCTGGGTTCCTCGGTGGCGGACGGGATTTACACCGCCCAGCCGTTCAAAGAACCGTCCATCGAGTTTTACACCAAGTTTAAGAACATGGTGGCTGAGAAGGGCCGGAACCCCGACGACGTCAAGATCATTCCGGGTATCCTGCCCATTCTCGGCGACACGGAGAAGGAAGCGCAGGACCTTGCCAACGAGCTGGCCAGCTACGTGCACCTCGGTAACGGCCGCAAGCAGGTGGGTGCTGACCTCAAGATGGACCTGACCGAGTTGGAGTTCGATGAGTCGATCCCAGCCGAGTGGTTTTCCGATGACCCCCGGCTGGGCAGCAGGTACCAGATATACCGCAAGAAGAGCGTGGACATGGGCATGACGCTGCGCGAGCTGATCGTGGACCTGGCCCGGTCCACCGGGCACCAGTGGATGGCCGGCACTCCCTCGCAGGTGGCTGACCGCATGGTTGACTGGTTCGAGTCGAAAGCGTGCGACGGTTTCAACCTCAACGCTCCCTTCAACCCGGGCGGATTCAAACTTATCTGCGACAAGCTCGTCCCGGAACTTCAGGACCGCGGCTACTTCCGGTCCGAGTATGAGGGCAACACCCTGCGTGAGAACCTTGGGCTTTCACGCCCCTCAGCGTAGAGGGGCGGCGCAGGGCCGGCCGCTTAAGAGTCGGCAGATCTGAAGCGTTCGACGGCCACATCCACCCAGGCCTGTGCGCGTGCGTTCAACCGCATGCTCCGCGTCCAGGCCAGCGACACAGTGGCTTGGGCGCGGGTATGGATCCGCGGCTCGGCAACCCGCTTGAGCACAACCTTTAGCTCCTCGTATGGCGCGTCCAGCATGGGTTGCTGGAAGAGCACGGCAACGCCACGGCCACTCGCTACCAGCGATCGGACTGTGGCGTAGCTGCGGGAGCGGTGCCGGACGTCCGGTGTCAGGCCGGCAGCGCGGTACATCTCCAGGATGCGCGTGGAGATGGGAGGAGCGTCGAAAAAGATGAGCGGACTGTCGGCTACGTCCCTGAGTGCAACCACCTCCGCTTCGCGCTGGGGATGGTCCGCCGGAAGCAGGATGTACGGCTCCACGGACAGCAGCGGCGCCGTCTTGAGCGCAGGGGAGATGTCCATGTCGAAAACGAAGGCGGCGTCGATGGAACCGTTGAGCAGGCGCTCCTGCAGATCCTCGTGGTACCCCTCAATGAAATCGACCTCCACGTGCGGGCACTGTTCCGCAAAATCGGCCAGCATCGGCGGAATGATGGTGGGCCCCAGCGGCATAAAGCACCCGACGGTCAGTGGACCGCGGATGTCAGTCCTGGCGCGTTTGGACAGCGACGCGATCTCATCCGCAAGTTCAAGCAGTTGGCGCGCCTGCCTGAACACCACGATGCCCGTCGATGTCAGGGTGAGCCCCTTGGACTTGCGCTTGATGCACAGCTGGGCCCCGACAATTCGCTCCAGTTCCGCGATGGACATGGAGATGGCCGACGGCGCCATGTGTAGCCGCCGTGCTGCCTCGCTCATCGTTCCGGTTTCGGCCGCCACGACAAAGTGCAAGACCTGGCGCAGCGTAATCGAGGGGTTCAGGGCGATGTTCACATTGTCAATATTACTGACGACCAAGAGCGGAAATAGACGATTTACTTGAGCAGTTCAGCTTGCCATCATAAAAGAAACGGCGCCGACGACGGCGTCCCCGCCGTCGCAGCAGCGGCAGCACCCCTTCCCGAAAGTGACGTAACGTAAATGGACGCCCAAGCCACCTTCCTCGACCAGGCAGAAGCAATTGTCGGCCCCGGCAACGTTGTCCGTGCCACGCCCAAAGACGGCTACATCGACCCGTATCCCCTCAATCCCGGGCGGGCTAAGTGGCCTGGCGTGCGTCCTGGGAGCGTGGAGGAGGTCCAAGCCGTGGTCCGGCTCGCCAACGACACCGGCGTTCCGCTGTGGTCCTTCTCCAAGGGCAAGAACCTAGGTTACGGGGGACCGGAACCGCGCAGCCGCGGCATGGTAGCGCTGGACCTGAGCCGCCTCAACAAAATCATCGAAGTGAATGACCATCTTAACTACGCCGTCATCGAGCCCGGTGTCAGTTTCTTTGACCTCTTCGAACACATTCAGGAAAACGGGCTGAAGCTTTGGATGTCCGTTCCCGCCCTCGGCTGGGGATCGATCCTTGGCAACGCCCTCGACCGCGGCTACGGCATGACCCCGATGGGCGACCATGTGCAATCCATTTGCGGTATGGAGGTGATACTGCCGGACGGTGAGCTGGTGCGTACAGGAATGTGGGCCATGGACGGAACGGAACTCGGCCCCATCTTCAAAGGCGGATTCGGACCCACACTGGACGGTATCTTCACCCAATCAAATCTCGGCATAGTCACCAAGATCGGCCTTTGGCTGATGCCCTGGCCGGACGTGTACATCAACGGCGACGTTGTGGTGGAGCGCGAGGAGGACATGCCCAAGCTGGTGGACATCCTGACCCAGCTCCGGCGCGAGGACGTCATTCAGAACAACGCCCTGTGCGGCAACGTGGTTCGGGCGGCCACCATGAACGGTCCGCGGTCACGCTGGTACCAGGGGGAGGGGTCCATTCCGGATGACCGTCTGGAGGAAATGCGCCAGGAAATGGGCATTGGCCAGTGGAACGCCAAGTTCGCGATCTACGGCGACAAGGGACTCGCCCAACGCAGGCTTGAGATCATTCGGGAACGCTTCGCCGGGCTTGAAGGGTTTACCGTCAAAGCCAGGCTCTATGAAGGCGCCGAAGGCGTACAGGTCGCCTATGACGACATTGCGGACATGGACCGCACTCAAATGGCCGGAGTGCCCACCCTGAAGCCCTTGTCCACGGTGGCATGGGCGGCGGAAAACGGCGGGCATATCGACGCTGCCCCCATCATTCCCGCCCGAGGGGAGGAAGTGTGGGCGTTCTATCGAGAAGCCAAGGAGCTGTACCGCCGGTTCGGCTTTGACCTGTACATCGGTTACCACCTCTACCCGCGCCATATGGTGCACGTGACCATGATCTTCTTCGAAAACGATAACCAGGAGCAGTTGGCGCGCGCACGGGCTCTCTACTCAGCGTTGCTGGCAGCAGCCCGTAGCCACGGGTACGCGCCCTACCGCAGCCATGTGGACTACATGGATGTCATCGCTGACGGCTTCGACTACAACAACAACGCCATCCGTCGGCTCCAGGAGACACTGAAGGACGTGCTGGATCCCAACGGCATCCTGGCGCCCGGAAAGCAGGGGGTGTGGCCCCGGCGGTACCGCGAGGTCGGGGCGGAAGCCTCGGACGGCGTCGCCGAATCGGCTGTCCCGCTTTAGAACGCCTGTCCAAAGCAGCTTCCGACAGGTTGCGGCGACGGAAGCCATCACGGAGAAGGGGCCGGACGCTGGTGAAGCAAACCAGCGTCCGGCCCTTTTCGCTACAGGACCGCCAGTAGTAGCCCCAGGGTGCGCTCCTGGAGGTGGACGCGTGCTCCTTTTGCCTTGCAGCGGCGTGTCCAGGGCTTGTACATGGATTCGAACAGCATCCGCCGGGAAATCCCCCTACGTCGAGTTGTTCTTGCACGGCCGCCTGTACCTCGACGATTTGATCGCCTGGAAGATTCCGCTCAAGGACATTGATGAGGCATTGTCAATTTCCAGCTTTTTATATAATATTCCATCAGAATGCATTTTGCATGGGGAGTGTTGGGCTATCTCGTCCAATTACTTGCGCCAGCTGAGAAGGAGTTCGAAGTGACAGCACGCACCGGAGCAGAGTACAAGCGGGGCCTGGACGACGGCCGAGAGGTATGGCTGGGGTCGGAGCGCATCTCCGTCCTTGAGCACCCGGCCTTTAAAGGATCGGTTGAAGGCATGGCCGGCTACTTCGACTACCAGCACAAGTACGCGGCGGACTGCCTGAGCACCCACCCGGAGACCGGCGAGGCCATGAACGTCAGCCACTCGCTGCCTAGAAACGCGGAAGACATAGTGCGCCGCCACCGCGCCTTCGACCGCCTGGCCCGGTACTCCAATGGCATGCTCGGCCGCACGCCGGACTACGTCAACGTGGTCCTGGCCGGGCACGTGGTCCGCAAGGACATCTTTGACCGCTCCGGGGACCCGGTGTACCACCAGCGGCTGGCGGCATACCAGCGCGAAGTCATCGAAAAGGACCTCGCACTGACCCACACCATTGTGCACGCCGCGATCGATAAGAGCGTCGGCGAACTGCAGGGCATGAACGAGGAACTCACCCTGCGCGTGATGAAACGGACTGAGCAGGGCCTCATCGTCAAGGGCGCGAAGATGCTCGCCACCCTCGGCCCCATCGCCGATGAGCTGTACGTCTACCCGGCAGTGCCCATCCAAAAAGGCTCCGAGGAATACGCAATCTCCTTCGCTATCCCCGTGGCCACCCCCGGCGTTGTCGCCATTTGCCGGGACCACTACGGCGTGGACGCGGCCCTGGAGGACAAGCCGTTCTCCTCACGTTTCGACGAACAGGACGCCGTCATCATCTTTGATGACGTCTTGGTGCCTTGGGACCGCGTGTTTATTGACGGCAACCTGGACGTCTACAACTCCATCAACGCAGGCACCGCTTCCGGCAACACGCAGCAGCAGACGGCCATCCGCGCGGCCGTGAAGCTGGAGTTCGCCTACGATCTGTGCACGCAGATTGCCAAGGTGACCGGGACTGAGGGCAAGCCCGATGTCGGCGCGATGCTCGGTGAAATCTACACCTACCTGCGGCTCACCCGGGCGGCCATCCATTCGGCGGAACTTCGGGCCTCGGACTGGGGCGGCGGAGCGTACTTCTGCCACGACGACATCAGCTCCCTGCGGGCCATCATGCCGGGCTGGATGATTCGGATCAACGACATCATCAAGTCCATGGGCTCGCACAACCTGCTGGCAACACCCACGGGCGGTGCGTTCCACGATCCCCGGCTGGGCCCGCTGCTGGAAAAGTACCTCCCCGGTGCCAACGGCATCAGCGCCCAAGAACGCGCCCGCATTATGCGCACCGCCTGGGACTTCGCCGGCTCGGCACTGGGCAGCCGGATCGAACTCTACGAACGTTTTTACCTCGGCAGCATCGGCCGCGCCCGCGCCCTGGACCACCGCAAGGCCCAGGCAGCGGGGGAGACCGGTGCCTACCATGCCATGTTCGCGGAAATCGACGATACCCCCGCTGGGCCCGAAGGCGAACCTGACGCGTCCGCCGGTGACCGGATCACCGTCGGGGCCAGAGTCTAGGTTCCGCCATGCCGGCGCAGACAGAGGAGGCCGCCGGCCCCGGAAGCAGCCTGGAAAACACGACAGGCATCGTGGCCAGGCATGTCACTGGCACCGGCTTCGAGGCCTTCGACGCCGCCAACGTGGCCGGGGCCAAGAGCCGGATCATCGATTCGCTGGGCAACATCGCCGCGGGCCACTACGCCCAGGGCAACGACGCCACCCTGAACCTCGCCCGAGGCTGGGGCGGCGCTGAGGAAGCAAGCGTCTGGTCCACGGCATCCGCCTGCCAGCGCACAACGCGCGGTGGTTTACGCGGTGATGATGCGGTCCTACGACCTCGAGCCAATCGGTGCGCAGTACGGGGAGCGGACGCCGTCCGCGGCCCAGATCAGCGGGACCACTATTCCAGTGGCCCTGGCGGTCGCCGAGCAGCAGCGCTACTCGGGGCGGGGACCTGCTCACCGCACTGATTCTGAGGGACCACCTCGCCTCACGCCTCGCCGCAGCTTCACCGCTGCGGACCTGGAACGGCTGCTGAACTCCGCTTGGAAGGGAAATACCGAATGATTTTTCTGGCACATCAGCTGAGACTGCTGTCCCACCTCAGCTACAAACAGGACCTGGCCCTGTGGGAAGCCGAACTGGCGGCCCCCACCATCAGATTGATTTCGTCCGCCTGGGTGGGCTGGTATGAAGCAGAGCCCGAAGCCTGAGAGGGAAGAATTCGGCGGCGGATGCCGCCGTCGCCTCGGGAGCAACTTAACCGCTCATCCAGGTGCATATCAGCCTCGTCCGCCCGCCTCGCCCACAGCGGTGGACAAGACGTTCAAGCATCCGCTCGGCTGCGGGACCTAGCGTCCACGTGGAAGAGTAAACTGCGAAGCAACGCTGAGCTCCTCTCGTTCCGGTCCGGCGAAGAAAGTGATGAGGCTCTCCTCGAAGCCCGGAACGGATCGGAGTACTGGAAGGATCAGGTCACTGGCCAGTTCCGACGGTGTCATGAGTCGTCCGGTCCTGGTGCGCAGCGCCAGAACGTTTAGTTGGGTGATGCCGCATCCGGCCAGCACGTGGTCAATTTGAAACTGAATGAGGTGGGCCGCCGTCGGGTCCGCCCGACGATCGCTGCCGGAGTACTGCTGATGTCCAGATCGATTCGGCACCACTGGTCCTGGACGTTATCTATCTAGTCTATGGATACAGCCACCCTCCCCTCTCGCTGGCGGGCGTATGAGTCGCTGTTCCTTGAGTGGCGGTGTGCCAGGGGTTTGCGGAGTGGGGTTCAGCTCTCTTTGCTTTGGTGCCGGTCCAGCAGCTGGGCGCAGCGGATCAGGCCCAGGTGGGAGTATGCCTGAGGGTGGTTGCCCAGGTGCGTTTCGCTTGTGGGGTCATATTCTTCGGGCAACAGCCCGGTGGGGCCGATGAGATTAACAAGCTGGCCGAACAGTACATCGGCGTCATCGGTGCGGCCTACCGCGAGATAGGCCTCGATCAGCCAAGTCGTGCAGATGTGGAAGCCGCCTTCCAACCCGGGCAGCCCATCGTCGTAGCGGTACCGAAAAACGGTGGGTCCTACTCGCAGTACGCGCTCGACGGCATCTACTGTTTTCAGGAACCGTTCATCGGTTACATCTAGCAGGCCGGAGAGGCCAATATGCAGGACGGCCGCGTCCAGGTCGGGGCTGTCGTAGGCCACGGTGTACGACGCGGATTCCTCGTTCCAGCCTTGTTGGAGGACTTCGGTTCGGATGGTGGCAGCGGTGGTGCGCCAGAGCGGATCAAGTACCCGTCCGTGACGCTCGGCGGTGCGTACGGCGCGGTCCAGGGTGACCCAGCACATCACCTTGGTGTAAACGTGGTGGCGCGGTGGCCGCCGGGCTTCCCAGATTCCGTGGTCTGGTTCGTGCCAGCGAGCCAGGACCGCCGCGGCCATCTGCTCCAGCAGTTGCCATTGGAAATCGGTCAAAAGACCGTGGTATTCACTGAGACTGTGGATCAACTCTGCTATTGGCCCAAAGACGTCCAGTTGCACTTGGTGGTCTGCAGCATTCCCAATCCGTACCGGGCGCGACCCGGCATAGCCTGGCAGGCTTTCGATGGTTGCCTCGCTGGCCATCGAGTTCCCAGTTACGGAGTAGAGCGGGTGTAGCCATTCCGGGCCTGGAGCCTGGTGCAAAATTCGGCCTAGCCATCCCAGGAACCCGTCGGCCTCGTCGGTGGAACCAAGATCCACGAGTGCTTTAACGGTCATGGAACCGTCACGCAGCCAGCAGTACCGGTAGTCCCAATTACGGATTCCGCCGATTCCCTCGGGCAGGGAGGTGGTGGGGGCCGCCAACACTCCGCCGGTCGGTTCGTGCACCATGGCTCGGAGCACCAGCGCGGAACGCTTAACCAGCGAGGGTTTGACCGCAGGGAGCTTCAGCTTGCGTACCCAGGCCCGGGAACTAGCCGCGACATCGGCCCGGCGCGCTGGCTCGCCGACGGTATCGAGCACAAAAGTTCCGGTGTCCCCGCAGCGCAGGTTCAGGACGACCGGCCCGTTGTGTAGGTCCACGTCTGCAGTGGCGGTTGCATGGCGGTTATCGGTTCTGACCGTGAAACTGACTCCAGGGGCGTGCAGGATTATTGGATCGGCGGTGCCGAGCACGTACAGGTCAGTACCGCGGACCTCCATCGTGAAGGGGGCGTTCGTGTAATCCGGTCGTGGCGCAAAGACGATCCTGGCCGCGCCTGTGCCGGCAAGCACCCGCACCAGGCTGGTGAGACCTTCCGGAGAGGGTTCCAGGTAGTCCGTCACGGTTATATCCGCCCAGCGGGTCTCGACGATCATCGTGCTGTCCACATAGCGTTGCCCGAGCACCCGCGATGCCTGCACGGGCTCAACGCTGAAATGCCCGGCCGCGTCGCCGCCAAGAATGTGCGCGAACACGGACCCGGAATCCGGCAGCGGATGGGTCATCCAACAGATCTTCGCATCCGGGGTTACCAGTGCGGTGGAGGAGCCGCTCCCCAGTAGCGAATGGCGTTCCAGGCCCACGGCCTCCTCGCCGAAAAGCCAGGCCCTGCGCAATTCGAACAGCACGGCCAGGACCATAGCGAAAGCATCCGGATCCGGCAGCCGGTGTCCGTTCCCGGGCCCGGGCCCGACCCGCAGGCCCAGGTCCGGACCTCGCAGTGTGGTGAGGGCGTCCTCGTCGCTGGGGCCGTCCCCGGCATAGAGCGTGGCGCTGATGCCCAGCTGGGATCGCAGGCGTTCGAGGGCTCGGCCTTTGGCTGGCTCCACCAGGGACAAATCCAGGACGGACCCGTCCACAATGAAATACATCCCGCGGTCCCGGGCAATCCGTTCCGCTTTTGCGGTCACCCGGGCAGCGACGTCCGATGGTTTCCCCATCAGACGCACTGACACCCCTGCGGGTTTCCGATGGATCCTCTCGATCCTGAAATCCTTTTCGGCCCTCACTACTTCCGCCAGGGCGTCGGTGACTTCTTGCAGGATTGGCGTTGTGGTAGCAGGCTGGTCATAGACAAAATCCATGTCAAATTCGGCACCGTGCGAACCCACAAGGTGGACTTCGGCCGGCAGCCGAGACACCGCCGCCAAATCCCGCAAGGAACGGCCTGAAATTACCGCTGCGTGCGTGTTGGGCAGCGACGCCAGGGCGCGGAGGGCAATCGAGGCATTGCCGACCTGCAAGGACACCTTGGAGGTCCCCTCGTCGGCAGAAAGTGTCCCGCCATAGTTGCAGGCCACCAGCAGGTACGGAGTGCGTGCCAGCATCTTCAGCTCATTGAGCAGCTGCGGCGACAGCTTATTTCCCGTCGGATCAGACTGGATCAGATCTCTTAGCAAGTCCTGCGGCAAGGAGTTGGAAAGCAGCCCGGAATATTCCGCGGACCGACTGGCCGGCCGCCAGCCACCAGACGTGGTCATGAAGGTTCTAGCCCTCAGCCAACGGCCCGGCAGCTGAAGTGGCCGCCGGTCAGAACCGAGTTATGCCTGCGTCCGACGGGGATCATGTAATAAACTTTCACGGCCAACCATCGTCTCAGCGTGATTCGTTGAAGGCATCGGTGTCAAGGGTTCGGGCTCAGGAGCTCAGGGTCGGGTCCGCACAGGAAACGGGCAAACTTCAAGGCAGAGTTCCCGAGACGAAAAGAGGACGGCCAGAAAGACTAGTCGCTGCCGCGAACACCATGACCTTCCATCGGATTCAGCGGACAGGCGTACAAGGTTGAGCCAACCGGTGGATCCGGAGGTACTCAGCAGAAGCACCAGCTCCGGGTCCAGTTCAACAGCCGGACCGGTGACCGGACGCTGTGGCCACAGTGGATGTGCAGAACGGCCCTGTACAGGGGCGGATGGCGCCGCTGAATCGAGCCCCGGCGTCGGCGGGCATGCCAAGAACTGACACGGAGGGTCCACCGACTCTGGTTCCGTTCATTGACTCACTCGCTGGCCTAGCTTCGAGCTTAGGAGCTAACCCGCGGTTAAGGGCCGGGACTGTCGGGGGCGCCGTGACCGGTTGCATCGAGCACGCTGTCTAGCCAGGTGACGCGATTAGTAAAGCGCTTCGCCTTGCGAGGATCGGTCCACCGGTAGGAGTCGTGCTCCCAATTGATTTTCAGCCGCCTTCGGGATGTTAGGGCGGTGAAAGTGTGAATGAGCCACGGGGTTCCAAAGCGGTCGGTGACCACGAGGTCCGGTCCTTGACGGAGCGCCTGGAGGTCTTCGGCCCGCAGCCCCGCTTCTTCGAAGAGTTCTTCAAGAGCCTGCTGTTCCGGTGTCGCCCCGGGTTCCAGAAATCCGGTGATGCAGTGCCAAAGGCCGCTGTCGTGGCTAGGGCGGCGGCTTCTTCTAAACAGGGCAATCCTGCCCCGCCATTGGATGACGGCGGCGATGACAATGTGATTCAGGGGAATGTCAGATGCAGCGCCAGAGGGAACCTTGGTGCCAAGGACTGTATTGCTGGGGCCATGTTCCTCTCCTTTACTACGTGCTCTCGAGGGGCTGGCACTTATAGTGCACAATTCTTGATCGATCCCGCCTCCTCAGCTGTGGACTACTGCCGGCGCCGTGTCAGCTAGGAGATAGAAATTTTCGAGAAAACCGGAGACGCGCACCGGCGCGCTGCACGACGCGGCGGTCCAGCTTGCTCGGTTGTTCCTAGGAGAGTCGCGCCCAGTCGGTCACCAGGGAGGTCACCAAGTCCTTGCCGATAGCCTAACAATCCATAACTATAGCAATAATGCCTAAAGACAGGATAATGTATTGTCCGTATCGATGTACCCCTTTAGCCGGCGGCGCCGCCGCCCAAAGAGAATCAACATCACCTCCCGGGGCGCTCCGGCGCCGTGAAAGGAACCACACATGAACTACGCAACCTTCGTATCCGCAGACGGCTCCCCCACTTGGGGCATCATTGCCGACGGACAGGCGTACGATCTTGGCCCCAGCGGAGCCAACCTTGCCCGCACGCTCCGCGTCGCCGTCGAGCAGGGCATCTTCGGCACCGTTGGCGAGGAGTTCCGCAACGCCCCGTCCCGACCGGAAGCGGACATCGAGTTCCTCCCGCCCATCACGGATCCCGGCAAGATTCTTTGCATCGGCGTGAACTACCGCAGCCACCAGGAGGAATCCGGCAAGACGGAACAGAAGGCACCCACTGTCTTCACCCGCTTCGCTGACTCCCAGATGGGCCACCTTCAGCCTGCCCAAATGCCTGCCACCACCGCCAAGTTCGACTACGAAGGCGAAATGGCCCTGGTCATTGGCAAGGAAGCATTCCACGTCGCCGAGGAGGACGCCTTCGACTACGTTGCCGGCTACGCTGCCTACAACGACCTCAGCGTTCGCGACTGGCAGCTCGCGGCCTCCCAGTGGATTCCCGGCAAGAACTTCCCCGGCACCGGTGGGTTTGGCCCCTACCTTGTCCCGGCCGCCGAGCTGGGCGACGTCAACAAGCTCACCCTGGAAACCCGGGTCAACGGTGACATCCGCCAGAAGGCCTCCGTTGCCGACCTGTACTTCACCATTCCGCAGCTGATCGCCTATGTCACCGGCTTCACCAGGCTCTCGCCCGGAGATGTGATCGTCACCGGCACACCCGGCGGTGTGGGCCTGTTCATGGAACCGTCCGGGCTCCTCTCGGCAGGTGACGTGGTGGAAGTGGAAATCACCGGTCTGGGGACCCTGAAAAACACGGTGGAACTCGTCCCCTGACCTGCCCTGCTCCCGCCCAGCCTGCACCCTTATAGGAACGGAACCCACATCGGCATGGACACAATCATCGAAACCGACGTACTTGTCATCGGCGCAGGCCCCATCGGCCTGGCCACGGCGAACCTGCTGGCGGACCAGGGCGTTAACGTGATGCTCGTTGAACGTCATGCCGGTACCAGCGACGAACCGCGGGCCATCAGCGTCACCGACGAGACCCTGCGCGTTATGCAGCAGATCGGGATCCTGGACCGGTTGGCACCTGAAATGCTTATGGACACCGGCGCCCGCTACTACGGCCGGAGGAAACAGCTGCTGGCGGAGGTCCACCCGGCCGCCCCGCGGCTAGGCCACCCCGGCAAGTCCCAGTTCGACCAGCCCGTCATGGAATCACTGCTGCTAGAAGCCGCCCGGAGCCGTCCGTCGATCGACATCCGCTTCACCACCGAAGCGTTCCGCATCACGGACGGCCCCGAGCATGTAGAGACGGTACTGATCGACGGCGAGGGCAGGTACACCGTCCGCTCCAAATGGGTGGTGGCGTGCGACGGCGGCCGCAGTCCGGTCCGCTCCCAGCTCGGCATCCCTATGGAAGGTTCCACCCAGACCCAGAAATGGATCGTGGTGGACATCATCAATACCCCGGGCGAACCGGAGCGGTTTTCCGAATTCCACTGCAACGGGACACGCCCCGTCGTGGTGGTCCCCGGAGTCCACGGACGCCGCCGCTACGAGTTCATGCTCCTGCCCGGTGAGGATGCGGCGGAGATGACGTCTCCGGAAACCATCATCAGGCTCATCGCGCCGTTCCAAGAGATTGCTGCGGCCGATATCCGCCGGGCGGCGGTCTACGTTGCGCACCAGCGCGTTGCCCTAAGTTACCGCGTGGGGCACGTGCTCCTCGCAGGCGACTCGGCCCACATGATGCCCCCGTTTGCCGGCCAGGCCCTCAACGCCGGCATCCGCGACGCCGCCAACCTCACATGGAAGATCGCCGCGCACGTG
The DNA here is from genome assembly GCF_059089885.1 of Arthrobacter sp. Y3221159. Lineage (NCBI taxonomy): Bacteria > Bacillati > Actinomycetota > Actinomycetes > Micrococcales > Micrococcaceae > Arthrobacter > Arthrobacter sp. Y3221159. The sequence goes on from NZ_JBNHFC010000004.1 coordinate 205,367, forward strand.
CGCGGGACCGGCACTGACGCCCTGGTGGACACCTACCAGACGGAGCGGCGTCCGCACGCGGTGGACATGGTGCGCCTGTCCCACAGGATCGGCAAAGTGGTGATGAACGTCAACCCGGCGCTCACTGCCATCCGTGATGCCGCCATTACCGCCTCCGGCATCGTTCCCGCTGCCAAGGCATGGCTAGCCGGTATGAAGTTCCTCAAACAGCCGTACTTCACCGAAGGATGCGTGGCTCACCTGAGCACTGAAGCTCCAAAGTGGGCAGCCATGCTGGTGGGCCGTTCCCTGTCCCAGCCGCAGGTCAGGCTGTCCACCGGAAGCGCCGTCCCACTGGATACCCTCCTCGGTTCGGGCTGGGCACTGCTGCACTTCCCCCATGATCGTAGTGCGCCCATTGAGGTCAAGCGGCTGGGTACTGATAGCAACGGACCCGCGAAGAACGACGACAGCGGCCACCACCCCGCGCTGATCGGCGTAACCGACACCAGCGGCGCTTTCGCGGCTGCTGCAGGCAGCGGCATGACCATTGTGGTGCGGCCCGACCGCTACGTTGCAGCAGTTACCACCCCGTACACAGAGCAGGGGGCCTTCGAAGCATTGGCTGCCTACGTGCCGGCGCTGCCGCTCTGGCTGAAAGCCGAATCAGGGGAACATGCCACCCGCTGACAGACATCAGCAAATCACGCAACACGCTAAGGAGCTTGGGCCTGTCCCGGCAGATGCGTTCCGCCGTGACCCTCACCGCGATGGTGGCGCAGGGGCACTGGGACGAGCTGGCCATCCACGTCCGCGCGGCCCTCACCAACGGCCTGAGTAGGGACGAGATCAAGGAGATCCTGCTGCAGACCGCCATTTACTGCGGGGTCCCGTCGGCCAACGCGTTCAAGACCGCTTGGCAAGTCCTCGCTGGATGCGGCGATTATCGCTTCGCGCCAAATTAACGCCGGTGATGCGGAGTTGGTGCTGGTGGGCGGGGCAGAATCGATGTCCCGCGCGCCCTGGGTGCTGCCCAAGACGGAGAAACCGTACCCCGCGGGGGACATGACGCTGGCGTCTACGACGCTGGGCTGGCGCCTGGTGAACAAGGCGATGCCGAAGGAGTGGACCATCTCGCTGGGTGAGGCCATCGAGCGTTTGCGTGAGAAGTATGTCCCTACCGGTGCGGATCACTGCGACGTAGAGGGCGGTCGGTGGAACCTTCCCAGCCGATTCAGGCCAAAGACCAGCAGGACCCCGTTCGCCCCGAGCGGTCCCTCTGGTCGCGGCCGAGCCAATGATCCGGGACGGGATGAAGTCATTTTTTCGCACCCGGGGTCTCTGGCCCCTGGTGGCTTCCACTCAGTGGTTGTTTTCGGTTGCCGTGAGCGTAGGCGACGACGCATTGTTGCAGCATGACTAAGTTGCAGGCGACGGCGAACCATTACGGGCGGGATGTCTTGACTTACATTGAGGCGGAACCAGAAGGTGTAATCACCCTGGATCCTGCTCTCGTTGCAATGTGGGAGCTTGCAGCGCCTTTGCTTCGTGTGCGAGACAACGACGCGCACACACTGTACGCACTTGGTCTCGCCTGTGCCTTGCTGGAATCGCACCCCGAGGCCGACCCTGCCATCGTCCTCCCGGCCATAATGCTCCACGACGTGGGGTGGTCCGAGGTGCCGCCGGAGGAGGTTCTGCAGGCCATTGCTCCAGGGGGCGGAAGGCCGGATCTGGTCCTTCTCCACGAAAAGGAAGGCGCCAGACTGGCTGCCGACATCTTGGTGCGGACAGGTTATGACGCCTCGAAGGTCCCTGAGATTCTTGTCATCATCGACGGTCACGACTCCCGGCGGACTGCGCTCTCTATAGAGGACGCGATCGTGAAGGACGCGGACAAGGCCTGGCGGCTCAGCCCGCACGGCGTTGACACCGTCATGGACTGGTTCGGGCTGGACCGGAATCAGGCCCTGCGGCTGTGCAGCCAGCGAGTCCATGGTTACCTCTTCACTGAGGAAGCGAAAGCGATGGCCAGCGCGCTGTCAGCGCTGGAGTCCGTCACGTTGTGGCCTCAACGACAGGCACTGCTGAGCGCAGACTAGACTCTGATGGAACTGCCGGGAGGCGGTTTGCAGTGGACACACAGCGGATAAGGAGTCGCGATGGCCGGCGGCAGCCGCGAACCAGGCCGGACTGTGACATCCAAGGTTCTGGCCATTTTGGAGGCATTCGAGAAATCGCGCGGGGCCTTGAGCCTGACCGACATCGCAGCGAAGTCCGGCCTGCCCTTGAGCACGACTCACAGACTCGTCAATGAACTGACGGAATGGGGCTTCTTTTCGCGCGAGCCAAACGGGCGCTACCAGCCGGGCATCCGGCTGTGGGAGCTAGCCCAGAACACCGGGCGGCAGCTGCGCGACGCAGCCCGCCCCTACGTCCAGGATCTGTTCTCCCTGACGGGTGAAACCGCACACCTTGCCGTCAGGGCCGGCCATGAGGTGCTCTACATCGACCGCGTCTACAGCTCCAGGAGAGTCCCGCGCGCCTCCCGCGTCGGTGGCAGGCTCCCGATGCACGCGACCGCTGTCGGAAAGGTCATCCTCGCCTTTGACGAGGACTGGGTCCGCGACGCTTACCTGAACCGGCAGCTGGAGCGACACACCGCGCACACTCACATTGACCCCAAGCGGCTGGCCGAGGAACTTGTCCAAATTCGTGAGCAGGGATATGCCACCACCCTGGAGGAGGTGCGGCTAGGTTCCTGCTCCATCGCCGTCCCGGTGTTCCACACCGGAAGGATCGGGGCGTCAATCGGCCTGGTGCTGCCCACCAGCCAGGCTGCCACGATGACCCGGCACCTGCCGGTGCTGAAGGGAATTTCCGCCCAGATCGAGCGCGCCACCGCCCGGATCCCGCTCGAGACCCTGCTCGGGAATCAGAACGTACCAAAGGACTGACCGGAACTTCTGCCGGGAAGACCAGGGCAAGAACGCATTGGCTTCTACTCAGTGGAAGCATTCCCTGTCACGTCGCGGTGATGAGGGACACACTGGTGAGTAGAAACCGCCGCCGTGCCTGACGCTGCCGGCGGAACCAAACCACCAGGAGTCCAGATGTCATCGTCGACAGAAACGGCCGGGCGCTGTCCCTTCGGGTACGGCGCCGAAGCCCCCGCCGGGCACCACGGCTACGAGCCGTTCCAGATGAAGGATCCCTTCCCGGCCTACGCCAAACTCCGGGCGGAACAGCCCGTCATGTTCGATGAGCGCGTCGGCCTCTACGTTGTCTCCCGCTATGACGACGTCAAGGCTGTCTTCGGGGACTGGGAGACCTTCTCGAGCGACAATGCCCAGGCGCCGGTCCGGGAACGGGGCCCCGCTGCTAAAAAGATCATGGAAGACGGTGGGTTTACCGCCTATTCAGGCCTATCGGCCCGTCGACCCCCGGAGCACACCCGGATCCGCGCCGTAGTGCAGAAGGCCTTCACCCCCCGCCGCTACAAGGCGCTGGAACCCTTCATCCGGCAGAACGTGGTGGCGTTGATCGAAAAGATGCTGACCCGCCCCGAAGGCCAGGGCGACCTGGTCCGCGACCTTGCCTATGACGTTCCCACCATCACCATCCTGACCCTGATCGGCGCGGACGTTTCCCAGGTGGACACGTTCAAGCGCTGGAGTGACTCGCGTGCAGCCATGACCTGGGGAGACCTCAGCGATGAGGAGCAGATCCCGCACGCTCACAACCTGGTGGAGTACTGGCAGGAATGCCTCCGTCTGGTCCGGGTGGCCCACCAGGACGGCGGCGACAACCTCACCGCAGACCTGGTCAAGGCACAGCAGGACGGGGCGGAAATCTCCGACCACGAGATCGCCTCCGTCCTCTACAGCCTCCTGTTCGCCGGCCACGAAACCACCACCACGCTCATCTCCAACGCCCTGCGCGAACTCCTTGTACGGCCCGAACAGTGGCAGCAGCTGGTGGAAGATCCCAAAAAGATCCCGGCAGCGATCGACGAGGTCCTCCGTTACGCAGGATCGATCGTCGGCTGGCGCCGCAAGGCCCTCAAAGACACCGAGGTGGGCGGCGTCCCCATCGAGGAAGGTGCCCAGTTGCTCCTGCTGATGGGCTCCGCAAACCGTGACGAGAACAAGTTCGAAGCCGGCGAGGACTTCGATATCACCCGCCCCAACGCCCGCGAGCACCTCTCCTTCGGTTTCGGCATCCACTACTGCCTGGGCAACATGCTCGCCAAACTCCAAGCCAAAATCGCACTCGAGGAGGTGGCCCGGCTCGCCCCGGCGCTGCAGCTGGAGGACCCTGAATCCATCGACTTTCGCGAAAACCTCTCCTTCCGCGTCCCCGAAACCGTCCCCGTCACCTGGAAGGGCTAAAACCATGGAAAGCAACGACTACATCCAGTTTTTCGACGGCGGGATCGAGCCGAAACTGGAATACCTCGGCGGCAAGGGCGCTTCCCTGGTCACCATGACCTCCGCGGGCATGCCCGTCCCGCCGGGCTTTGTTGTCACCACCGCCCAGTTCGATGCCTTTATGGACGAGGCCGGCATCACAGCGAAAATCAACCAGCTGCTCGCCGACCTGGACCCAGAGAACACCGCCCAGGTGGACAAGGTCTCCGCCATCATCCGCGAGGACATCTGCTCCCGCCCGGTGCCCCAGGCCCTGCGCGACCCGACCATCACGGCCTACGAGTCATTAATGTCCCGCTTCGACGCCCCCGTCCCAGTGGCCGTCCGCTCCAGCGCCACGGCGGAAGACCTCCCGGACGCCTCCTTCGCCGGGCAGCAGGACACCTACCTCTGGCTCGACGGCGCCAAGGCTGTCACTGAACACATCCGCCAGTGCTGGGCGTCCCTCTACACTTCGCGCGCCATTATTTACAGGTTGAAGAACAGCATCCTCAACGAGGGCCTCTCCATGGCCGTCGTGGTGCAGAAGATGGTCAACTCCCGCGTTTCCGGCGTCGCCATCACCATGGATCCCACCAACGGTGACCGTTCAAAAATCACCATCGATTCCTCCTACGGTGTGGGCGAAATGGTCGTCTCAGGCCAGGTCACGCCGGACAACATCGTCTTGGACAAGGTCACGCTCGCCGTCGTGAACGAACACCTCGGCGACAAGCACGCCGAACTGGTTCCCGACCTCGGCGCCAAGCGCCTCACTGAACGCGAGGTCGACGCCTACCGCCGCGGCCGCCGCAGCCTCACCGACGCGGAACTCACCGCGGTCGCCCAGATGGCCAAGCGGGCCGAGAAGCACTACAAGTGCCCGCAGGACATCGAATGGGCCCTGGATTCGGACCTGCCAGACGGCGAAAACCTCCTGCTGCTGCAGAGCCGTCCCGAGACCGTGCACTCCTCTAAACCGGCCGCACAGCCCACGGCCACCACCGGCGGCTACTACGGCGGACTCTCCAGCCCCACCCCAGCCACCGGCGGCTTCAGCCTCGGCAGCATCACCGCCTCCCTGTTCAAGCCCCCCGTCTAAGCACTCCACAAAGCCCCACCGAAGCTCCTCGAGCTCCTCAGGCCAAGCTCCACACACCAAGGCTCAACGCCGAGCCCCATTGAAAGGACCGCCATGTCCCTCAAGTCCTTCCCCAAACCCTCCGAGCTTCCGGTCCCCGCCGGGGCCGAGGGCTGGGAAAAGATCTACCCCTACTATCTGGTCTTCCAGGACAAGCTCAAGGAGCAGGAAGACGCCAAGTTCTGGTTTTGCGACAGCCAGCACTGGCCCACGGTTTTCAAGCCTTTTGAGACCATCGGCGGCGAATTCGCGGTGAAATGCCTGGGCCAGTACAACGCCCGGCACCTGCTGATCCCCAACGCCAACGGCATCGAGTTCCGCATCCACCTTGGCTACCTCTACATGTCGCCCATCCCCGTGCCTGAGGACCAGATCGCAGCCCGCGTGCCCCTGTTTGAGCAGCGGGTGGGCCACTACTTCCAGAACTGGGAACAGCTGCTCAAGGAGTGGCACGTCAAGGTCAAGGGCACCATCGCGGAGATGGAGACCATCTCCTTCCCCAAGCTCCCGGCACTCGTCCCCATGGAGGACATCGTTGCGGGCAAGGGCAAGGACGGTTCGGAGAAGCTGCTGGAAAGCTACGACCGCCTCATCCAGCTTGCCTACCAGAACTGGCAGTACCACTTCGAGTTCCTGAACCTCGGCTACATCGCCTACCTGGACTTCTTCAACTTCTGCAAGCAGGTTTTCCCCAACGTTCCGGACCAGTCGATCGCCACCATGGTGCAGGGCGTCGACATGGAACTGTTCCGCCCGGACGACGAGCTCAAGCAGCTGGCCAAGCTCGCCGTGGAACTCGGGCTGCAGGCCCACTTCGGAAACACCGACGACGTGAACGCTACCTTGGGTGCCATTGCCTCCGCTTCCGGTGGGGAAGAGTGGATGGCCCAGTACGAGGGGGCCAAGGACCCGTGGTTCAACTTCACCGTCGGCAACGGCTTCTACGGCCACGACAAGTACTGGAATGAGCACCAGGAAATTCCGCTGGGCTACATCGCGGACTACATCCGCCGCGTGGACGAAGGCCAGGAAATCATGCGCCCCGTGGAAGCCCTTATCGCCGAACGCGACCGCATCATCGAGGAATACCGCGACCTGCTGGAAGGCGAAAACCAGGCGATTTTCGACGCCAAGCGCGGGCTTGCCGCCACCGCCTACCCGTACGTGGAGAACCATAACTTTTACATCGAGCACTGGACCATGGGTGTCTTCTGGCGCAAGATCCGCGAGCTGTCCCGCATGATGCAGGCGGAAGGCTTCTGGACCGAGCCGGACGACCTGCTGTACCTGGGCCGCAACGAGGTCCGCGACGCGCTCTTTGACCTGGTCACCGGCTGGGGAGTTGGCGCCAAGCCTATCGGCCCGGACTATTGGCCCGAAGAGGTCGAGCGCCGCCGTGGCATCGTGGACGCCCTCAAGACAGCCCGCCCCGCCCCTGCCCTGAACACCCCGCCGGAATCCCTCACCGAACCGTTCACCCGGATGCTGTGGGGCATCACCACCGAGCAGGTCCAGCAATGGCTGGGTGCCGGCGAAGCGGTTGAAGGCGGCGGCCTGCGCGGCATGGCCGCGTCACCCGGCGTGGTGGAAGGCCTGGCCCGCGTCGTCACCGACGCAGACCAGCTCTCCGAGGTCCGGCAGGGCGAGATCCTGGTTGCAACGGTCACCGCACCGTCCTGGGGCCCGATCTTCGGCAAGATCAAGGCTACAGTCACCGACATCGGCGGAATGATGAGCCACGCCGCGATCGTGTGCCGCGAGTACGGACTTCCGGCCGTCACCGGCACCGGATCCGCCTCGACCACCATCAAAACCGGCCAGCGGCTGCGCGTGGACGGAACCAAGGGCACGGTCGAAATCCTTGGTGCCGAGGACGAGCTGCTGGCCACCGGCCCCGGGGCCGCCCACAGCCACAGCCATGTCTGAAGAGACAGTGCCCGCAACCGGGCAAGAAGCGGGAAAAACCGTCCTCATCACCGGTGCCGCCGGCGGGCTGGGCAGGGCGTTTGCGATCGGCTTTGCCGGCCGCGGATACCGTGTGGCAGTAGCTGACATCAACCTCGAGGGCGCTGAACAGACGGCGAAACTCGTCCGCGAAAGCGGCGCCGACGCGGCTGCCTTCTCCGCGGACGTCACCAGTGTCGACTCCACCGAGAACCTGGCGAAAAGCTGCGCGGAGTTCGGGAACGGGAGCATCGACGTCGTGGTTAACAACGCCGCGGTGTATGCAGGCGTGACACGCAGCCCGTTTGAGGACATCGACCCGGCGGAATGGGACCTGGTGATGAACGTAAACCTCAAGGGCCCCTGGCTGGTGACCCGCGCCGCGAGTCCATATCTGCCGCAGGGCGGGCGCGTCATTAACCTCTCCAGCGCCACCATTTTCAGCGGCTCCGAGCAGTGGCTGCACTACGTCGCCTCCAAGGGTGGCGTGGTGGCCCTGACCCGGGTCATGGCCAAGGAACTGGGCCGGCGGGGGATCACGGTCAACGCGATCGCCCCCGGTTTCACGCTCACGGAGGCCAGCTACGGGCTGATGGAGAACGCTGAGAACTACGGCGTGGACCGCGGTGCGATTAAACGCGCCAGCCAGCCCGAGGACATCGTGGGAGCCGCGCTGTTTCTCGCCGGACCCGACAGCTCGTATTACACCGGCCAAACCATGGTGGTCGACGGCGGCCGGCAGTTCATCTAGCCCCCCACCTCCAAGAAAACCGACTTCAACCCCAAGGAGAGCCACATGCCAACGGTTCATTTCACTGACGCCGAAGGCGTTGTCCGCGACGTCCAAGGCAATCCCGGCGACTCGGTCATGGAAACCGCGGTGCGCAACGGCGTTCCCGGAATCGTCGCCGAGTGCGGCGGCTCGTTGTCCTGCGCCACCTGCCACGTCTTCGTCCGGGAGGACTGCCTCGAGCAGCTTCCGCCGATGGAGGACATGGAGGACGAGATGCTCTATGGCACCGCCGTGGACCGCGAGGAGAACTCCCGGCTGTCCTGCCAGCTCCGTCTCACCGAAAGCTCCGAACTTTTCATCACCACCCCGGAAACGCAGGTGTAAAGATGGGCACCACCATGGCGGCGGAACGGAACGCATCCGGCAGCGAAACCCGCACCCGGACCGGCCTGCTAATCATCGGCGCGAGCCAGTCCGGCGTTCAGCTTGCGGTGTCCCTGCGCGCCCTCGGCTTCGACGAACACATCACACTGTTGGGAGACGAGGACCACCGCCCATACCAGCGACCCGCACTGTCCAAGGAATTCCTCCAAGGAACGGTCGAGAGCGAGTCCCTGATATTCCGCTCCAACGAGTACTGGGCGGAACACAACGTGGACCTGGTCAAAGGCGAATACATCGTCCGAATCGACAAGGAAGCGGACGGTTCCGGGGTGGCGCATGCGTCCTCCGGCCGGCAGTTCCCCTTCAAACGGCTGGCTCTGACCGTCGGTGCACGCGCCCGCAAGCTGGAGATAGACGGCGGGGCCCTCGACGGCGTGCTGTACCTGCGCAACGCCGACGACGCCCTGGCGCTGAAGGCCCGGGTGGGTGAGGCCACGGATGTGGTGGTGATCGGCGGCGGGTTCATCGGCCTGGAGGCCGCGTCCAGCCTGCAGAAAATGGGCAAGAATGTCACCGTGCTCGAGTTCGGTCCGCGGCTGGTGGGCCGGGCAGTGGGGGAGGAGACTGCCGAGTACTTCCTGCAGGCCCACCGCTCCCGCGGCCTGGACATCCGGCTCAACACCAGTGCTGCCCGCTTCACTGCGAATGACACCGGCACGAAAGTTGCCGCCGTCGAGCTCCAGGACGGCACGGTGCTGCCAGCGCAGATTGTGCTGATCGGCATCGGCGTCATCCCCAACACCGACCTGGCCGAACAGCTGGGCCTGGAAGTGGACAACGGGGTGGTGGTGGACCGGTTCGCCCTGGCCTCTGACGGCACCACCGTTGCGGTGGGGGACGTGGCCAACATGCCCAACCCGGTCCCCGGTTCGGAGCCGGGTGAGCGGATCAGGCTGGAAAGCGTCAACAACGCCATCGAGCATGCCAAGGTGGCCGCCTACTCGCTGATGGGCAGGCGCGAGGAGTACGCCGGGATCCCCTGGTTCTGGTCCAACCAGGCCGATCTGAAGCTGCAGATCGCGGGCCTCTGCAACGGTTACGACCAGACCGTGATCCGGCATGACGGGGAACGCGGAAAGTTCACCGTCCTTTACTACCGGCAAGGCCAGATCATCGCCGCTGACTGCGTCAATGCGCCACTGGACTTCATGGCCGTGAAGAATGCACTGGCCAAAGGACAGAACATCCCCGCCGGCGCCGCTGCCGACACCGCCACACCTCTCAAGACCATCACCACGGACAGCTAGCCGCCAGGCAGGCCCACCCCAAGGAGCACTATGAGCACCCCCAAGACTCCGGTCGCCTCGGCCGGCCCCACCGCTGAAACCGACGAGCTGGCCCAGGCCTTCGCCGCCGAATACGGCGTCCGGCCAGTCCCGGCGCCCGGCCCGGTGGACACCACCCCCATCAGCACCACGCCGGCCGCCCTTGAAGAACTCGACGCGCTCTGGAAGGCCGTTGTCCACGAGACCCGGACCCGCGGCAACGACATCCACCTGCCGATCTCGCTGGCTTTCGCCGAACGGCTGTGCCGGGCGTACCCCGACGCCGATGCCGAACTGGTGCGGGTTGCCACCCTGCTGCATGACACAGGCTGGGCCTACGTTGATGAATCCCGCATCATTTCCGAGGGTTTCGCCGGAGACTGGCGCAAGGCGGCCATCCGGTTTGAACACGAGGTGCAGGGCTGCAACGTGGCACGCCGGGTGCTCCCTGGGCTGGACTATTCTCGGGCTTTCGTCGAACGCGTGTGTGACATTATCGACGGGCACGACACGCGCCTGGAGGCCCGTTCGCTGGAGGATGCACTGATGCGCGATGCTGACAGGCTGTGGCGGTTCGACCACGCAGGCATCGCGCTGGCCTCATCGTGGTTCGGCATGGATCCGGCCACTTACACCGACAGGCTCGCCATCGAGATCGTGCCCGAACTCATCACCCAGGCCGCCGTGGATATGGCCACCGCCGACCTCAACCGTTCCAACGCCCTGCTCAAGACAGGAGTCATCCGATGACCGCAGCCACGCACGACGTTCCAGCCCTTGCCGTCCGGGCGGGCCTGACCCTGCCGTACACCCATGTGGACGACATCTTCGTAGACGGAGCCTGGACCCCGGCCCGCGGCACCGGACGCAATCCGGTCACCGACCCCGCCACTGGCCAAGTCTGGGGATCAGTACCAGACGGAACTCCCGAAGACGTTGATGCCGCCGTCGGCTCCGCCCAGCGGGCGTTCCAAGGAAAGTGGCCCCGGTTGACTCCGTCGGAACGTGCCGCCTACCTGGTCCGGATTGCGGAGGAAGTCGAAAAGCGGGCCGAGGAACTCTCGCTGACCAACTCGCGGGAAAACGGATCTCCGGTAGCCGAGTCCGCCGGCGCGGCGGCCAACGCCGCGGGCATTCTCCGCTACTTCGCCACACTCGCCCAGTACCTGGAATACGAGGACGTCCGCCCCTTCCCAACAGGCGGCGGGGAATCCGTCGTACGGCGCGACCCTGTGGGAGTGTGCGCTCTGATCGCGCCGTGGAACTACCCCATCAACCTGGTGGTCATCAAGCTCGCACCTGCGCTGCTGGCAGGCTGCACCGTCGTGATCAAACCCGCCTCACCCACCCCGCTGTCTTTCCGTGTCATCATCGACGCAGTGGCCGCCGCCGGCGTTCCGGCAGGCGTCGTTAATCTGGTCACAGGATCCGGGCGGCTCGGAGACACGCTGGTAAAGCACCCTGGTGTAAACAAGGTCGCCTTCACCGGCTCCACGCCGGTGGGCCGGAAAATCGCTGCGGCCTGCGGGGAACTGTTGCGCCCCGTCACCCTGGAGCTCGGTGGCAAATCCAGCGCCATCGTGCTTCCGGACGCCGACCTGGATGCCATGTCCAAGGTGCTGATCCGCTCCTGCATGCGCAACACAGGGCAAACCTGCTACATCTCCACCCGCATCCTGGCTCCGGCAAACCGCTACCAGGAAGTCGTGGACATGGTCACGTCTACAATCGCCGCCGGAAAGCAAGGGGACCCTCTGGACCCGGACACCGTGTTCGGGCCGTGCGCCACCGAAGCCCAATACCGGACCGTGCTGGAATACATTGAATCCGGACTCGCAGAAGGCGCCCGGGCCACAACCGGAGGACGTGCACCCTCTCTGGGCGGCGGCCTGGAAAAGGGGTACTTCGTGGAACCCACCGTGTTCGCCGACGTCACGCCCGAGATGCGGATATCCCGCGAGGAGATCTTCGGCCCGGTAATCTGCATCCTTAAATACAACGACGTCGACGAGGCAGTGGCGCTGGCAAACAACACCGAGTTCGGTTTAGGCGGATTGGTTTTCGGGGCGGACTCTGAAGCTGCCCTCGCTGTTGCTGATCGGATGGACACCGGGTCCGTAGGCATCAACTTCTTCGCCTCCAACCATGCCGCACCCTTCGGCGGCCGGCACAACTCCGGCCTGGGTACCGAGTACGGGAAAGAAGGCCTGAACGCCTACCTAAGCTACAAGTCCATCCACCGCCGCGCATAGCACGTTCCGGCTCCGTCCGGCCCCCGGGGGACTGCACGCCAGCTAAACCCAAGGTGTCCCCCCAACTCCCATTCCATATAACGCCAAACAGGCAACCCGACGCACTGTTGGGCAGAATCAACATCAGCCCGCCGTATTGATGCCGAGGGCCCGCAACGAAGCGAGGAATATCGTGGCAGCACGCAAAACCATCAAAACGCAGGTCGCTATCATGGGCGCCGGCCCGGCCGGCCTCATGCTTTCCCACCTGCTGGCCAAGGCCGGCATTGCATCAACCGTCATCGAAATCCGCAGCCGCCGGGAGATCTCCGAGACGGTCCGCGCCGGCATCCTCGAGCATGGAACCGTGAACATGCTGGTCAACAGCGGCGTTTCGGACCGCGTGCTGCGCGAAGGTGATCGGCACGACGGCATTGAGCTGCGCTTCAATGGCGAAAGCCACCGTATCGACTTCAAGGAACTGGTGGGGGAGTCGGTCTGGCTCTACCCGCAGACCGACGTTTTCATGGACCTGGCGGCGCGGCGGGAGGACGACGGGGGTGATGTCCGGTATAGCGTCACGGACACCACTGTTCATGATCTGGAAGGTTCGCCCAAGGTCTGGTTCACCGATGCCGACGGTGTTGACTATGAACTGCAGGCCGATTTCGTTGCCGGCGCGGATGGCTCCCGCAGCCACTGCCGCTTCCAGATCCCGGAGGCGCAGCGCAAGTGGTACTTCCATGAGTACCCGTTTGCCTGGTTCGGAATCCTTGCGGAGGCTCCCCGCAGCTCGGATGAGCTGATTTACGCCAATTCGGAGAACGGCTTCGCGTTGATCAGCCAGCGCACCGAGACGGTGCAGCGGATGTACTTCCAGTGTGACCCGAACGAGGACGTGAACGACTGGAGCGAGGAGCGCATCTGGGAGGCGTTCCGGAGCCGGGTCAACGGCAACGGTTTCGAGCTGAAAGAGGGGCCGGTCATTGACAAGATGGTCCTGAAGTTCCGCAGCTTCGTACACACACCGATGCGGCACGGCAAGCTGTTCCTGGCGGGGGACGCAGCGCATACCGTGCCGCCGACCGGTGCCAAGGGCCTGAACCTTGCCATCCACGACGTCAAGGTGCTCTTCGAAGGCCTGGACGGCTACTACAGCACCGGCTCCACGGCGCTTCTGGATTCCTACAGCGACCGCGCCCTGGAGCGCGTGTGGAAAGCGCAGCAGTTCTCCTACTGGATGACGTCCATGCTGCACACCCCGGTCGACGCCGATGACTTCTCCCGGGCGCGCCAGCTCGGCGAACTTAACTCCGTGGTGTCCTCCCGCCATGGCCAGGCCTACCTCGCCGAAGCCTACACCGGCTGGCCCTCCGCCTAGATCTGCTTCATCCTGTAGTCGCCGCATGGGCGGCATGAGTATCCCTCCACCTGCATGAAACTCCTGTGGCACTATCCGGTATCAGCATTAAAAGCAGGAGAGTCGCTTTGAAGGCCAAAGCTTCTGCGCGAACTTCATGCCGTCAACACTTCCTACGGCAGTTCAGAGGGGCCTGACTAGGCAACAAACAAAAGGCCCGCGATACCTCCTCCCCGTCAGACCTAATTGCCCGAAACAGAACGCCGGCAGGGCAATCGGACTTCTTTACGCCTAGTTACTGCACATGTGTGCTGTAACTCCCCTAGGATGGGTTCATGGCACAGTACGGACGTAGTCAGACCCGGGTGACGCGGAGAGGATCGAATGATCCTCGAGCAATGGCGTCGCAACGCCTTCTGGTGGAGGCGCTGACGAGGGTAGTCAAGGCGGAAGGCTTCGGCGCCGCCTCCGTGACCCGTATCGCGCGTGAGGCGGGGCTGAGCCGGAGTGGGTTCTATGAGCAGTTCGCCAGCGTCGAGGAGCTCGCGTTATTCGTCCTTGATGACCTGGTGGTCAGGATTGCTGCCCTCGATGTTGAGGCCCGGACCGTGCACGGCGCCGACGGGCCAGCTGTCTCCGAGTTCGCATTGGAGCTCATTCTTCAGACGGTCTTCGAGAACCGGGAGCTCTACGAGCACCTGCTGCTCTCCGAGCGCGCCAGTGGCACCGTTGCGAGAGCCATCCAAGGGTTCGCGCGGGGCTGCCGCCCGATCATGGTGATCGCCCGACCGCAATGGCCCGACGCGCGAATCGATCTCATGGCGAGCTCGTTTGCCGGGCTGATCGTGAGTGGAGTAATGCACGCCTTCAGGACAGGCCAGCCTGATACCGCCCACGACCTTGCACGTGAACTGATCAGCTTCATGCCGCCATGGCTCTTCGTTCCGGACGGCAGCGACCGCCCAGATGGAGCAGTCCCGGGTTAAACCTTAGTGACCGCTAACTAGGGCTGGTCCCTACGACGGGCCAGCCGGAACAACCAATCCAGCAGGGGCTTTCGGCAGAAGCCGGGCCCGTGAACCTTGACCTAGGAGGAGCACCACCGCATGACCGTAGTTACCAACAAACCTGGATATTCCGGGGATGCCGTGGAAGACGGTAACTCCACGAAGAAGGGGCCGGGTCGGGTGAAAATCCGCCCGGGCGCTCTCGCCGAGTCCGGCGGCCCGACACGCCGGCCCCCGTCCGCGGCGCATCTCTCGGACGAGCAGGTCGCTGAGCTGGGCCGCGAGCTCGACGCCATCCGCGACGGCATCCTCGCTACACGGGGTGCTGCTGACGCCGCGTACATTCGCCGCCTGATCAAGATACAGCGGGGCTTGGAAATTTCCGGTCGCGCCGCGCTGCTGGTCAGCAAGAACAAAGCCGCCTGGGTCACCGGCATCGCACTGCTTAGCCTGGCCAAGATCCTCGAAAACATGGAAATCGGGCACAACGTCCTGCACGGCCAGTGGGACTGGATGCGGGACCCGGACATCCACTCCACGACCTGGGAGTGGGACTTCGTCACCCCCTCCCGCGCCTGGCAGCACACCCACAACGACTCGCACCACCGCTGGACCAACGTGGTGGGCAAGGACAACGACGTCGGATTCAACCTGCTGAGAATGGACCCTGAGCAGGAATGGACGCCGTTCAACCTGGGCAACCCGCTTTATAACGCGATTCTGGCCCCGGTCTTCGAGTGGGGCATCGCTATTTACGATCTTGAGCTGACCGAATACAAGGAAGGCAAAAAGTCCAAGGAGACCCTCGTCAAGGACCTTAAAGCTCTCGGGCGAAAGGCCCTCAAGCAGTTCACCAAGGACTACGCCGCGACCCCCGCCGTGGCCATGCTCACCGGCTCCGGCAAGCAGGCGCTCTACGGCACCCTCACTGCAAACGCCGTCCGCAATTTCTGGGCCCACGCCGTCATCTTCTGCGGCCACTTCCCCGAAGGCACCGACACCTTCACTGAAGAAATGGTGGAAGGCGAAACCCGCGGCGACTGGTACGTCCGCCAGATGATCGGATCCGCCAACATCTCCGGATCCAAGTTCATGCATCTGATGACCGGCAACCTCTCACACCAGATCGAACACCACCTCTTCCCGGACTTACCCTCCAACCGGTACGCAGAAATCGCTCCGAAGGTCCGCGAAATCTGCCAGCGCTACGGACTGATCTACACCACCGGCCCCATCTGGAAACAGGTCGGCTCCACCTGGGCAAAGATCTGCAAGCTCGCACTGCCGCCCAAAAAGAATAGGTAGCACTCACAGCTTGGCTGTCCTGCCATCGTCTTTTCTGCGCCTGTTTGAGACACAAGGAGCCAGCAGGGTTTTCGAGCTTTCACGAGTTTTGCAGTGAGTGCAGCCACGGCAGTGCGCAGGAGTTCGCCCAGCTACTTCTACTCCCGTTGTTTCAGCGCCGATAACCGGCCTTCTGTCCGTTGTGGCAGAGGTCGCCTGATGCTGTGGCTGGGGGAAGGCCGTTCCGGAAGCTCCTGGCGCAGCATATAGAGCTGCCGTGCCCCGGGCTCGGGAGGGGACTTCCCAGTGTTTGTAAGGGCTGGAATGCAGTTCGAGTCCCACCTCGGGCACGACGTATTCCCTCGTCAGAGGCGAATTCGCTGTGACGTGCGTACAAAGCTTGTGGTCGCGTCAGCTGACGGGTTGGTCGCGGCGTGTGGCCTGGCCGCCGTGGTGGCTTATTGAAGTGTGTGGGTGCGGGCTCAGGGACCTGGCTAGTGGGCCCTCCGCCTGCTCTGTACTGCATTTATGCCGTTTCTCGTTCAGGTTCTGTCGGGTTGGGCGGGAGTGTCCAACACCAGTTCATGGTCCGGAGTTATGGGTACTACATGACCTCTTAGGGGTATGCCCCTGCCTCACGTCGAGGTGACGCGGCCTCATGCGGGTGGCCTTGGGTTACCTGCCGCCTTCAATCTTCCGGCTGCGCTGTTCCTGAGCCATGGGGCCATAGGGATACACCCCGACGCGGGGTTGGCTGGCCTGGGTTAGCCGCTCTGATTCCTCGGGTGTCAGTTCGAGGTCGGCAGCGGCAAGGTTATCGGCCAGTTGCTCGAGGTTGCGGGCGCCAAGAATCACGGACGTCACCGCGGGCCGATCTGCCAACCATGCCAGAGCCACTTGCGAGGCGCTTACACCATGGTCAGCGGCGATCTTTTCCACTGTTCCGATGATCTCCCAGCTGCGGGGATCGTCGTTGTGGGCCTGCCAGGCCTCCATGCCCCGGTTGGGATTCTCACCGAGCCTGGTGGCACCGGTGGGAGGCTGGTCGCGCTTGTATTTGCCGGACAGCCAGCCGCCGCCCAGTGGCGACCACGGAAGCAGGCCGATGTTCGCGTCCAGGGAGGCCGGGACGATCTCCGACTCGATCTCACGGACAAGCAGGCTGTACTGCGGTTGGAGGGTTACGGGGGCGCTCCAGCCGTGGGCTTTGGCCAGGTGGACGGCCTTGGTCAGCTGCCACCCCAGGAAGTTGGAGAACCCGTAGTAGGCGATCTTGCCGTTGCTGACGGAGTCGTGCAGGAAACGCAGCGTCTCCTCCAGCGGTGTTATGGGGTCCCATGCGTGCATTTGGTAGAGGTCAATCTGCTCCACCCCCAGACGGCGGAGGGAATCATCTAAGGCCCGGGTCAGGTGGCGGCGGGACGTGCCTACGTCGTTAGGCGCCTCGCCCATTGGGAAGCGCCCCTTGGTGGCCAGTGCTATGCGGTCCCTGGCTTCGGGCCGCCGCGTGAGCCAGCGTCCGATGATTTCCTCCGATACCCCGGCAGTGTAAACATCGGCTGTATCGATGAAGTTGCCGCCGGCGGCAACGTAGTCATCAAGGATGGCATGAGACGTTTCCTCCGTGGTCTCCGCCCCGAACGTCATGGTTCCCAGAGCGTAGTTTGAAACTACAGTGCCGCTGTTGCCCAGTGTGCGGTATTGCATGATGTTCCTCAGTTCTTGGTTGGGGGTGTTGATCCGCCCTCTTTGCACCGCCACTAAGGTCACTACGGCGGCTGCGTCGCGCGGGAGCCAGTTCCTAGGGACTACTCCGTTGACGTTACGCACGTCCTCCGGCAATGTCAGCAGGTTTTCCTGTCCCTGCTTTTCCTAGGACGACGAGTCCTACCGTCCCTGCAGTTGGGATATCCAAGGGAGGACTAGCATGAGGACCCGCCGCCGCAACGCCTAAATCCCTACTCCAAAGGCAGACCGCGTAGGGCGGTGATCCCATTTGCAGCCGAAGTTGGAGGAGGTGGCGTAGCAGTAATCCGGCTCTAATTCGAAAGCCGGCGGTGGGCCCTCGTTCAGCATCGGCGTCCCGGTACTGCCGCTTCCGGGAAAGCTGTTTCTACTTCATGGGGCTGAACCCTGCTGAGGCGTAGATTCCGTCGATGACTTTCATGTTGAAAAGGCTGTCGGGGCCCTCGGTGAGTAGTTGGATGCCTGACTGCAGACCCTGGACGATCGCCTCCAGTTGATGGTCGTAGGTCTCAAGGCCTCGTACGGTCCACGTGCGGTCCAGCCCGTTATCGCTCTGGGTGATGGAGTGCCCCTTGGAAGGGAACACCAGATTGTTGACGACCAGCCTTCCTTCGGTACCGAGCACTTCGAGGGAGGAGTTCAGGTGCCCGGGCTGTTCCAGCATTGCTGAAGTGATGAGCGCTTTTGCTCCTGAGGGGAACTGGAGGTCGGCCGCTACGCTTAGGTCCGCGCCGAGGGGATTGAGGGTCCCGCTGGCTCGGACTATGGTTGGTTCTTCGCCCATGAATGCCCGCACCCAGTGAACCGGGTAGCAGCCGAGGTCCATAAGCGATCCGCCACCCAATCGTGGGTCATGCCGCAGCGACGCGGGATCGAACGGATTTGAACTGGAAAAGTCTGCCCGCAGTGTCAAGATTTCCCCGAGCACGCCGGAGGCCTTGACGGCATCGAGTTCAGCGCTTAGCGGGTGGTACCGGTCATGGAAAGCTTCGATGAGGCGGTAACCTGTCGTTTGCGCAGCTTCCAGCATTTGCGCAGCCTGATCGGCATTCATCGCGAAGGGTTTTTCGCAGAGCACGTGCTTGCCTGCTTCGAGTGCGGCAATCGACCACATAGCGTGCTCGGAGGGTGGCAGCGCGTTATAGACCAGATCAACTCCGGGGTCGGATAGCAAAGCAGTGTAGTCGCTATAGAAACGGTCAATCCGGTGGCGCTCTGCGAACCGCTGTGCAGATTCTGCACGGCGGGAGGCTACTGCGACGACCTCGACGTCAGTTCGTCGCCTGGCGGGCCGGATGACCGCCGCGGGCGCGATGCCGGCTGCGCCCAGAATTCCGATTCGTAACACTGCATTTCTCCTTGCCGCGGCCCCAAATTTTGCTACGTACCCGCACACTACTCGCGTCAACTTGTGAGGGTGTCCCTCTCACGCCCCGTGACATAGCGTGACTCCTCTGCCACCTGCATAACTCAACGCAGCGGGACGCAGAGAGGAACAAACGGCAGCCTCGTGGCAAACAGCGGACGTTGACCCTGACGCGTCCAACTTATATAGTTCAAGCTATAAACTAATTCTAGTTCTAAAGCTCCAGCACGTGCAAGGACGCAGCATGATTCCAGACACCGGGGCCGGCGCGACAGGGCTGTGCCACCACCCGGTACCGAGGTTTCACCCATATCAAATGGTGGCCAGTCGGTGAGGTCGCAGGGGAAGCGTATGCCGTCGTCCGCGGAGTTGATGCCGTCGTGCACGTCGCCGCGATTCCAGAACCAACTGGCAATCCGCCTCACGTCGTATTCCAGACGAATCTCATGGCGACCTTCAATGTCCTTGAGGCCGCCATACGATTTGGCGTGAAACGCTTTGTTTACATCTCCAGCGAGACGGTCCCCGGGTTCTTTTTTCCAGAGCGCGACTTCCTACCCGACTACGCGCCCGTGGACGAGGAGCACCCGATCCGCCCGCAGGACCCCTACGCGCTCTCCAAGCACTTCGGCGAGCAACTCATGGACGCCGCCATCGCCCGGTCCGACATCCGTTGCATCTCCATCCGGCCCAGCTGGGTCCAGTTCGAGGGCAACTACGAGGTTAACCTCGGACCGCAGATCCGTGACGCCTCGGTCCTCAGCCCCAACCTTTGGAGCTACATCGACGCCTACGACCTCGCCGACGCCATTGTCCTAGCCGCCGAGTCTGACCTACCCGGACACGAGGTCTTCTACATCGCTTCCCCTGACAATGCGGGCGGCCACGACTTCGCCGAGATCCTGAACAAGTACTACGGCCACACAATCGAGCTACGCGAATTAGACCGTACCGATGCTTCGGGGATCTCTAGCGCGAAAGCCCAACGGATGCTCGGCTGGACCCCAAAGCGATCCTGGCGCGACTACCTCGACGCCCAAGGACACACGGTCAACCACTAACCAGCAGAGGGAAAGGGCGGGAGTAGTCCCTCCCGCCCTTTCCCTCCCGCTAGGTTAACTTTGAGGTCCACGGCTGGGGTCAATCGGGGTTATCCACTGCTTGGTATCGGGAGCCGTTGGGCCAGCTGCCTGCAGGAAAGTGCGATTCGGGTCAAGCCTCACCCTCATTTTGGATACGTTGGCGGTATTGCCGCGGCGTTTCCCCGGCATCGTTGAGAAAATGCCGGTTGAAGTTGGAGAGATTAGAGAAGCCCACCTCGTAGCAGATGTCAGATATAGCCTTGTCAGTGCGCTCCAGGAGGCGCCGGGCGTGGGCCAGCCGCAGTTTACGGACCAGGTCGCTGAAGTTCTGGCCGGTAGCGCGTTTGAAGTATTTCGAAAATGACGCCTCCTGCATGCCCACCATGCCGGCGGCCTCCGACATTTTGATGGTGCCGGCATGGTTGCTGAACACGTACTCGAGGACTATATCGACGACGGCGGCGGCCTGGCCGTCCAGCTGGGGCCGGAACCATTCCTCCGCCAGGTAGCGCCGGTCTTCCTGGGGTGCGCGGGTCAGGACGGCGAACAAGTCAAAAAGGTGCTGCAGCCGCGCCAATCCGCTGGTGGTCCCCATCGCCTCGATGGCTGATGCCGCGGCTTTGGCTGAGGGTCCCAGAAACTCGATGCCGCGCTGGGACTGTTCCAGCAGCGGCTTCACCTCCGCCATTTCGGGGACCAGGGAAGCGGTTTGCTCCACCCACTTGCCGTCGAACTGGATGACGGCGTCCCTGTTCTCCAGGAACTCACCGGGCTGCAGGTCACTGACCCAATCGTGCGGCAGCCCTGACCCGACAAGGGCAACATGGCCGGCCTCGAAGGTGCCGATGTGGTCACCGACGATGAACTTTCCCGTGCCCTTCCGAATGAGGTGGATCTCGTACTCGGGGTGGTAATTCCATCGTGCGACCGGGCTTGGATAGCTGTGCTGGTGCCACCGGACAGAGTGGTTGGGATCAGGCGGAATAACCTCGCGGTTCGCCCGCATCCCCAGCAGCCGTTCGGCCAGCCTGGCCGTCGCTCCCTCAGCAGTATCCGGGGCAGTCATCGTGGTGCTCCCAAGGCTCGGCGGTTTATGAAATCTGGACAGTGGATCCTGTTCCCGATCCCAGAGTAGCGCTTGCTGCTTCCGCAGCTCCGGAAAATAAGTATCAGAAAGTGGCAACCACGACGCTAGTTGTGACCTGCACCCCGCGCCTAATGTTGAAGAACATCAGCGCGGGACCCCGGATATCCGGTGGCAGTCCCCGCCCCGGTCCAGCATCCTGACACGGCAGTCGAGGTGTGGTGACCTTGCATCCCTTGAAGAACAAAGGAGTCCTTAATGCGCCCGAAAACGCGTGCTGCGACCCTGGCCGCCGGTGCTTTGTGTGTCGCGCTGGGTGCCTCGGCCTGTGCAGGTGCCGGCGGCAGCAATTCCGCCGGCGACCCGAACAGCATCAGTGTCCTGATGGTGAACAACCCCCAAATGGAGGACCTGCAGAGGCTCACGGCAGATAACTTCACCAAGGAAACCGGGATCAGGGTCAACTACACGATCCTGCCGGAAAACGATGTGCGGGCGAAGATCAGCCAGGAGTTTTCCAGCCAGGCCGGCCAGTACGATGTGGCATCTCTGTCCAACTACGAAATCCCGTTCTATTCCGCCAACGGCTGGCTCGCACCGCTGGATGATGTTGCTGCAGATCCCGGCTTTGACCAGGACGACATCCTCCCGGCCTATACCGCTTCACTCACCGGCGAGGACGGCAAACTCTACGGCGAACCGTTCTACGGCGAATCGTCCTTCCTGATGTACCGGAAGGACATCCTGGAAGCCAAGGGCCTGACGATGCCGGCAAAGCCCACCTGGGATGAGGTCGCGGAGATAGCGGCGAAGGTAGACGGGGCGGAACCGGGCATGAAGAGCATCTGCCTGCGCGGCCAGCCAGGCTGGGGCCAGGTCTTCGCGCCGCTGACCACCGTGGTGAACACCTTCGGCGGAACTTGGTTCGACAAGGACTGGAATGCGCAGGTGAACTCCCCGGAATTCACCGAAGCGGTTAAGTTTTACACCAAGCTGGTCCGCGAGCACGGCGAGGCAGGCGCCGCGCAGGCAGGTTTTACCGAGTGCCTGAACAACATGAGCCAGAGCAACGTAGCCATGTGGTACGACGCAACGTCGGCTGCAGGCGCCCTGGAAGCCGAGAATTCGCCGGTGAAGGGCAAGATCGGTTATGCCCAGGCTCCCGTGAAGGAAACAACGTCCTCGGGATGGCTGTGGACCTGGTCCTGGGCCATGCAGGCCGCATCCAAGAAGCAGGATGCTGCAGAGAAGTTCATAGCCTGGGCCAGCTCCAAGGACTACGAGGAACTGGTCGCCTCCGAGCTTGGCTGGGCGAAGGTCCCCTCCGGCAAGCGCATCTCCACCTACGAGAACGCCGCGTTCCAAGCAGCGGCGCCGTTCTTTGAAGCTGAGCGCTTCGCCATTGAGAACGCGGACCCGAAGAACCCCGGCGTGCAGGAGCGTCCCGCCGTCGGCATCCAGTTCGTGGGCATCCCCGAATTCGCTGCGTTGGGCACCAACGTGTCCCAAGGCGTGAGCTCGGCCATCGCCGGCCAGGGCAGCGTGGCTGACGCGCTGGCCAAGGGCCAGGAAGCCGCCCAAAAGGTCGGCGACAAGTACAAGCAGCCCTAACCGAACCGCAGGAGAACATCATGACTACCGCAACGGCGCGCATCTCCCGCCCGGGACGCAATGCAGCCACCCCCTCACGAGACGCGAAGTCGCGCGAACGTGCCCTGGCTTGGGTACGGCGGGCGCCACTGCTTCCGGCGCTGATCTTCCTCATCCTGGTCACCCAGCTTCCGTTCGTGGCAACGCTGATCATCTCGTTCATGAACTGGAACAGCCTCAGCCCGGACAAGACCGCTTTCGCCGGCCTGGAGAACTACGCCACCGTCCTCACGGACCCTGACCTGCGCCAGGCAATTTTCACCACCATCCTCCTCACTGTCTCCGTCGTGCTGATCAGCCTGCTCATCGGGCTGGGCCTGGCCCTGCTGCTGGACAAGAAGTTCACCGGCCGCGGGCTGGCGCGGACACTGCTGATCGCACCGTTCCTGGTGGTCCCCGTGGCCGCCGCGCTCATCTGGAAGCATGCCCTGCTCAACCCTACGTACGGGCTGATCAACGGCATCCTGACCTGGCTCTGGTCCCTGTTCGGCAGCGCCACGGCACCCCAGCTGGACCTGCTCTCGCAGGCACCCATGATGGCCGTGATCCTCTCCCTGGCATGGCAGTGGACGCCCTTCATGATGCTGATCCTGCTGGCCGGCCTCCAGTCGCGTCCCATGGACACCGTGGAAGCGGCGCAGATGGACGGGGCCACGCCGTGGGGGATCTTCCGGCACCTGACGCTGCCGCACCTGCGCCAGTACCTGGAATTGGGCGGGCTGCTCGGAGCGATCTACATCGTGCAGAACTTCGACGCCGTCTTCACCCTCACCGCCGGCGGGCTGGGCACAGCCAACCTGCCGTACGCCATTTACCAGACGTTCTACTTCGCCAACGAATACGGCCTGGCGTCCGCCGCCGGCGTCGTCGTGGTCATAGGCACCATCATCGTGGCAACCTTCGCCCTCCGCACCGTCTTTTCACTCTTCAAGAAGGAGGCAGCACGATGAGCATCCTCACCCCCGCTGCACAGCAGAGCACACCTCCCGGTCCCACCGCGCTGAACACCGGCCGCACCCCGCGCCGCGGCAAGGCACGCATGGACCCCACCCGCAACAACACCGCCGCCGGCATCGCGGCCTGGCTGCTCGCCCTGCTCTTCGCATCCCCGGTCCTGTGGATGATCCTCACCTCATTCCACTCCGAGACGGATGCAGCAACGAACCCGCCCTCCATCGCCGCGAACCTGACCTTGGACGCCTACCGGGAGTTCTTCGGCGAAACCTCCGGCGTCAGCCCCTGGCCGTCCCTGATCAATTCCGCCACGGCCTCGATCCTGTCCACCGTCCTGGTGCTGCTCCTGGCCTTCCCTGCCGCATATGCCCTGTCCATCCGGCCGGTGAAAAAGTGGACCGACGTCATGTTCTTCTTCCTCTCCACCAAGATGATGCCCGTGGTCGCGGCCATCCTGCCGCTCTACCTCTTCGCACGGACCGTGGGGGCGCTGGACAACATCTGGTTCCTGATCCTGATGTACACCTCCATGAACCTGCCCATCGCCGTCTGGATGATGCGGTCGTTCCTGGCCGAGGTGCCGGAAGAAATGCTCGAGGCGGCACAGATCGACGGCGGCAACCTCCTGCTCATCCTGCGCAAAATCATTGCACCCGTGGCTATGCCCGGCATCGCCGCCACCGCCCTGATCTGCTTCATCTTCAGCTGGAATGAACTGCTCCTGGCCCGGGTCCTGACCGGCGTCGTGGCAGGCACCGCCCCGGTCTTCCTGACCGGTTTCGTCTCCGGCCAGGGACTGTTCCTCGCCCAGGTCTGCGCAGCCGCCGTCGTGATCTCCCTGCCGGTGCTGTTCGCCGGGTTCGCAGCCCAGGACAAGCTGGTCCAGGGCCTCTCCCTCGGCGCCGTGAAGTAACGCGCCGGATCCACACCAACTCTTCCAAGGATTGCTTCGATGACAACAACAACCACACAGGCTCCTCCCACCGGTTCCGATCTGCCCGCCACCATGCGGGCCAATATCCTCAAGAGCCAGGGCGACATGGCCATGGAGACCCTGCCCCTTCCCAAGCTCGACACCGACCAGGTCCTGGTGCAGGTCGCCGCCGTCGGCGTTTGCGGCAGCGACGTACACTACTACGAGCACGGCCGGATCGGCCCGTACGTGGTGGACCACCCGCTGATCCTTGGCCACGAGCTCTCGGGCCGGATTGCCGCTGTCGGCAGTTCCGTTGACCCTGCACGCATCGGCCAGCGCGTCGCCGTCGAACCCCAACGCCCCTGCCGTAAGTGCCAGCAGTGCAAGGCCGGCCGCTACAACCTCTGCCCGGACATCGAGTTCTACGCCACCCCGCCGATCGACGGCGCCTTCGCCGAATACGTCACGATCCAGAGCGATTTCGCCTACGACATTCCGGACAGCGTCAGCGACGAGGCAGCCGCCCTTATCGAACCGCTCTCGGTGGGTTTGTGGGCATGTGAACGGGCCGGGATCAAGCCCGGCAGCCGGGTTCTGATCGCGGGTGCCGGACCGATCGGCATCATCGCCGCCCAGGCAGCCCGCGCTTATGGTGCCACCGAAATCTACATCAGCGACATCGCCCAAGACCGGTTGGCTTTTGCGCTGGAGCACGGCGCGACGCATGCGCTCAACGCCCGGACCGACAACGTGGAAGGGCTCGACGTCGACGCGTTCATTGACGCGTCCGGCGCACCGCAGGCGGTCCGTTCGGGAATCAAGGCCGTGGCACCGGCCGGGCGCGTGATCCTGGTTGGACTGGGGGCCGACGACGTCGAACTGCCCGTCTCCTACATCCAGAACCGGGAAATCTGGCTCTCCGGCGTCTTCCGCTACACCAACACCTGGCCGCTGGCCATCCAGCTGATCGCCGACGGCAAGGTGGACCTGGACGTCCTGGTCACCGGAAAGTACACGCTCTCCGAGTCCGAGGAGGCGCTCAAGGCAGGAAAGCAGCCCGGCCAGCTCAAGGCCGTGGTCTACCCGGGCCGCTGACCCCTGCACCACATCCCCGCCAAGAAGCACTCCGAGGAAGCAGCCATGCCAACACCCTTCAACCCCTCTGATCCCACGCCCGGCGGACCCTTGGTGACCGTGATCGGCGAGTCCCTGGTGGACATCATCGATGACCCGCACCGGGGGACCGCCGGCCGTCAAGCGCACCCGGGCGGCAGCCCCTTGAACGTTGCCGTGGGAACCGCACGGCTGGGCCTTCCGACAACCTTGGTGACGCATTACGACGACGACGCGTTCGGGCTAATGGTCGACCAGCACCTGCAGTCCAACGGCGTTTCGCCGGTCCGGGGCGGTGCTTCGCCCACGTCCACAGCAATCGCAACCCTGGGCAAGGACGGCGCCGCAACCTATGCCTTCGACATCACCTGGGACATCAACGGCGCGTCGCTTCCCGCCTTTGCCGCCGTGCAAGCCTCCACGCACGTCCACACCGGCTCCATCGCCACCATGCTGCAACCGGGCAACCACGCCACGCTGGCCCTGGTGGAAGCGGCTCAGGCCGGCGCCACCGTGAGTTTCGACCCCAACTGCCGGCCAGGCATCAGTCCTGACGTTGCCGCCGCCCGGCGGCAGGCTGAAGTGTTCGTCGCTGCCAGCGACATCGTCAAGGCGAGCGATGAGGACCTGGCATGGCTCTACCCGGACAGGACTCCGGACGAGTCATTAACTGCCTGGCTGGAGCTCGGTCCGGGGTTGGTGGCCCTGACCCGCGGGGCACAGGGCCCCGTGCTCCTGAGCAGGCAGGGGCGCGTGGACCTGCCGGGCGAAGCCGTTGACGTAGCGGACACCGTGGGGGCGGGCGACTCCTTCATGGCCGCCCTCATCTCCGGCCTTGCCCAGCTGGATTTACTCGGTGCTGCCGGCAGGGAACGGTTGCGGAGCCTTGCTTCCGATGATCTTCGCGCACTGGCCTCCTACGCCAACAGGGCAGCAGCGATCACCTGCTCCCGCCAAGGTGCCAGTCCACCCTCGTCCGGGGAAGTGGACCCCATTACGACCTTAGGGACCGCTTAGGTTCCTCGGTCATTCATCCGAATCCCCATGCTCTGGCCCTTGGGGGGCTCTGGCATAACCCGTTTCATCAGGGACTCCCGCCCGCCACTATGCCTGTGGTGTGCTCGAAAGGACGACGAAGTCCACATACGCAACCGACGACCCACGAGCATGAACACGATGAGCACGGACTCGAACGTAAACAACGGGGCCAAGCCACAGGCTGGCGTGTCTCGGCGCAACCTGATCCAGCTGACAGGGGCCGGCGCGGCGGCGATCGGGCTGGCCGGCGCTGCCAGCTGGGCTCTCCGCTGCAGAACTGGATGCCATCGATGCGCTTGCTTGACCGCGGCGTGCGCGGCGGACCCGACCCCGACGACGTCGACCCCTCAACGTGGGCCTCGAGATCGCCGAACCCTGACCCCCACGTTCGACCAAAGGAAACTGTCCACACACGCATTCCGGCCGCAGCCTCCAACGCTTTGGGCACGACAGGTCTCAGACTGCTCGACTTGGTCCAACAATCGGCAGTTGGCCTGTTGCGTCAGGGACGCCGGGAAGCTGCGTCGGTTGAACTTCGCCAACGGCCGGCTCATGAATTACGCGCATGCGAAAGAGCGCTATGCCAGAGATTAGGAACCAGGCAACGTTCGTCACAACCGACGGCCATGCCCCATGAAAGACGCCATTGACTATGAGGGCACAGGCTCCGATAAGATTCGCTGATTGGAAGCCCTTACCGGCCTTTAACCAGCCCATGGAGACAGCCAAATAGGCACTCAGGATTGCAACTGCGCCGCCCCAGCCAGCAGCTTCCCACAGCAGTTCCATGATGTCCTTTCCACAGCGGCACCCCGCGTCTGCCAAGCGGCAATGTGTGCGTCCTACGCCAAATATTGAGTGACGAGCACCTTCAGTTCAATTGCATTCTGCTGAAGGTGTGGTTTAGAACTGCTTAACATGGACATCGACCCGCGCCGGTTGCGCGTTCTCCTTGCTGTTGCACGTACCGGCGGCATCCTTGCAGCTGCAGACGAACTCCGCATCACACCATCTGCAGTATCCCAACAGCTCAATAAATTGGAGGCGGAAACGGGCCATGCCCTGGTGGTACGCACACCCAAGGGATCGTCGCTGACACCTGCGGGAGTCGCGATGGCTGAAGCCGGCGAGGAGATCGAACGGGCAGTCAGCGTTGCCCTCGCCAGGATGCAGGGTGGGGCGACCGTCGAAGGCGTCGTTAAGGTAGGCGCATTCACGAGCTTTGTGCGAACGCTGGTGATCCCGCGTCTTCCCGAATGGCGATCCCAGTACCCGCAGCTGAAGATCCAGATTGTGGAAGACGATTTCCCGGTCCTGATGCGCCTCCTGCGTCAACACCAGCTCGACGCCGTCGTGGTCGAACTGGACTCGAGAACGGCAGGGCAACAAGCATTGGGCGCCGGAATGATTGAGCAACCGCTGCTGGACGAGCCATGGAAACTGGTCGTTCCTTCCGGGACACTTATCACTACCGAGAACGTCAATCTCGGCCGGCTGCCCCTTCCCTGGCTGGGAGTAGAGCCTTCTGCGGCTAATGCTTCCGTACTCGATCGACTCCGCCGCACGGGCGGCGCAGCGGAGACTGTTCATCAGTACCAGGAAACCCTGACCGCCCTCGCGCTGGTAGCCGCTGGGGAGGGTGTCGCCATTGTACCCACGCTGGCTCTGGCCGGCGTCGTTCAGGACGGTGTGGACGTCCTGGACATTCCTGGGTTGGGGACCAGGCGTATCGTCCTGCGGCGGTTCGACCGGCGCAGGACGGCAAACTTGCCTGTAGATACAGTGGCACGCCTCCTGCGGGAATCAGCCGCCGCATTTGATACCCGTGGGCATCGTGATAATGCCACTTAACCGAGGCTGGCAACGCCGTCGCAGGAATCATTATGATGCCCGCGAGCGTAGACAGCCGATTCATTACAGGCACAGAGGTTCGACGGCGGCGCGAACGATGTCGGCGGTATTGCCCACTGCGTAATCCGGGTATCTGGTTTGAGCCGCCTCGGAACCTGCGGCGGTACCACCACAGACGGGTCCGGCGGGGCCGTGACGGGCCCCGCACGGTGATTCCATCTTTGTACCAAGATGCCGGGGCCTGAGTTGTAGAAAAGGGTTGTTCCCAGGGCTGGCCCGTGCGGTTAGGGTGATCACGGGCGGTGCCGATGAAGGATCGCCCGGTTGGGTGATCAGGTGCCAGTAACGGAGCTGATCCAAGCGATTCGATTCTCGGGAGGAAGCATGACCAGTCCAGAGCAGGATCCAAGCCAGCAGGAAGGCCCCGCGGACGGTGGCGCGGCCGGCGTCCCCGGCATGCACGACGGCGGTGCCGACGGGGGTGCCGACAGCGGTGCCGACGGTGGAGCTGACAGCGGTGCCGACGGTGGAGCTGACAGCGGTGCCGACGGGGGAGCTGACAGCGGTGCCGACGGGGGTGCCGACGGTGAAGCTGGCAGCGGTGCCGACGGGGGTGCCGACGGTGAAGCTGGCAGCGGTGCCGACGGGGGTGCCGACGGTGGGGCTGACAGCGGTGCCGATGGTGGGGCTGACGGGGGTGCCGACGGCGGTGCCGATGGTGGAGCCGCGGAACGGGGCATCTGAATTTTGAGCACCACCCGCACGGACTTCCAGGACCCCGGCGCCGTGAAAAGCGGCGGGGTCCTGGAAACACGCCTGATTAAGATAGGCCGTGAGAGGTTCGCCGGCGACGTCTGGGGGCGCACGGCGCTTCTCACGCGTGGCGCCAGTGACTTCTCCGATCTGTTCTCTGCCGGGGCCGTCGACGAATTGGTCTCGCGCCGGGGTCTGCGCACGCCTTTTCTCCGCGTTGCCAAGGGCGGCTCTACATTTCCCGACTCGTCGTTCACCTCGCCCGCCGGCGTCGGCGCCACCATCTCTGACCAGCTCGACGACACAGCGCTTTGGCGCAAGTTTGCGGACGGTGCCACGCTCGTGCTGCAAGCACTGCACCGCACATGGGCGCCTGTCTCTGACTTCAGCAGCAGTCTGAGCACTGAGTTGGGACATCCGGTGCAGGCGAATGCCTACATCACGCCGCCCCAGAACCGTGGGTTCGACGATCACTACGACGTGCACGACGTCTTCGTCCTGCAGATCGAAGGGACAAAACGCTGGATCATCCATGAGCCGGTCCACAGGGACCCGCTGCGTGATCAGCCTTGGACCGATCGCCGCTCCGCTGTGGCGGAGGCCGCCAAAGGCGAGGCCTACATCGACACGGTGCTTGAGCCGGGGGATGTCCTCTACCTGCCGCGGGGCTGGTTGCATGCCGCCCAGACGCAGGGCGCGGTTTCCATCCACCTCACGCTCGGCATCCACAGTTGGACCCGCTACGCATTGGCCGAACAACTCGCGCAGGCCGCGCTTGCAGCGCTGTGCGATGATCCCGAGATGCGCCGTACGTTGCCGTTGGGCGTCAAAGGGCCTGGTGCGGAGCTCGACATCGTCCGTGAACGCCTCGCCGCTGCTGTCGTTGAGGCTGAAACCAGTTCTTTGTTCCAACGTACCCGGCGTGGTCAGGGTCGCCCGGGACCGCTGGGGCCGCTGGCCCAGCTCGCGGCTGTCGGCGGCCTAAGCCCCGAGTCTGTGGTCCGGCTTCGCGGTTCACTGGAAGCGCGTCTGGAGGGACTGCGCCTCACCACGCGCGTGGGTTGGCTCGACTTCCCAGCGACCGATCTGCCTTCCGTCACGCGACTGCTCGACGGGGAGATTCACACCGCGGGTGATCTCGGCGTCGAACTCGTTGAAAGACTGTTGCGCGCGGGGGTCCTCGTTCCCGTTGAACAGTGATCTAGACAGCGACTTCGCCACAGCGGCGGCCACAAAGCGCTTCTTCTGCTCTGAAGGCGCCCGGTTGCGCGGCGACCCGATTGCAGGCACAGCGCCGCACGGCGTCGTCTGGGTCCTCATCGAGTACCGGGGCGGGTGGCCTCTCAATGGCTTTGAAGGGCTTGATCTTGAGCCTGAAACCAAAGCACTCGTGCTCTCCGCCGCGAAGGCGGCGCGGGCGCGGGTGCTGCTGGTGAGACGGCCCGGCCCCCGCCGCCGTGAAGGTAAGAGCCATTGGGCAGTACTGCACCATGAGGATTCGGGCGCCTATCGTCAGCAATGGGGAACGTGGGGCAAGGATGAGGATCTGGCGGAGATTGCCAAAGCCCTGAGCCTCCCCGGAACGCTCGACTATCCACCCCTCATCCTGGTCTGCACTCACAGTCAACATGACCAATGCTGTGCCGTGTGGGGACGGCCCGTGGGACGAGCGTTGAGCGAGCGGTGGCCGGAGCTGGTGTGGGAATGTTCGCATGTAGGAGGTGACAGGTTCGCAGCCAACGTCGTGGTTGCACCAGACGGTGTCTACTACGGAAATCTGGACGAGGAGTCGTCCGTCGCCACGATCGAAGGACACCTCGCTGGCCGTATCAGCGCGGAGCATTTGCGCGGATACACGGATCTCTTTCCAGCACAGCAGACCGCCGTCGCGGCCACGCTCAGGCGGTTCGGCCCGGCCGGCCGGAATGACTACAGAGTGATCGAGACCTCCAGCAGCGGTGATCACTGGCGGATCCACATCACTGGATCTCCTCCTCACCCCGCGCGGATCGACATCGAACTCCGTACCCACCGCGGCCCGCCATGCCGGCTAACCTGCCGCGGACCGGCAACAAGCTCGGCCACGGTCTACGAGCTCATTTCGATCCGTGCCGTCTAAAGGACCGGGTTTATCGAAGGCAGTTCCTTTATCGGCGAGTCGATGGCGGTGCCAATCGACCCGGCGAACCAAGGCATCGAGCAAAGGGTAGGCGCCCGTTCCCGAGTTAGCTGGACGCCGTCGCCGCGATGCCGGGCACGAGGTCCAGGACGAGGAGTGGGGCTGCGGCGTAGGCATGCCTGTTTTCGACCTTTGCTGCGGAGAGTCGTTGGCCCGCGACACCCGACGCTCTACCGTATTCCTGTTCCTGGTCATGACCGGCACCCGGTTCGCCGAGGCTAACCGCTTTGACCGTTGGCAGAGGTGGACGTGCTCTCCAGGCCTCCAACGTCCCGGATCAATAAGACCTGGAAAAGTGACGGTCAATCCAAGCTTATAAGCTGCTCCACGGGGACCCCCCCTTACTTCGGGATTGCCCTGCGTCTCCGGCCACTTGCCTCGTGATTGCTCTTGCTTCACGGCACCAGCGGGAAGTGCCTGTAGACACCCAAGAGGGGGCCGGGCAGTGCCCGGACCCCTCTTTACGGCTGAGGCTCAGCGGCGGCTGAACCGTTAAGTATTCCGTGCTAGCGGGTGGCGGCGCCGCGGGTGCGGTTGGCGTTGCGCGAAAGCAGGATGGCCAGAGCGATCATGGCGATGCCGAGGACGAAGTGGAGCCAGTTGTCCGCGGTGTTGACGGGCACGAAGTTGGCCGGAGTATCGTGCCCGATGATGAGGCCGTAGAGCCACAGGACAAGGTAGACGACGCCACCGTAGAGCAGGTAGTTGCGGGACTGTCCGTGGGTGCGGGACATCAGGATCCCGGCGACGCCGAAAAGCAGGTGAACAATGTTGTGCAGGATCGAAACCTGGAAGATGCCCAGCAGAAGTGCTCCGGATTCGTGCCCGGCGAACGAGAGCGTTTCGTAGTTGCTGGTAATGCCCGGGATGAATCCCAGGACTCCCACCAGGAGGAAGACAGCGCCTACTGCCTGCGCTGCCTTTTGGAGGGTTGTTTTCGGCCCGGTCACGCGGTTGGTCGCGGTCATTGGGGTGCTCCTGTTTTCTTCACGTGTGGGTCGATGATGTTTTCCGGCGTGGAGCCTGAAGACCTTCGGTGATGGCCTTGGGCTGCACGCCGGCGGGGGAGTGGGATGTGCTCCATGTTCCTGAGTTGGGTTATGTGGTGTTCCAACTGGTGCCGGAACTCGGCATCAGCAACAGACTCGGGAATGGCTGCAATCAGGTCCTCTGCTGTTGAGAGGGCGGTTCTGCCCGCTTCGGTAAGGCGGAGGTTGGCGCTGCGGCCATCGATTCCCGGCTCCTTGGCCAGATACCCGAGACCATGGAGGCGGTACAGGACTTTGCCGAGGCTCTGCTTGCTCACGCAGAGCAGATCGGCGACGTCGGACGCTGTGGCCGGTTCCAGTTCCGCCACGGCCTCCAGCGTCTCCAGGCCGCCTTTGGTGAGCCTCAGGCGAGCGAGCTGACGGTTGAGCCGGCGCTCGGTAAGCCGTGCGACGATGCCCAGAAGACGGTGTGTGGCCCACCGCTCCGGCCCCGCCGGGACTGACGCGCTCATATGCCGCGGACCGCCGGCGGAAAGGTCAGGGTCGGGGCCCACGGGTGGCTCCGCCGCTACGCGGGGCAACCCGCGGGCCCTGTCCTCGCCGCTCACGTGTTTTGGACGTTGTCCTTGGCGTCGGCGGCCCGGTCCTTGACGTCGCTGACGGCTCCCTGACCCTCTGCCTTAACGTTCTGGGCGCCGTCGGCCGCGGCGGCCTTGACGTTCTCCACCGCTTCCTGCGCTGGTTCTTTCAGGTCCTGGACCACGTCCTTGGCCGCCTCGGTGACCTTGCCGGCCAGCGGCTGGGCCGCCGTCTTGAGCTGGTCCGCAGCTTCACGTTCCCTGGTGCTTGCCGGGATCAGGGACGAGAGGAGCATGCCGGCGCCGAAGGCGATGAGTCCGGCGGCCAAAGGGTTGCCCTGGGCCTGGGCTTTGACCTGCGCCGGAGCGTGTGAGATCGCCGTACGTGCGCCGGAGAGCTTCGCCGCCACGTTATCCTTGGCCCCGTGCAGCGACTCACCGCTGGAATGCAGTGCACCCCCGGTGTGGCTGGCGCCGGAGGAGACCTTGTCATGGACCGTGGACGTAGCCGAGCCGACCGTATCCTGAACCTTTGAAGTAGCGGTGTCGGCTGCGCCCATAATCTTGTCCTTGACCCCGGCTACGGCATCTTTGACCTTGTCAGTCTGGCGGTGGACGATGTTGGACGGGGTGACCTTGTCCGCGACGGCGTCCACATCGGTGCTCAGGCGTGCGCGGGTAGCTTCAATTTCTTCGCGGATTGCATCCGGGTTCTCGCTCATCGGTTGACCTCACCTGGTTTCAGAGTTGGGGGAATTTCGGAAAGGGTTTCGCCCGTCTGCGGCAGGCCCTTGACTTGCTTGAGTTCCTTCCGGCCAATGCTGGCCAGGACCGCGGCGATGATGCCCCAGACCACGGCGACGATCACGGCAGCCCAGCCCAGCGGCATCAGGGCGCCGAGGGCGAACATCAGTGCCAGGGACAGGAAGACCAGGACGAAGTGCCCGGCCACGCCGGCGCCAGCGAGCATCCCGCCGCCCTTCCCTGCCCTCGTCGCTGACTGCTTCGCTTCGGCCTTGGCCAACTCCACTTCCTGGCGCATCAAGGTGGACAGGTCCCGGGTCACATCACCCAGCAACTCACCCAAAGAGGCGTTATCGGCCTTCTGATGCGCCTCACTCGGCGGCATCTCAGGAATCTGACTACTCACAGCTGCCGACCTCCACCGGGAGTGTTGTTGTACGGGTCATCCAGGTCATTGAGTGGAACGCCACCTGCCTCGGTGCCGGAAAAAGCCGGCCGCCCCGGTTCCCCGTAGATGGTTTCGCCATATGCCGCGGGCGCTGCCGCTGCCTCAGGAAAGGGTTCGCGGACGCCTGCTGCGACAGCCGTTTCGGCCTTGGGTGCCTGCACTGGAAGCGGGGGAATGGAGGCAGTTTGGGACGCAGGAGCGCCTGCTGTAAGGCCGCGGGTCAACCGCCCTGCCAGAACACCTGCACCGGCGGCCAGCAGCAGGAACGTGCCGGGGCGGTTGCGTGCGAACCGCTGAACCTCGCCCAGCAGGTCGCCCGGCTCCTTGTTCTCCAGCCAGGAAGCAACGGATTCGCTGCGCTGTGCAGCTTGCCTGATCAGGCCGCTTGCCAAGCCCTGCTGGTCCGGGGCGTCCGCCATGCTCTGCAGCTGGCTGGAGATAGTCCGGATACCCTCGGCCGCCTTCTGCTGCTGGGTCCCGGCCTGGCTGGACAGGCCCTGCTTGGCCTGGCCAAGCAAGTCCTTAGCGCTGGACGTCGCCTCTGCGGCGACGTTCGCTGCCTCACTCTTGGCCTTCTGGGCCACTCCCTGCGCCGCTGAGGCTGCCTGCCCCGCCACCTGCGAAGCCTCCTCCTTGGCGACGTCCTTCTTCGAATCCGAGCTTCCGGCCGACTCCGCGGTCGTGGCCGGGGCAGTGTTGCCGGACTGGTCAAGGGTGCCAGGCGTTGAAGCGCCGGACCACTGGTTCTCAGTCATCATCGCTCTCCTTCAGTTGATGCACGGGCAGCAGGCCAGAGAATTTCATGCCACCTGCAATTAGTAAGCATGGTTACTAGTTAGATAGTAAGCACACTTGCTATTAGATCCGCAAGCACAGGTGCGCTAATGCCGGCGCCAGCGCGGATGCGTTGCAGAGGCTTTTGCCCCTACCTGGTGGTTCCTGTACCTGGGGCTCTTGGGTACCGATAGCGTGTCCGTCTGCTGTTTGCGCAGGGGTCGCGGAGGTTGACGATCAGAGAGCGCCCGTCAGGGCGCATTTATCCTTGAGGTCATCCGGGTGGGGCTGGCCAGCCTCAGGGCGCAGAGTTGGATGTCAGGAATCAGCGGTTGTGCCAGGGCCTGTTTCCGGTGGTGCTGTCCGCCGTAGGCTATGGGCATCCATCTACCCCGGGAGGCACTCATGCGCACGGCACAACCTTTGACTGAAACCGAGCAGGTCCACCGTCTTTCTGAGAACCTCAGGATCCAACTGGCCAGGGGGAAGGAGTGGGCCACGCCGGGGGTGCAGGCCGCTTTGCAAAGGGCGGTTGACGGTCTCGATACCGGCATTGAAGCGGCCTCCCCGCGCCTTCAACTGGTATTGCGCCGGCTCGCTGACGAGCTCGCAGGCGGGGTGGAGACACTGACTCCGCGGGTCCAGGAGCAATTAAGGAGGGCAGGGCGGAAGGCCGCGACTGAAGTTGCTGAGCCGGTCGAGGCGCGGCGACCAGGGGCACGGAAGTGGTGGTGGATCGGTGGATTGCTGGTCATGGCAGCAGGAACAGTCGCCTGGCGTTCCATGCAGGCAACCGCCCGGGAACCCGAGCCGACACCGGCGCTGGAGAAAAGCGACCGGACAGAACCTGACGCCGCCGCGGACCTCGCCGCCGGCGCTATCTAATAGGAGGTACAGGAGGGCCCGCGCTCATTGCGCGGGCCCTTCCGCTGCTGTTTAGCGGCGGGTGTCGCCGATTCCGTCAGCTTCGATGTTTTCCTTGCGGACTTCCTCGTTGACGGTGACGTCTTCGGTCAAGGTGTCCTTGTCCAGCCGGACCCGCTCGACCGGGACGGCTTCCTTCTGGACCACGGGGCGTTCCTCGTGGAGGATGACTTCGTGTTCTTCCTCGCTGATCGCGGGGTAGTGCCGCCGCCCAGGTTGTAGTGAGCGTACAGCCGCTCCTCTTCAGCCGGTTCAATTGCGACGGTCAGCGGCGGTTTCTTGCTCGGCCACTCGTCGCGCTTCCAACGGCATCGACTGGTGATCCGTGGTCTACGGTCGTGGGAGTGGCGGCGCGGGTATGGGTAAGGGGTTGTCAAAGGCGGCAGCTGAGGCCCGCCCTTCACTAGAAGGAGAGCAAGCATGCAAACAGTCGAAGAGACCATTGACGTCACGGTTCCCGTGCGCGCGGCATATGACCAGTGGACCCAGTTCGAGCTCTTCCCCAATTTCATGTCCGGGGTGGACTCCGTAGCCCAACTCGACGATCGGACGAACCACTGGGTCGTGAACATCGGTGGAGCCAGGCGTGAGTTCGACACTGAAATCATCGAACAACGCCTTGATGAGCGGATCGCCTGGCGCAGCATCGACGGCCAGACGCATGCCGGCGCCGTCACGTTCACGCCGCTTGAGACCGGCGTGACGCGCATCTGGGTCCGTCTTGAATGGGCCCCGGAGTCCTTCATTGAAAAGACCGGGGCCGTTCTAGGATTCGACAACATGCAGGTCAGGGCGGACCTGCGCCGCTTCAAGGAGTTTATTGAGGCCAGAGGTACCGGAACCGGCTCCTTGCAGGGAGAGGTGCATTAGGCGTTTCCGGTATGGCGTGGATGCATTCCGTTTGCCTGCGCCCCTCCAGGTATGAAAAAGCCCCGCCGATTGAGGGTTGGGCGGGTTCAGTTCCAAGGGTGTGATTACGAGGGTCAACTTTGGACATCGAGGACGAATTCGTGCCGTGACCGGCTTGGGCCCAGTTTGGACTCATAGGGAAGGAACAGCGGCACTAATGCAACCGTGTAGCAGAGTGCGGCGGGATCCAGCGGCGGGACCACTCCGATGAAGCTGCCACTCTTTAACGGCAGTCTGACTGCACGCCGGAAGGAAGACGCCGCAATCATCGTCGCCGACCGAAATCATGAGCCACGGGCGAAGCTGCCTCAGAAAGCACTCTTTCCACTGGCAGAACCGGACGCGGGACAGGCCCGGCTTTCTTATTCGCAAGCAGTTGGACGGGGATTTGGGGGTTAGTCGGTAACCCGTTTCTTACGTGTTCGCCGCTGGGTGGAATATGAACATGCTCAGTAGGGTTCCACGGCACGACCGGCTTCCTGGATGAACCATCCGGGGTGCTCGGAAAGGGCTAACGCTTCGGCTTCCGCCTTGTTAGCGGCCAGCCCGGTCCACACCGCGGTGCGGTCGAAGCCATTTGAAACGACTACACGCCACCGATACCTTCTAGCCACCATTAAGGATGCACATATGCCCAACCTGACGGCAATCGATTTTGGGTTTCCTCGCGGTATGAGTGCCCTAAAGGGTGACTGAGAGGCAACAGCAGCCCAGGCACAAAAGGGGGCACACCCCTCGCTTGTCGCGGCGTACGCTGAGCTCAACGGCGGGCCGATCTTCGCGGGTGAATGACTCTTTCCCAAGGAAACATCCAGTTCCCTCGGAAGGTTGTAAAGGCTGATGAACGAAGCCGGCAGGGCCGTTGGCACATAGAGAGGTGCCACACCCCGGGTCACCGGCATGCGGCACCTCTCGTGCCCGTCACCAGAAGTGGGCGACGTCCACAACTAGCCGGGAACCGGATCCCGGTCCGTCCAGGGTGAAGACCCGGAAGGGCAGCCGGGCACGGACGCCCAGGCCGATGCTGGTGGAACCCTCGAAGCTTCCGGCGTAAACGACTTGCCGGAACGTCTGGTAGCCGGCAACGTTGGACAGCTCAGCCTTCGCGGCAGGGTTGTAGGTGACGTTGCCGTTGCTGTCATACGAGGGTGCGTTCACGACGACCTGCAGGCGCGCATTGCCATACACCGGAATCGTGTGGCCGGTGCCGTCCTGGACAATATCGGGGACGTAGCGCACTGTGTAGCCTGTTGCGGGGCCGTTGAGGTCCACCACCATCCGGTCGAAGCAGGGTTGCTGCCCTGTCCGGACGTTGATGACGGATGCTGAGCTCATCTCGGGCGCTGCTTTGTCCTGAGATCCCCATGCGAGCCCGCAATAGGAGGTGGCTGCCGAAGCGGGCCCCGGCGCGACGATACCCAGCCCGACGGCCGCGAGGAGCGCCGTGAGCCAGAGGAGGAGTTTTTTCATTGGTGCCATCCAAGGGGGAGTGGTGCGGTTGGACAGCTCAAGATTAGGCAGTGCCAGGCCCCCAAGACGAGGGTTGTTGCGGGTTCGGAGCGGAACCGTGAAGAACGCTGCATCCGGGTCACGTGGCAGTAAATTCCGAGGCTCTTTGCCGGCCTTTTTGATCGTTTCGGTGTCGTTTCTGGACCCGGCCGTGATGCTTGGTAACAAGGCCATGGCCAGGCAGCTTGATGGTGGGCGCCAGGTGGGTATCTTGTTTCATACTCGTGGTTGAGCAGTCAGCCGGTACGGCACTCGAAGACAGTCACCCACCAGGGCATCAGACGCTGACCACTTCCATCAGTCATTCGGGTGTTGGCGGCCGCAGCGCAGGACCTCCGTCACCTCAAGGACACGCAGCCTACCCGCCGCTCCGCCCCCTGGGGCTCGTTCCGCCCGCGCCTGCAGCGAGTGAGGACCGTGCCCGGAAGCGGGCTAGGATCGCCTGCTGCCCCAAAGATGTGGCAGTAGGTGATGGCGGCCCCGAGCAGCACGCTCCTGTGACTGAGTCCACACGCCCGAGCTCGCCACCTCTACGTCATCTATTCACAGCACGTCTGCCGAGGGTCAGTGGGGCGTGCGGAGTCGGACCGGCAGTACGGGGACGGATTACATCTTCGCGGATTCGCCGTACCTCATCTAAGGCAGGTGCCTTCTCAAGGCTGCAGTCGCGAAGCCTTCTGATAGCGGCTGTCGGCCTCTTCGCTTTGGTTCGGGCTTCTGGCTTCAGCCGGCGACCTTTGGCGGGATTTCGCCAAGGCAATCAACAAAGTCAGGACGGTACCCATCCAGGCAAGTCCAGTAAGGAATACCAGACCGACCGCCACTAAGGGGTGCATGGCAAGAGTTTAGGCCGGTGCGGCTGACAAAACCGGACGCAACTCCGCACGATCAGAGCCGGGAATATGCAGGTGGGCACCATGAGCAGGCCACAAGGCCCGCGGGCACGAAAAAGCGCGCTCCGTTTGCCGGACGCGCCCTTCCCGGTTCTTCACTGGATTTGGATGAGCAACAGGGAACACATGGCCGACGCGCTTCTTCAGCAGGCGGCTGAGGCCACCATCGTTGTCATCACGCTGATTCTGGCTGCGCCGTGGAGTGTTCCTCGTCGCCGCATCACTCTTGCCGTCGCAGGTTTCCGCAGCGTCAAGGACCGGGAAAGGAAAGGCATCGACCTGCCGTCCTGGTTCGGGCTGTGGACGGCTTTCCCGCTGGGCGTCCTCACCACTGTCGCTGACCTGCCCAACGCGTTCCCCTACTTCATCGCGATCGAACGGATGGTCGCAGCGGACGGCGACATCCCCGTCGGCCTGTTAGTGCTCACCGGCTACGCCCTCGTGTTCTGCATCCCATGCCTGATTCTGCTCGTCCTCGGCATGCACACGGCGACAAAGTCAGGACACGTCTGCGGAAGGTGCTGGATCGGTTCTCCACCGGAACCGTCAAGCGATCCATTCCGGCAGCGCCCGCCCTGTTCGTCCTCGCCGCCGCAGTCCTCATTATTGCCCTCTGGCCATAACACTGGGGAAGTCCCAATGCGGCTTCTGGCTGGGCGTGGTTCCTCGCTCCCGTTCTCTCGGGTTAGCAGAGGAGGTGTGGACAGTGTCCACACCTCCTCTGCTATACCGGACTGGCCGTACGGCGGCGCCCGTTGTCAGGTTCGGGTCCATGAGTTCCTGGCGCCCGGTGTCAGAGAATGGACTGACCGAGCCCAACCGGACATCCTTCACCCGGGCCTCGTGCCAGCTTGGCGTGCCTCGCTGACCGGCTCCTAGCCCCTGGAACTGCTGGTGAGGCGATGGGCGCAGATCCGGCCCTAGTCCTTCAGATGCTGATGCTCCAGCAATTCGTGATTGCAGTGCAGTAACAACTCGTGCCTGTAGTGAAGGCCCAACCAAGGCGATGCAGCGTAGTCGTCGATGCCAAAGGCTTGCGCAAAGGGTGCTTCCTCAGCGCCCATCAACTGATTGGGCCTACGTGGAGGAAGTGTTGTCAGAACCACGCTAGGAAGTGCTGTTCGATGTCTGGGCATGGTCTCTCCTCGTCTTGGAAGGTTCGTTGGGTCAGAAGGCCCGGAGGATGTCTTCGACGCGTTGTTTGGCGTCGCCGAAGAGCATTTGGGAGTTGTCGCGGAAGAACAGGGGGTTTTGGACTCCGGCGTATCCGGCGGCCATGGATCGTTTGAAGACGACGACGTTTTCGGCTTCCCAGACGCGGAGGACGGGCATGCCGGCGATGGGGCTGCCCGGGTCTTCCGCCGCCGCGGGGTTGACGGTGTCGTTGGCTCCTATGACGAGGACGACTGACGTCCCGTCAAGGTCGTCGTTGATTTCATCCATTTCCATGACGATGTCGTAAGGAACTTTGGCTTCGGCGAGGAGGACATTCATATGTCCAGGCAGGCGCCCGGCGACGGGGTGGATCCCGAATTTGACGTCTACGCCGCGGTCACGGAGTTGCTGGGCGAGTTCGGCGACGGGGTATTGGGCCTGCGCCACTGCCATGCCGTAACCGGGGGTGATGACGACACTGGAGGCGCTGGTGAGCAGTTCGGCAGTTGCTTGTGCGGAAATTTCCCGGTGCTCTCCGTAGTCCGTGTCTCCGGTCTTGGGCGCTTCGATGCCGAAGCCCCCGGCGATGACGGAGATGAAGGACCGGTTCATGGCTTTGCACATGATGTAGGAGAGGTAGGCGCCGGAGGAGCCGACGAGGGCGCCGGTGATGATCAGCAGGTCGTTGTTGAGCAGGAAGCCGGCGGCGGCTGCTGCCCAGCCGGAGTAGCTGTTGAGCATGGAGACGACGACGGGCATGTCGCCGCCGCCGATGGAGGCTACGAGGTGCCAGCCCAGGCCCAGGGCGAGGATGGTGACGACGATAAGGAGCCACAACTGGGTGTCGTTGACGTACCAGACGGTCAGGACGACGAAGGCGGCGAGGGCACCGAGGTTGATCGCGTTCTTGCCCGGCAGCATCAGCGGTGAGGACTTCATTCGGGCCGAGAGTTTCAGGTAGGCGACGATGGAGCCGGTGAAGGTGACGGCGCCGATGAAGACCCCGATGAACACTTCTGCGTGGTGGATCGCTTTGAGTGCGTCGGGCAGTTCGGGGCTCTCGAGGTGCCCGTTCCAGCCGACCAGCACCGCGGCAAGGCCGACGAAGCTGTGCAGCAGCGCGATGAGTTCAGGCATTCCGGTCATCTGGACCACGCGGGCGCGCCACAAGCCGATCGCGGCCCCGACCAGCACCGCGGCCACGAGCAGGATGAGACCGGTGAGTACGTGAGATGAGCCCCAGGCGTTTTGGAGGGTCAACCAGATGGTCGCTGCCAGGGCCACCACCATTCCGGAGATCCCGTAGATAACCCCTGCGCGGGCCTTCTCGTGCCTGCTCAGCCCTGCGAGGCTGAGGATGAACAGCAGGGCTGCGACAATGTATGCCGCCCCGGCTACGGACTCTGCGGTCAAGGGACCGGAAACGGTATCAGTCACTGTACTGCTCCTCGTAAGAATTCCTGTTGCTTCGCGTACGGCGCTCATCCCTGTGCCTTATTTCCCTTGGAGAACATCGCGAGCATGCGCCGGGTGACGGCGAATCCGCCGAAAATGTTGATGCTGGCAAGCAGAACAGCAACCGCCGAGAGGGCCTGGACGATGATGTTGTTTGAGGTGATCTGCAAAAGTGCTCCGACGACGATGATTCCGGAGATCGCGTTGGTAACGGACATCAGGGGAGTGTGCAGCGCGTGGTGCACTTTCCCGATGACATAGAAGCCCACGACGATTGAGAGCATCAGCACTGTGAAGTGCTGAGGCAGCGGATCCGGCGCCACTGCATTGATCCCGAAAAGCACGGCGATACCCGCAGCAATCAGACCGGCTTTACCGGCAGCGCTCAGCCCGGTCTTCTTGTCAGCTTTGCCGGCAGGTTGTTCACTGGCTGGCGTGACCGCCGCCTGGGCCTGGGGTGCCGCTGAGACCTGGACGGGGGGCGGTGGCCAGGTTTTTTCTCCCTCGCGTACGACCGTCACGGAGCGCTGAACCACGTCATCGAAGTCAAGGGTCAGCTGGCCGTCCTTGTTCTTGGTGAGGAGCTTCAGGAGGTTCAGCAGGTTGGTCCCGTACAGCTGTGAAGCCTGGGCCGGAAGCCGTGCCGGCAGATCGGTGTAGCCAAGAATGATGACACCGTTTTCCGTCACCACCCGTTCGCCTGCCACGGAGCCTTCAACGTTGCCGCCCTGCCCGGCAGCCATATCCACGATCACGCTGCCCGGTTTCATCCCGGCTACGTCATCGGCCGTGAGGAGTTTCGGTGCGGGCCGGCCCGGAATCAGGGCCGTGGTGATGATGATGTCCACGTCACGGGCCTGCTCGGTGTAGATTTCGGCTGCGCGCCTGTTGTACGCCTCCGACGTCGCCTTGGCGTACCCGTCAGAGGACTTCATCTCTTCCTCTACCTCAACCTTGAGGTAAGTACCACCAATTGACTTCACCTGATCCGCCACCTCGGGCCGCGGATCCGTCGCGCGAACGATCGCGCCCAGGCTGCTCGCCGCACCGATCGCCGCCAGGCCGGCGACACCCGCGCCGGCAACGAGAACTTTCGCCGGCGGGACCTTGCCCGCCGCGGTGACCTGCCCAGTAAAGAACCTGCCGAACTCATGGGCGGCCTCGACCACGGCACGATACCCGGCGATGTTCGCCATCGAACTCAGGACATCCATCGACTGCGCCCGCG
The DNA here is from genome assembly GCF_059089885.1 of Arthrobacter sp. Y3221159. Taxonomy (NCBI): domain Bacteria; kingdom Bacillati; phylum Actinomycetota; class Actinomycetes; order Micrococcales; family Micrococcaceae; genus Arthrobacter; species Arthrobacter sp. Y3221159. The sequence continues at coordinate 248,502 of NZ_JBNHFC010000004.1, forward strand.
AAATCCGCGGCACGGCATCCAAGGCAAGGGCGGTGATGGGCCGGGCTGCCAAAGCCTCAACAAGCTCCGGCCGCAAAGCAGGGCTCAGCATCCCGATCAGGGTGGCGCCGTCACGCAGCCGCCCTATCTCTTCGTCAGTTGGCGGATTGACCCGCAGCACTACGTCGCTGCCCCACGCATCGTCGGCGCCGACGATTAGAGCGCCCGCCGCAGCGTATGCCTCGTCCCGGAAGGACGCGGACTCACCGGCTCCCTTTTCGACTACAACGTCGTAGCCCAATTCCAACAACTGCTTCACGGTGACAGGCGTTGCCGCCACCCTCGTCTCGCGACCTAACTCGGCCACGATGCCTATACGCGTCACTATTCTCTCTCTCTAGGATGTGGTGCCTGGGGAATTCCGCTGCCGGGGGACAGCATCTGCTGTGCCCGCTGGATGCGCGACAAATTCGGTGCTCCTGCGGTTGGGCAAACAGGACCTACTGCATTGGTCCGCTTAGGCCCGGTCAAGGAGTCCTGCTGGAGAAGGTTGCTGAATGTTGTCCTTCAGGCAGTCGGACAGGGCGGACATGCTCCTTCGCCCTGCTTATATTTGCAGGACCTGCAGATTTGGCGGAACCCGTCCCCAGCTCCTCAGCGAGGGCCTCATGCAGTTGCGGAATTCCAAGGCTGGGGCAGTAGCCCGGGTAACCATCGGCGGTCGCCCTGTTCGTAGCGTCCACAATGTGCGGGGCTGTCGGAATGCTGAGGTCGCCACCATGGAAGGGAAACACGCAGTATCCCCGGCTCTTCCGGGTGGCTGCGGCGTCCGCGACGCTGAAGGCAGTCTCGGTGCCCAGCCCCCGGAGACGGTGCGCGAGTTGCTGCATCTGTTCTACTCCTCATCGAGTTAAGAATCGATCCTTCAGCGGACCCCGATCTAGTATAGAACTTATATATCAAAGATTGAAATAAGATATATCTGAACTTTTTGCTGGCACCACGACGCTGATTCATGACAGCGCTGATCGCGGACCCCAGAACATGTCCCGGGGTGGCGGCGAGGCAGCTTGGGGTGGACAGGACAGCTGCGGGCCGCTTGCAAGACAACGGGATTGGTTGTGCTTCTTCCCGCTCGTGGGCGGAACGTGCGTTCGCTTGGGAGCCGGCCGGATACGGTCAGACCAGCCAGCGCCACCAGCGTGGCTGCTCCAGTTCCGGCGTCGGCTCCGGCTCCGGCTCCGGCGCCTCGCCCAGGGCCAGCGCGGCCTCGATGATGTCGTTTGCGGTGAGCGTCATGACGGCCTCACGATCGAGCGCGTCGAGACTTCGTTCCTTGTCGAGCGAGAGCCGCAGCGCCTGGCGGTTGAGGGATTGCTCGAAAAGCGTGCGGGCGAACCGTGCGTTGCCGGAGTCCTCGCTCGCGTGGAGCCCGGTGAAGATGCGGCGCAGCATCTCGTCCGCACCCGGCTCCAACACGTACTCGTGCTGGGCCAGCATACGGTGGAAGATCGTCTGGAGTGAGTCGACGGAGTAGTCGGGGAACGTGATCTCCCGGGCGAACCGGGAGCGCAGTCCGGGGTTCGAGAGCAGGAAGGACTCCATCAGCCGCGGGTATCCGGCCACGATCACCACCAGGCGGTGGCGGTAGTCCTCCATCCGCTTGAGCAGGACTTCGATCGCCTCTGGACCAAAGTCCATCCGGCCGTCCTCCGGGGCCAGAGCGTAGGCCTCGTCGATGAACAGGACGCCGTCCAGCGCACGCCGGATCACCCGGTCTGTCTTGATGGCGGTCGCGCCTACGTACTGCCCCACCAGGCCTGAACGGTCCACCTCGACCAGGTGGCCCTTCTGCAGCAGTCCAACCGCGCGGTACATCTCAGCCAGGAGCCGCGCCACGGTGGTCTTGCCCGTTCCCGGGTTTCCGAGGAACACCAGGTGTTGTGATGTGGCCACCTCCGGCAGGCCGTGCGCCTTACGGCGGGCCTGGACCTGGAGCAGTGCGACGAGGGCCCGTACCTGTTCCTTCACGGTCTCCAGGCCGACCAGCGCGTCGAGTTCGGCCTGCACCTCGGACAGCGGCCGGGCCGGACCGGGCCTTGCACCGATGAGATCGCCGACGAGGTCGTCGACGCGCTCCGCACCGGGCAGCTTGAGCTGATCGGCCAGGTGGCCGATGGTTTCGCGCAGGTCGTCGAGCGGATGGCGGCTGGGAGCCATGCATCTACTGTAGTACTCGTTTCGGGACCGGGGTTGGGTTGGCCTCGTTATCACCGCGGCTTATCGGCGCGCGCCTCCTAACGGATCGCCGCCGGAAACTTCGACGACGACGGCGATGCGGTGGCTGGCAGTTTGCGCGGACACCGAGGGCCGCAGGACATTCGCCCTGCGGCCCGGTATCCGTTGATCGGTACTAAGCCTTCACGTAACCGTTGGGGTTCAGCACGAACTTTGTTGCCGCTCCGGCGTCGAATTCGGCGTAGCCGCGCGGGGCGTCTTCAAGCGGAATGGCCTGGGCATTGACTGCCTTTGCGATCTGGACCTTGTCGTGGAGGATGGCCATCATGAGCTGACGGTTGTACTTCATGACAGGGCACTGGCCTGTGGTGAAGGACAAAGACTTAGCCCAGCCGGTGCCCAGGGAGAGCGAGAGCGAGCCGTGCTTTGCAGCCTCATCAACTGCACCCGGATCCCCGGTGACGTAGAGGCCCGGAATACCCAGGGAACCGCCGGCCGCGGTGATGTCCATGAGGGAGTTCAGAACGGTGGCGGGCGCCTCGTGGGTGGCGTCCTTGCCGTGGCCGCGGGCTTCGAAGCCGACGGCGTCCACGCCGCAGTCCACTTCCGGGACGCCGAGGATCTGTTCAATCTGGTCCTTCGGGTCGCCCTTGGAAACATTGACGGTTTCACAGCCAAACGAGCGCGCCTGCGCCAGGCGGTCTTCGTTCATGTCGCCCACAATGACGACGGCGGCACCCAGCAGTTGGGCGCCGACGGCGGCGGCGATGCCAACAGGACCTGCACCGGCGACATAGACGGTGGAGCCGACGCCGACACCGGCCGTGACTGCGCCGTGGAATCCGGTGGGGAAGATGTCGGAGAGCATGGTCAGGTCCATGATCTTCTCCAGCGCCTGGTCGCGGTCCGGGAAGCGCAGCAGGTTCCAGTCGGCGTAGGGGACCAGGACATACTCTGCCTGGCCGCCGACCCAGCCGCCCATGTCCACATAGCCGTAGGCGCTGCCCGGCCGGTCAGGGTTGACGTTGAGGCAGATTCCGGTCTTTTGCTCCTTGCAGTTGCGGCAGCGGCCGCAGGAGATGTTGAAGGGTACGGAGACGATGTCGCCGACCTTGATGAACTCGACGTCGGGCCCAACCTCCACCACTTCACCGGTGATTTCGTGGCCGAGGACAAGGTTCTGCGGAGCTGTGGTGCGGCCCCGGACCATGTGCTGGTCCGAACCGCAGATGTTGGTGGTCACGGTACGGAGAATCGCGCCATGCGGCACCTTGCGGCCGACGTTGGCCGGATTGACGCCGGGGCCGTCCTTGAGCTCAAACGTCGGGTACTCAGTGTCGATGATTTCGACGACACCGGGTTCCTTGTAGGCGACTGCTCTGTTTCCTGACATGGTCACTTCCTAATCGTTGGTGTTACTGAAATGGAGAACTTGAGAGGGATCTAGGCCTTTTCCAGCCGGATGATCACGGACTTGGAGGTAGGCGTTCCGCTGGTATCCGCCACGGAGTCCAGAGGTACCAGGACGTTGGTCTCGGGATAGTAGGCGGCGGCGCAACCCTTCGGCGTCGAATACGACACGATCCGGAAGTTTTCGGCCCGCCGCTCCGTCCCTTGGAACTCGGAGATCAGGTGGACCATCTCCCCGTCGGCAAAACCGAGATCACTGACATCCTGGGCGTTGATGAGCACCACGCGCCGGCCACCATGGATGCCGCGGTAACGGTCGTCCTTGCCGTAGATGGTGGTGTTGTACTGGTCATGTGAGCGCAGGGTTTGCAGGACCAGCCGGCCGGAAGGGACTTTGATGAACTCCAGCTCGTTGCCCGTGAAGTGGGCTTTCCCGGACGCGGTGTCGAACTTCCTGGCGTCGCGCGGCGGGTGTGGCAGCACAAAGCCGCCCGGATGCTGGATCCGCTCTTCAAAGTCTTCAAAGCCGTCAACGACCGCTTCGATGTGCTTCCGGATCAGCGAGTAGTCATCCCGCATGGCGAGCCAGCTGGCCTGGGGCGTGTTGGGCAGACGGCCGTGCCCCTCGGCAAACACCCTGTGCGCGAGGTTGCACACGATGGCTACCTCAGAGTGGAGGTGTTCGCTGGCGGGCTTGAGCCGTCCCCGTGACGCATGGACGGCGCTCATGGAATCTTCCACCGTGACCCGCTGGTCGCCGGTCTGCTGGGTATCCTTCTCTGTGCGTCCGAGCGTTGGCAGGATCAACGCCCTGCGGCCTGTGGACAGGTGCGAGTGGTTCAGTTTCGTGGAGATCTGAACGGTCAAACGGGTATTGGCCAGGGCCTGCTCGGTGACCTCGGAGTCCGGGGCGGCGCGCACGAAGTTGCCACCCATCCCCATGAAGAAGCGGACCTTGCCGTCCCGCATGGCGCGGATGGCGGCCACCGTGTCAAAGCCGTGCTCCCTGGGAGACCGGAACCTGAATTCCTGGTCAAGCCGGTCATGGAACGTCTCCGGCATTTTTTCGAAGATGCCCATGGTGCGGTCGCCCTGGACGTTCGAGTGACCGCGCACCGGGCAAACCCCTGCGCCGGGCTTGCCGATGTTGCCCTGGAGGAGCAGGACGTTGACCACGTCACGGAGGGTAGGCACGGAATGCTTGTGCTGGGTCAGTCCCATGGCCCAGCACACGATGGTGGCATTCGATGCAAGCAGCCGTTCTCCCGTTGCGTGGATCTGCTCCAAGGTGAGACCCGTGGCCTCCACGATGTCATCCCACTCCACCTTCTCGAGGTAACGCAGGTAGTCATCAATGCCCACTGTGTGGTTGGCGATGAAGTCGTGGTCCAGGACCGTTTCCAGGCCCGGGGTGTTCCGGCCGGCAGCTTCGGCTTCAAGCAGGTATTTGCCCAGGCCCTGGAACAGGGCCTGGTCGCCGCCGGCACGGATCTGCAGGAAGTCGTCCGTCAACCGGATCCCCGACACCATGCCTGATACATGCTGCGGATTTTCAAAGTGCAGGAGTCCGGCTTCGGGTAGGGGATTGACGGACACAATGATCGCGCCGTTCTTTTTCGCCTTCTCCAGTGCACTCAGCATGCGTGGGTGGTTGGTACCGGGATTCTGGCCCGCCACGAAGATCAGCGACGCCGTTTCCAGGTCCGTCAGGCTGACAGAACCCTTGCCGATTCCAATGGTCTCCACCAGCGCCGATCCCGAGGATTCGTGGCACATGTTGGAGCAGTCAGGAAGGTTGTTGGTGCCGATTCCCCGCACCAACAGCTGGTATACGAATGCTGCTTCATTGGAGGTCCGGCCGGAGGTGTAGAAGACCGCCTGGTCGGGGTGCTCCATGCCCCGCAGCTCCTCCGCCATGAGGTCGTAAGCCTCGTCCCATTCAATGGGCCTGTAGTGGGTTGCGCCTTCATCCAGGAACATCGGGTGGGTAAGCCGGCCTTGCTGGCCCAGCCAGTAGTCGTCGCGGGTCTTGAGATCAGCAACTGAATGTTGGGCAAAGAATTCCGGGGTGACGCGGCGACGGGTGGCTTCCTCGGCCACTGCCTTGGCGCCGTTTTCGCAGAACTCGGCGGCGTTGCGCTTTTCGTGTTCAGGCCAGGCGCAGCCCATGCAGTCGAACCCGTCCAGCTGGTTCACAGCCAGGAGCGTGTGGACACTGCGCAGTGGACCCATCTGTTCCAGCGAAATTTTCAACGCGTTGGCAACGGCCGGGATGCCTACGGCCTTGGTCTTGGGCTTGGTGACGGTCAGCTTTGACTCGTCGATGTTTTCGCGGGGGGCTTTGGATGCCACGGGTGTTATCCCTTTCAGATCCTGGAAGTGAAGCAGCCGGCAAATGCTTATGCGGCTTGCGGAAGAGGCGGAGTTAGCGGCCCGGACCCGGTCGTTGCGAGGGAAAGGATCCGGGCCGCTTGCCTTGTTGGCCGCAGGGCGCGGCTTAGCCCCGGAGCCTGGTCATGGTGGGGTCGTAGAGGGGGTCTTGGGTGATGGTGGCTGGGATGCGGCGGCCGAAGTATTCGATTTCGACGGAGTCTCCGATGGAGACTTCGTTGGGGAGGTAGGCGTAGGCGATGGGTTTTTGGACGGTGTAGCCGTACGCGGCGCTGGTGACGTAGCCGAGGGGCTGGTCTTTGTAGAACACGGGTTCTTTGCCGAGGACGATGGAGCGGCCGTCGTTGATGGTGAGGCAGCGCAGGCGCCGTGCGGAGTTTTCCTCGGTGCGGCCTTCGAGGGCGGCTTTGCCGACGAAGTTGTCTTTGGTCATTTTGACGGCGAACCCGAGGCCGGCTTCGTAGGGGTCGTGTTCGGTGGTCATGTCGGTGCCCCAGGAGCGGTAGCCCTTTTCCAGGCGGAGGGAGCTGAACGCGGCGCGGCCGGCGGCGATGATGCCGTGGGGCTGTCCTGCTTTGAAGAGCGTGTCCCAGAGGCGCTGGCCGTTGTCGGCGCTGGTGTAGAGTTCCCAGCCGAGTTCGCCGACGTAGGACAGGCGCATGGCCGTGACGGGTACGCCGCCG
>NZ_JBNHFC010000005.1:0-240359 GCF_059089885.1 Arthrobacter sp. Y3221159
TGCCCGGACCCGCCTGCTGCAACTTCGCATCCCGCGCGTTCTCCAACTGCAACCGCTTACCACCCGGCAAAAACAGGCTCCCCGCCGCCGCATCCAACACCACCGGCCGGTCCCCCACCACCGTGATCTGCAGATCCCCCGCACCCTTCAACGCACCCCACGTCTCGGACTCAGAAGACGTCACAACCCCGTTCGCGTCCACCCCGGTCACCGTCACCGTCCCGGCCTCCGGGTCCGCCGAATAAATCCGGTCATCGGCACCCACCGCGGACACCGTGCCCTCCGAACCCACCAAAACCGGCTCGGACGCTTCCTCATCAAAACCATTAACCGTGGACGGCGACACCGCCCACACCTTGCCCGACGCCGCATCCGTCACCGAAATAACCTCGGAACCAAAACTCACATCCGCAGCCCCCGGCAACTGCTTATCCCCACCCAGGCGCATGTTCGCCGGCGAAACCTGGTTCAACGTCGAACCAGCCTCATCATCAACAAACACATCCCCCGCATCCTGAAGAATGTCAAACGTCGTCGACGCCGGCGTCACCGCACCATCCAAAACCCGCGACGGATAATTCAACCGCCCCACCGCGTTCTTCGACTTCGACACCACCCACACACCACCGTCATTCAACTCCACCTCAGTGGTCTTAAACCCCGGATAGAGGACAGCCCCTACGACCAGGAGGGTGAGGACGAGGCTGAAGACGGTGCCGGTAACGAGGCGGGAACGGACCAGGCGGCTGCTGAAGGGCACGGCGGAGGGCGCAGTTTTGGCGCGCGCGTGTCCGCGGAATTTCATGGAAAGACTTCCCCCAGGTTGAGTCCAGCGCCCGTCGGCTTCCGGCTATGCGGCAGCAGGGCACCACCAATATAGCCCCTAAGGCCAACAAATGGATAAACTCCCGGTGAACCGGCAGTTAGTCCAGCACCAGGCCCTTGCCCAGCCCGCGGGTGAGGCGCACCGGCCGGATTTCGCCGAAGCCGCGAACGTTCTCCGGCGGCTGGGGAACCATCACGAAACGCTCGTCATGCTCCAGCGCAGAGGCGGTCATGGAGTCCACCAGCACCGTGCCCGGATCGGCCAGCGTGGTCAGGCGCGCGGCGAGGTTGACGGTCGGCCCATAGATGTCCCCAAGCCGGGACAGGATCCGTCCCCAGACCATCGCAACCCGGGCCTCGGGAAGGATTTCGTCTTCCGTGAAGGCCTGGGCGAGGGCCAGCGAAATCTCGGCGCCGGCAGCAGGGGTTTCCGCAATGTAGAGGACTTCGTCCCCCACGGTCTTCACCAGCCGGCCGCCGCCCACGGAGATGATCTCGGCGCACTTGTTTTCAAACCGCTGGACCAGCCGCGCCAGCGTTTTCTCGTTCATGCGGCGGGACAGGCTGGTGTAGGACACCAGGTCGGCGAAGCCGACGGCGCGGGCCAGCGGCAGCGGCGCGTCATCCTCGTCGCCCTCCCGGCCCTCTTCGCTGGCCTGCAGGCCGGCCTCGGCGCGGACGGCGAGCCGCTGCACGCCGGCGTTGAGCTGGCGCCGCCAGGAGTAGACCAGCACTTCCTCAAGCGCGTCCACCAAGGTGGGAAGTTCGTTAACCAGGCGTTTACGTGCCACGGCGTCGGTGACGCCCTGTTCGTGGACCATGTCCTCCACGAGGGCCTCGATCTGCCACACCACCATCCGGTCCGTCATCTGGCCGATGGCCCGGGTGACGGAAATGGCGGCTTCCTCGGTAAGCTTTCCGGTGCGTACCAGGTCCACCACGGTGGACAGGGCGGCCTGGTCCCGTTCGGTGAAGGCGACGTCCTCGTCGCCGAAGTTCGGGAAGCCGAGGGCGCGCCAAAGCTTGCGTGCGGACAGCAGGGACAGTCCGGCCCCGGCAGCCACTTCACGACGGCGGAGCTTGCGTTCCCCGCCCAGGAGCCGGGCTTCCAGGGCCTTCATGGCCAGCCGCTCCGCGGACATGGTGCCGGTGGCCGGGTTAGGGTCCGTGGCGGGCGGCGGCGCTACGGGGTCGACGCGTTCCTGCTGGTCCTCATCGGTCATCCCGTCCACCTTCTCTCATGTCCCACGGCAAAGCTTCGGCGGGGTAGTGCGTTGCGCCGCCCGGCTGGGCATCACCTTCGTCCGGCAATTCCCCGATGGCATCGAGGATGAATTCCCTGAACCGGGCCACCTCCGGCACGTCCTGAAATATGACCACGCCCTGGTACCCGGTTTCCAAGGATATATTCCCTGAGCGCAGGAGGCGTTGCAGCACCGTTTCGTGGACAGTCAGGTTGCGGACCCAGGCCAGGTCCACCTGCTGGTCCCGCCGTTTGAGCCGGCCGTACCTTGCCACCATCCTGCGGCTGGTCAGCGTGTAGCGCGTGCTGTGCCAACGCAGCAGGCGGGGCAGGCAATAGCCCAGCCACACCCAGGCCACGGCACCGGCGCAGGCAGCCACCAGCCAGGGGGTCCACTGGGGAGTGAGGAAGGGCACATAACGGCGGGCCTCGCCCCGGACGATCCAGGCGGAGGCGAAGGCGGCAAGCGCGGGTGACACCACAAAGGCGAGGGCGGCTCCTGCCAGCTTCCTCGGCTGCGGGCGTGTAGTGACAATCACCTGTTCGCCCGGCGCGAGGTCTTTACGCATAGCCGCCTTGGCCGGCGTCGTCAGGGGACGTCCAGGGGCGCAGGTGCACCACGTCCCCGGCTGTCACCACGTGCTCCCGGGAATCCTTATCCACCACCAGCAGCGAGCCATAGTCGTCCAGCCGCGAGGCATGCCCAATGATCTCGTGGTCACCGGGCAGCTGCGCCCTGACCTGCTTGCCCAGGGTGGCCATCACGGCTTCCACGCGCTTGTGCAGGGACGGCCCGCCGGCCATCCCCGCCGCGGGATCGCCGTCGGCATTGCAGAAACTGCGGTACAGCACAGCGAAATGCGACAGGTAGCTTTTCAGGAGCAGCGTCCTGTCCGTGGTGCGGGCACCTTCCAGGGCAACGGAAGTGGCAGTAGGAACGGGCAGCTCGCCCTCACGCAGCGTGACGTTCAGGCCCGTCCCGAGGATGACCGGTGGCACGGTCCCGTCCCCCATGGGGCCAAGCTGGGCCAGGATGCCGGCGATCTTCCGGCCGCGGACCAGGACGTCATTGGGCCACTTGAGTTCCGCGGGAAGGCCGGCGGTTTCCAGGAGGGTCTCCCGCAGGGCCAGCGCGGCGATCAGCGAGAGCCAGGAATAGCTGTGGGTGGGCAGCGGCCTCCCATCGGCGTTGACGGGCCGCAGGACCACCGACACGGAGATGGAACTCAGCGGCGGCGCTTCCCAGTGCCGGTCCAGGCGTCCCCTGGCTGCTGTCTGGTATTCCGCGGTCAGCACGGACATATCCGGCCACGCCTGGGGTTCGACAGTGACTGCGCGCAGGAGGTCCGCGTTGGTGGAACCCGTGGAGTCAACCACCTCCATCCGGGGAATCCCGGCGGCGGACAGGAAGCGCTGGTCATCCAGGTCCCAGCGGTTGAGAGGGGTGCCCGGGTTATGCGCGTCATCCATGCCTAAATCCTAGCGAGCCAAACGCGCCCGGGAGGAGCGGCCGCCCAAACCGGACGCGGCGCGTGCCACGTCCGGTAGACAATGCGGCTGTTAGAGGAAGATGTCCGGAACCAGCTGGTCTTCGGGCGCCCCGAGGCTGTACGCACGGAAATCACCGACCCCCGCGGCCGCCAGGACCTCTTCATCCGTGTAAAAGTTGCCGCTCGTCATGCCGCCCGCGCCCAGGTTGCTGCCGGTAAGGACAGCATGGGCGGCGTCGGCCATGATGGCCGGTCCCCGGGCGGCCCGGACCATCACGTCGCCGTGAGGCATGTTCCGGATGGCGGCTGTGTCTATGAGCGTGCAGGGCCAGAGCGAGTTCACCCTGATCCCGTCGGCCTTCAGCTCTTCCGCAAGCCCCAGGGTGGTGAGGCTCATGCCGTACTTGGCCATGGTGTAGGCCAGGTGTTTGCCCGCCCAGAAGGGGTCGAGGTTCAGGGGCGGCGAAAGGGTGAGGATCTGGCCCTGCCCGGACGCGCGCAGCGCCGGCAGCGCGAGCTTGGAGAGCAGGAACGTGCCGCGGACATTGATGTCCTGCATGAGATCGTACTTCTTCATGTCCACGTCACCGGTCCGCGAAAGGTCGATGGCCGAGGCGTTGTTAATAACGACGTCGATACCACCAAACCGCTCAACCGCGGCTTCAACCGCGCGGGCGACGTCCTCGTCGCGGCGCACGTCACCCACGAGGGGCAGTGCCTGGCCGCCGGCTTCCTCCAATTCCCGGGCCGCTGTGTGGACCGTGCCGGCGAGCTTGGGGTGCGGCTCCCCCGTCTTTGCCATCAGGACGATATTGGCGCCGTCCCTGGCGGCGCGGAGGGCGATGGCCAGGCCGATGCCGCGGCTTCCGCCGGAGATGAGGAGGGTCTGTCCGGAAAGCGAACCCGAAGCGCGGTAGGGGCTTCCGGTGGTCTGCGCAGCGTCATTGCTCGAAGTCATCTGCCTACTGTAACCCAGTAAAGTTACCGGCGAGTAACATAGTGGTGCGGCTGGAGGCACGGCAGAAAATTGTAGGTTCCCTACAGCTGCGGGCGCCCAAAGCGTTACTAGACTTGCCTGCAGGGTTCGACCTTTGTGTGGATGCTACTTAAGCTCCGCCCCGGCGCAACCCGCCAGCAACCAGAGCGCCACGAAACACAATCTGCAACAGAGCCGGAGATACCTGATGAGCCACGATCTGACCACGACAGCGGGAAAGATTGCCGATTTCCGCGACCGGCAGGCCCGTGCCGAGCAGCCCTCCGGCCCCGAAGCCATCGAAAAGCAGCACGCACGCGGCAAGAACACGGCCCGCGAACGCATTGGCCTGCTGCTGGACGAGGACTCGTTCGTGGAGTTCGACGCACTGGCAGTGCACCGCTCCACAGCATTCGGCATGGAGAAGAAAAAGCCCCTGGGCGACGGCCTGGTGTCCGGCTACGGGACGGTGGACGGCCGCCTCGTGGCCGTATACAGCCAGGATTTCTCCGTCTACGGCGGTTCCCTGAGCCAGGTCAACGGCGAAAAGATCGTCAAGGTGCAGGAGTTCGCCCTGCGGAACGGCTGCCCCGTGGTGGGCATCCTGGACGGCGGCGGCGCCCGCATCCAGGAAGGCGTCGCTTCGCTGGCCATGTTCGCGGACATCTTCCGCAACAACGTCCACGCCTCGGGTGTTGTCCCGCAGATTTCCATGATCATGGGCCCGTCCGCCGGCGGAGCGGCCTACTCCCCCGCCCTCACCGACTACGTGGTGATGGTGGACAAGACCTCGCACATGTTCATTACCGGCCCCGACGTCATCAAGACCGTCACGGGCGAGGACGTGGACATGGAGACCCTGGGCGGCGCCCGCCAGCACAACGCCACCACCGGCACCTCCACCTACCTGGCCCCGGACGAAGGCGATGCAATCGAGTTCGTCCGTGAACTCCTGGACTTCCTGCCCTCCAACAACCTCTCCGAGGCCCCGGTGGTGGACCACCAGCAGGAACTGGAGATCGACGACGACGACCTCGCCCTGGACACGCTGGTCCCGGATTCGGCCAACCAGCCCTACGACATGCGCGCGGTGGTCGAGCAGATCGTGGATGACGGCCACTTCCTGGAAATGCAGGCCCTCTACGCACCCAACGTCATGATCGGCTACGGCCGCGTGGAAGGCCACACGGTGGGCATCGTAGCCAACCAGCCGCTGCAGTTCGCCGGAACCCTGGACATCGCTGCCTCGGAGAAGGCGGCCCGCTTCGTCCGCCACTGCGACGCCTTCAACATCCCCATCATCACCCTCGTGGACGTGCCGGGCTTCCTCCCCGGCAAGGACCAGGAGTTCCAGGGCATCATCCGGCGCGGCGCCAAACTGCTGTACGCCTATGCCGAGGCCACCGTTCCCAAGCTCACCATCATCACCCGCAAGGCCTACGGCGGCGCCTACATCGTGATGGGCTCCAAGAAGCTCGGCGCCGACCTGAACCTTGCCTGGCCTACCGCCCAGATTGGTGTCATGGGCGCGCAGGGCGCCGTCAATATCCTTTACCGCCGCGACCTCACCGCGGTTGCGGAGGCCGGCGGAGACGTGGAGGCGCGGCGCGCCGAGGTCATCCGGCAGTACGAGGAGGAACTCCTCAATCCCTACCAGGCGGCCGAGCTCGGCTACGTCGACGCCGTCATCGCACCCTCCGATACGCGGGTGCAAATTATCAAGGGGCTCCGCGCGCTGCGTGACAAACGCGCCAGCCTCCCCGCCAAGAAGCATGGGAACATCCCGCTGTGAGCATCGAAGAGCAGCCGTTGGCTGAGCCTGGGCCCACCGCCGCCGGGTTCCCTGACCGAGCCCGCGAGGTTAGGGAGCGGCTGGGGAGGGAAACCCCTGAAACTGCGGCGCCCCTGTTCTCGGTGGTCAAGGGGCAGCCGGACGCCGAGGAACTGGCGGCGCTGACCGCCGTCGTACTCTCCCTGGGCGGTTCGGCACCTGGTCCGGCGCGCACGCCCACCGTCCGCCACTGGGTGCGGCGGCAGCAGCTGCGGCTCGCCCCCACACCGGGACCTGGCGCCTGGAAGCGCAGCCGGGGCTGACCGGCCCACCGCAAAGCCACCCGGGTGCTTTGCTTACCTCCGGACCCCCGTTAGTCTCGGGAGGTGACTACCGAGACCGCTCCTGCCGCCCGCCCTCACACCCGCATTGACGCCGTGGCGGACGCGTACACCGACACGCTCGTCAGCCTGAACCCGTCGCTGGCCACAACACTGGGCGTGCCGGGACACGAGACCGAATTCCAGGACTTCTCCCCCGCAGGCATCGCGGGGTTCGCCGAGGCCGCGCGGAAGGCCCTGTCCGACCTGGAAGGCCTGGAGCCCCAGGACGAGGTGGACACCGTCACGCTGGATGCCATGCAGGAGCGGCTCGGCCTGCAGCTGCTGATCCACGCCTCCGGCTGGGACTACGCCGACCTCAACAACATCGCCTCGCCCGCACAGGACATCCGGTCGATTTTCGACCTGATGCCCACCGCCACCGAACAGGACTGGGCGAACATCGCCGGCCGCGCGCACAACGTGCCCGGCGCCATCGCCGGCTACATCGAATCCCTGCGGTCCGCCCGCGACGCAGGCCGGGTCGCCGCCGCCCGCCAGGTGAAGATCGTCATTGACCAGGCCACCAGGTACGCGGCTGCTGACGGCTTCTTCGCCAAGCTTGCCGCCGGTGCTGCCACGGCCGAAGGGCCGCTGGGGGCGGACGTGCAGCAAAAGATCGACGCCGGTTCGGTCGCCGCCCGCGGTGCCTACACCCGGCTCGCCGAATTCCTCCGCGACGAACTGCTTCCTGCCGCCCCGGCAAAAGACGCCGTGGGCCGGGCACGCTACGCCCTCGCCTCCCGGGCTTTCCTCGGCGCCGTCGTGGACCTGGACGAAACGTATGCCTGGGGCGTTCAGGAGCTGGACCGCATCATCGCCGAGCAGGAGGAAGTGGCCGCCGCCATCAAGCCGGGTGCGGGCATTGCCGAGGCGAAGGAGATCCTCAACAGCGACCCTGCCCGCCGGCTCAAAGGCACCGAGGCGCTGCGGGAATGGATGCAGGAACTCTCGGACAAGGCCGTGGCCGAACTCGCCGGCGTGCACTTTGACATTCCGGACGTCATGAAGAAGCTGGAGTGCCTGATCGCACCCACGGACGAGGGTGGCATCTACTACACGGGCCCTTCCGATGACTTCAGCAGGCCCGGCCGGATGTGGTGGTCCGTGCCGGCCGGCGAGGACTCCTTCACCACCTGGGCGGAAACCACCACCGTCTACCACGAAGGCGTCCCGGGCCACCACCTCCAGGTGGCCACTGCCACCTACCGGCGTGAACTGCTGAACAAATGGCGCCGCAACATCTGCTGGACCTCGGGCCATGGCGAAGGATGGGCCCTGTATGCGGAACGGCTGATGCAGGAACTGGGCTACCTCAACGACCCCGGCGACCACATGGGCATGCTGGACATGCAGCGGATGCGCGCGGCGCGCGTGGTGTTCGACATCGGCGTCCACCTGGAACTGGCCGTGCCCCCGCGCTGGGGCTCGGGGACCTGGACACCGGAAAAGGGGTACGCATTCCTGAAGCAGAACCTGGCCATCAGCGAGGGACAGCTCGACTTCGAGTTCGCACGGTACCTCGGCTGGCCGGGCCAGGCCCCCTCCTACAAGGTGGGGCAGCGGCTTTGGGAACAGATCCGTGCCGAACTCGAGGCCCGGCCCGGATTCAACCTCAAGGACTTCCACACCCGCGCCCTCAACGTAGGTTCCGTCGGGCTGGACACCCTGCGGCGAGCTCTGCTCGGGAGACATTAAGCACACCCCGGCCGGGAATAAGTAACAATGGGTGGCGAATTCCCCGGTTTTCCGCGGAACCTGACACGGAAGAGCAAAAGAAGGCGCGTAATATTTCTCAACATGCTTTCGGCGTGATATGCGGAGTGGTCCTAGCGTAATCGGGTGAGCACATCGACCCGTCCCTCAGATACCGCAGGAAAGACCGGCTTCCAGCTCCCCAAGTGGGCTGGTTCATTCGGCTTCCAGATCATCGCCGCCCTCGTCGTCGGTCTCGGACTCGGCCTGCTGGCCAAGTACACCGGCAGCACCAAGGCTGCTCCCAACGGCCTCGGCGCCACGCTGCAGACAATCGGCTCGAGCTACGTCTCCCTGCTGCAGACCGCCGTCGTTCCCCTGATCTTCACCGCAGTTGTCAGCTCCATCTCCAACCTGCGCCAGGTGTCCAACGCTGCGAAGCTCGCCTGGAACACCCTGCTCTGGTTCGCCATCACCTCGTTGATTGCCGTGCTGATCGGCATCGGCCTGGGCGTGCTCCTGCAGCCCGGCGCCAACACCGGGATCACCGAGGAGGCGAAGTACTCCGGCAAGTCAGGTGACTGGTGGTCCTTCCTCATCGGGCTGTTCCCCAAGAACTTCCTGGGCCTGGGTGCCACCTCCACGGTGGCTGAATCCGGCGCCGTCACCACGTCCGTAAGCTTCAACGTCCTGCAGATCCTGGTGATCGCCATCGCCGTCGGCGTGGCCGCGCTGAAGGTGGGCAAGGCGGCAGAACCTTTCCTGAACCTGAACGCCTCGGCCCTGGCCGTCATCCAGAAGGTGCTGTGGTGGATCATCCGCATCGCTCCCCTGGGCACCGTCGGGCTCATCGGCAACGCCGTGGCCGTTTACGGCTGGGACACCATCGGCTCGCTGGGCAAGTTCACGGCGGCCATCTACCTGGGCCTGGCCCTGGTGCTCTTCGTGGTGTACCCCGTCCTGGTCCGCACCCACGGGCTCTCCATCAAGCAGTACTTCTCGGGCGTCTGGCCGGCAGTCCAGCTCGCCTTCGTGTCCCGCTCCTCGGTGGGCACCCTGCCGCTCACGCAGCGGGTCACCGAACGCAGCCTGGGCGTTCCCCGCGGCTACGCTTCCTTCGCCGTGCCGCTGGGCGCCACCACCAAGATGGACGGCTGCGCAGCCATCTACCCGGCCATCGCCGCCATCTTCGTGGCACAGTTCTTCGGCATCCAGCTCGACTTCAGCCAGTACTTGCTGATCGCCCTGGTTTCCGTCCTGGGCTCGGCCGCCACCGCCGGAACCACCGGTGCGGTGGTGATGCTGACGCTGACCCTTTCCACGCTGGGACTGCCGCTGGCCGGCGTCGGCCTCCTGCTGGCCATCGACCCCATCCTTGACATGGGCCGCACCGCGGTGAACGTCGCAGGCCAGGCGCTGGTCCCCACCATCGTGGCCAAGCGCCAGGGCATCCTGGACGAGTCGCTGTACAACGCGCCGCGCAACGGCACCCCGTTCGTTGATGACAGTGACGCCGCTGCAGCACCGTCCGCCGGCACTCCGTCTGACGGAACCAGCACGGACACCGCACCCCGCGAACTGCAGGATGCGAAGGCCTAAGCCGCGCCGAGTGTGATCGGAGGAAGTCCCCGGGAAGAACATCCCGGGGGCTTCCTTTTGTTATGCCCTGCTTCTGTGTGCCGGGTCTCCGGGCAGTGCCTGCCGCCGCCGATACAGGTTCTGTGCATGCTGTCAGCAACCTTTATTCCTGGTGAGAGAATAGTTGCCCGGAGTGCAAAGTTGCACGTAGTGTAAGAACGTGACCGCTGCTTCTCCTGTCCCGGCTGACCCCGCTGCGCCTCCCTCCCGGCGCGAGCTCAACAAGGCCGCCACCCGCCAGGCGATCACCGACGCCGCGCTTGGCCTTCTGCGGACCAACGGTCCCGGCAACTTCACGGCCGAAGACATTGCCGAGGCCGCCGGAATCTCGCGGCGCACGTTCTTCAACTACTTCAGCAGCACGGATGGCGCCCTGGCCTCCATCACGCATGCTTTCCTGGACAATGCCATCCAGCAACTGAGGCTCCGGCCCGCGGACGAACCTGTCCTGGATTCCGCCCAAGCCGCGCTGATGGCCCTCGCGGATCCGAAAGCCATCGCACCCCTTGCCGAGCTGTTCACGCTGACCCAGCAGAGCCCGCTCATGTCGCATACCGAGCTTGAAGCCTGGGACCACTGCAGGGCACAGGTCTTCGCCATCGCCCGCGAGCGGGTGGCGGGTCGGCGCGGCGGGCAGGACGACTTGTACATCCACGCCCTTGCGGGCTCCGTCATCTCCTGCGGCAAGGCGGCCCTGGAAGTCTGGTTCGGCCGCCGCGGCCCGGACCTCTCCCCCGCCTCCCTCGCAGAGCTGCGCCAGCTGCTCATCGACGCCATGGCCCTGCTGGGCGCCGGCTTCAACGCTTCCCCGCCCCCAACCAGTGCCCCGCGCGCCGTGACAGCGCAGGAAACCAAACCTTCCCCGTCAGACTCCCGTTCCTCCTGATCAGATCGGTTCCCTCATGGCACTGTTCCTTTACCGCCTTGGCAAGTTCTCCTACCGCCGGCGCTGGCTGGTCATCGCACTGTGGCTGGCCGCCCTGGTGGCTGTCGGCGGTTCCGCCGCGGCCTTCCACGGCACCCTTTCCAACAACTTCCAGATCCCGGGCACCGAAACCCAGCGGATCGCGGACAAGCTGAAAGAGGACCTGCCCTCGGCCTCCGGCGGCACCGCCACCATTGTTTTCGAAGCCACGGAGGGCGGCTTCACGGACGAGGGCCGGGCCGCCGTCACCGGCGCGCTGCAGAAGCTCGAGACCCTGCCGGATGTCCGCGGGACCGTGAACCCCTTCGCCACCCAGGCCCAGGTGGACCAGGCCGGGCATGCGGTCACCGACGGCCTGCAACAGCTTGCCGCCGGCCAGGCACAGCTTGACGCCTCCCGCGCCACATTCGAGGCCGGCAAGGCTCAGCTGGAGGCGGCCGAACAGCAGCTGGCCGCGGCCGGCGCCCCGGCTGCCCTGGTCGAAGCCCAGCTGGGACAGCAGAAAGCGGAGCTGGCGGCAGGCGAGGCCAGGCTCCAGGCCGGCCAGCAGGAGCTCGAGGCAAGCAAGGCGAAGCTGGAACTGGGCAAGCGCCAGGCAGAAGCATCGTCCGCCATCCGGTTCGTGTCCGAGGACGGCCGGGCCGCCGTCGCGCAGGTGCAGTTCAACGCCTCCATCAACGGGCTGAGCCCCGAAATCCGGCAGCAGGTGCAGGACATCGCGCACGAGACGTCCTCCGCCGGCGTCACCGCACTGGCCAGCAAGGAAATCACCGAGGACATCTCCGAACTCTTCGGCGCCGCCGAGATCATCGGCATCGCCGTGGCGGCCCTGGTGCTGATCATCATGCTCGGAACCCTGGTGGCGGCCGGCCTTCCCCTGCTCATGGCGGTGGTGGGCGTAGGCGTGGGCGTCGGCACCACATTCGCGTTGTCCGGCCTCTTCGACATGAGCTCCATCTCGCCCATGCTGGCCCTCATGCTTGGCCTGGCCGTGGGCATCGACTACTCGCTGTTCATCGTGAACCGGCACCGCACCCAGCTCCTGGCCGGGATGGACCCTGAGGAGTCCGTTGCGCGCGCCACCGGCACGTCCGGCAATGCCGTGGTGTTTGCCGGCCTTACGGTCATCATCGCCCTCGCAGCCCTGGTGGTTCCCGGGCTGCCGTTCCTCGCGGTCATGGGCCTCGCGGCCGCCGGCACCGTAGCCGTGGCGGTCCTCGTGGCCATCACCCTCATCCCGGCCATGCTGTCGCTGATTGGCCGCCGGATCATTTCCCGGCGGGCCTGGGCCAAGGCGGAGGCGCACAATGCCGAGCCCGGGCACGAGGCAGCGGACGAGGCGGCCGACCGTGAACGCAGCACGCATGGCTGGGGCGGCCTGGTCACCCGGCACCCGGTGCTGGCCCTGCTCGCCGGAGTGGCCCTGCTGGGAACCCTTGCCCTGCCCGCCGCCCAGCTGCAGCTCGCCCTGCCCGACGGCGGTTCGGAACCCGTGGAATCCGAGGCCTACCAGGCCTACGACCTGACAGCCCGGAGCTTCGGCGAAGGCGTCACCGGTCCCATCGTGGCCGTGGGCGAGTTCCCCGCCAACCTTGCCGAGGCCCAGGCGCAGGCCCTCCAGTACGACGTCGCGGACAAACTGCGCTCTGTCGATAACGTGGTGGCCGCCGTGCCCGTCGCGCTCAGCGAGGACCGCCGGACGGCCGTCTTCCAGGTCATCCCCAAGGAAGGCCCGGCCAGCGCAAGCACCGTCCAGGTGGTCTCGGAACTGCGCGGCCTGAACGATGAGATCCAGGCAGAACACAACGTGGCCATGGGCCTGACCGGCCAGACCGCCGGCAACATCGATGTCTCCAGCAAGCTCGGTGAGGCCCTGCCGCCCTACCTGGCGATCGTCGTCGGCCTTTCCCTGATCCTGCTGCTGCTCGTGTTCCGCTCCATCGTGGTTCCGCTGCTCGCCACCGGCGGTTTCCTGCTCTCCCTCGCCGCGGCCTTCGGCGCCGTGGTGGCCGTCTACCAGTGGGGGTGGCTGGGAGGCGTGTTCGACGTCGCCAACCCCGGGGCCGTCCTGAGCTTCCTGCCCATCATCCTGATCGGAGTCCTGTTCGGGCTGGCCATGGACTACCAGGTGTTCATCGCCTCCGGCATGCGCGAGGCATACATGCACGGCTCGTCCGCCAAGGAAGCAGTACGGGTGGGCTTCCGGCACGCCGCAGCGGTGGTCACAGCCGCCGCGATCATCATGGTGAGCGTGTTCGCCGGCTTCATCTTCAGCCACCTCACCATGGTGCGGCCGCTCGGCTTTGCGATGGCCTTCGGTGTCCTCCTCGACGCCTTCGTGGTCCGCATGACCATCGTCCCGGCGGTCATGTACCTGCTGGGCGAAAAGTCCTGGTGGCTGCCCCGCTGGCTGGACCGGATCCTGCCCGACGTGGACGTGGAGGGGGCCCGGCTTCGCCGGCCGGAGGCTGCGGAGGCATCGGGCGAACTGGTCCACTGACTCCGGCTCCGGTGCCCGCGGGCGGGACGGACTAGGCTGGAGGCGTGGTCCGCCTGATACTTGCCTCCCAGTCCCCCGCCCGCACCAAGCTCCTGGCCGAGGCCGGCATCCAACATTCGGTCCTGGTCTCGGACGTGGACGAGGCCGCCGTCCAGGCACACTACGGCGTCACCGACCCCCACGACACCGCGCTGCTCCTTGCCCGGGCCAAGGCCGAAGCCGTGGCGGCACTGCCCGAAGCCGACGGCGCCCTGGTTCTTGGTTGCGATTCGGTTTTCGAGTTTGACGGCGAGGCACACGGCAAGCCCTATACAGCGGACATTGCGCGCGCGCGGATGCTCCGGATGAGCGGCAACGCGGGAGTCCTGCACACGGGGCATTGGCTGGTGGACTGCCGGGACACGGACGGGGACGACGACGGCGGGGAGCCCGGCTCGGGCGCCACGCTTGGAGCGGTCGCCTCCGCCGAGGTGGCGTTCATGGAAATGGAACCTGAGGAGATCGACGCGTACATCGCCACCGGCGAGCCCCTGCACTGCGCCGGCTCCTTCACGATAGATGGCCTCGGCGGGGCGTTCATCCGGAAGGTGGACGGGGACCCGCACGCCGTCGTCGGCCTTTCCGTCTCCACCCTCCGGGGCCTGCTCGCCTCCGCTAATGTCCGCATCACCGACCTCTGGCCCGCGCCGTAAATCATCACCATTTCGAGGCATCTTGTAGCTTCCCTACAAAGCCTTCCCGGTTTACACGCGGATTCCGCAAGTAATATCGGCGAAACCTCCAAAAGCGCGCTAGGCTCCCTCAAGGAAAGAAGGAGACGCCTTGTCAGCAATTTTGGAGCAGTCCGCAGGAACCACGCAGTCGACCCTCACAAAGGTGCTGATCGCAAACCGCGGTGAAATCGCCGTGCGTATCATCCGCGCCGCCCGCGATGAAGGCATCGCATCCGTGGCCGTCTACGCCGACCCGGACCGCGACGCCCTGCACGTCCGCCTCGCTGACGAGGCTTACGCCTTGGGTGGCAACACCGCAGCCGAGTCCTACCTGCTGATGGACAAGATCATCGACGCTGCCCGGCAGTCCGGCGCGGACGCGATCCACCCCGGCTACGGCTTCCTGGCCGAAAACGCCCAGTTCGCCGCGCGCGTGATCGAGGCGGGCATCACCTGGATCGGGCCGTCCCCGGAGGCCATCTCCGCCCTCGGCGACAAAGTCCAGGCCCGGCACATCGCCGAAAAGGTGGGCGCTCCCCTGGTTCCCGGCACGGCGGATCCCGTGGAATCCGCCGAAGAGATCCTGGCTTTCGTGGACCAGCACGGCCTTCCGGTGGCCATCAAGGCGGCCTTCGGCGGTGGCGGCCGCGGCATCAAGGTGGCACGGACCCGCGAGGAGATCCCCGAGCTCTACGATTCCGCCGTCCGTGAAGCCACTGCGTCCTTCGGCCGCGGCGAGTGCTTCATTGAGCGCTTCCTGGACGCACCCCGCCACGTTGAAACGCAGTGCCTTGCCGACGCCTACGGCAACGTGGTGGTGGTTTCCACGCGTGACTGCTCGCTGCAGCGCCGCAACCAGAAACTCGTGGAGGAAGCGCCTGCCCCGTTCCTGACGGAGGAGCAGAACCGGCGGCTCTACGAATCCTCCAAGGCGATCCTCAAGGAAGCCGGCTACCTCGGCGCCGGCACCTGCGAGTTCCTGGTCGGCCAGGACGGCACCATCTCCTTCCTCGAAGTGAACACCCGGCTCCAGGTGGAGCACTGCGTCTCCGAAGAAGTCACCGGCATCGACCTGGTCCGCGAGCAGTTCCGGCTGGCCCGCGGCGAGAAGCTCGGCTACGGCGACCCCGAGGTCCGCGGCCACTCGTTCGAGTTCCGCATCACCGGGGAAGACCCGGGCCGGAACTTCATGCCCGCCCCGGGAACAATCCGGGTTTTGAAGAACCCCACCGGCCCCGGCGTCCGCATCGATTCCGGCATTGAGCAGGGTGACGTGATCAGTGGCAACTTCGACTCCATGCTGTCCAAGCTGATTGTCACCGGTGCCAGCCGGCCGCAGGCCCTGCAGCGCGCCCGCCGCGCCCTGGAGGAAATGGTGGTGGAGGGTATCCCCACCGTCATCCCGTTCGATCTGGCAGTGGTTTCCGATCCCGCGTTCGCCCCGGCAGAGGGCCCGTTCAAGGTCCACACCCGCTGGATCGAGACGGAATTCACCAACAACCTGCCGGCTTGGACCCCTGACGGCATCGCCGAAAGCGAAGCTGCCGAGGACCGCCAGCGCGTGGTGGTCGAGGTGGGCGGCAAGCGCCTCGAAGTAGTGCTGCCCGCGTCGCTGGCTTCGGCAGGCACGGGATCGGCGGTGGCGGCCAAGCCCGCCAAGTCCAAGAAGCGGTCCCGCTCCGGCGGCCCGGCCGCCGCGACCGGCAACGCCCTCACCTCTCCCATGCAGGGCACCATTGTGAAGGTGGCGGTGGCCGACGGCGACATCGTGGCCGAGGGTGACCTGGTGGTGGTCCTGGAGGCCATGAAGATGGAACAGCCCCTGACCGCGCACCGCTCCGGCACCATCACGGGCCTCACCGCAGCAGCCGGCGAAACGGTCAGTGCCGGCGCCGTCATCGCCATCATCGAAGACTAGCCGCCGGAGGCAATCATGCTCGCACCCAGCTTTCAGGAAGAAGTGGACCGCTACCACGCTGCGGTTCCCGAGATCACCCGGGGCAACCCGGAACCCATCAAAGAGCTGTACTCGCGGCTCGACGACGTCACCCTGGCCAACCCCTTCGGCGGCGTCGCCCGGGGCTGGGCCCAGGTGGAGGCCCGGCTTGACCAGGCCGCGCGGCAGTTCCAGGACGGCGAGATGCTCGGTTTCGACACCATCACGTCCTACAAGGCCAGCAACACGGCGTTCCTGGTGGAAACCGAACACTTCCGTGCCCGCCTTGACGGTGCCGGCGTCGCCGAGGAGTTTGCGCTCCGGGTTACCAGCGTGTTCCGCCGCGAGGAAGGCTACTGGAAGCTGGTGCACCGGCATGCCGATCCGGCTGCCAGGCCGCAGTCACGCCGTTCCCTGAGCCAGCCGGCCAACAGCTGACAGGCGGCCGCGCAGCAGGGCACACTTAGCAGATGCTGCCATTCCTGCTGCTCGCGTCCAGGGCCGAAGATGCCGCGGCCGAGGACGAGTACGACGCGTATCTCCGGTACGGCCGCCTGGAGCCGCAGGAACTCCACCGGATCCGGCTGGAGGCGGCGCCGATGCCCGGCCTTGACCTCTCGCGTTACTCCGGCGTGATTGTGGGCGGCAGCCCGTTCACGTCCAGTGACCCGCCGGCGGAGAAGACTGCTGTGCAGCACCGGGTGGAGCGTGAGCTTTCCGGGCTGCTGGATGAGCTGGTGGCACGGGACTTCCCCTTCCTCGGGGCCTGCTACGGCGTGGGGACCCTCGGCAGGCATCAGGGCGCCGTGATCGACCGGACCTACGGCGAACCGCTGGGCGGCGTCGAGATTGAACTTACCGACGCCGGCCTGGCGGACCCGCTGCTCGAGGGGATGCCGCGAAGCTTTCCGGCGTTCACTGGGCACAAGGAGGCCTGCACTGTCCTGCCGCCGCACGCCGTGCTGCTGGCGCGGTCCGCGGCCTGCCCGGTCCACATGTTCCGCATCCGGAAAAACCTGTATGCCACCCAGTTCCACCCTGAGCTGGATGTGGAGGGCCTCATCACCCGGATCGACATCTACCGGTATGCGGGCTACTTTCCGCCTGAATCGGCTGAGGAGCTGATGGACAAGGCCCGGCAGTACACCGTGACGGAACCCATGAAGATCCTGCGGAACTTCGTGGCCCGCTACGCCCGGTGACCTGCACTATCCGCCGTGCCTTCCCGCCGTCGTGCCTTCCCGCCCGGTTACTGCGCCCCGGACAACGAAGTGCCCGGCGCACTCCCCTGTTGACGGGGAATGCGCCGGGCACTTCAGCCACTAACCGGGCCGGAACGCACGGGACCGGATGTCAGGCCACGTTGTTCTCGTAGTCGGTGTCCTTGGTCTCGCGGGTGATCCACAAGGCGATGAAGGTCAGCACCGCGGCGGCGGCCATGTAAACACCCACCAGCCAGGTGCTTCCGCCGGCGGCCTGCCAGAGGGCAATGGCAATGAACGACGCCGGAGCTGCCCCGATCACGCTGGACAGGTTGTAGGCGATTGCCGAGCCGGTGTACCGGACGTTCGCAGGGAACAGTTCCGGCAGGATCGCTGCCATGGGTCCGAAGGTCAGGCCCATCAGGGTGAAGCCCACGATCAGTCCGATGATGGCGGCAGCGGCACCCGGGCCGAACATCGTGAACCACAGCAGCCCGAAGACAAAAATGCCTGCGGTCACGCCGAGCAGGAACTTCCGGCGTCCCCACTTTTCGGCCAGCGGGCCTGATACAAGGGTGAAGATCCCGAAGAACACGACGCCGAGGATCAGCATCCAGAGGAAGTCACCGCGGGCGATGCCCAGGCCGGGGACGAAGTTGGCAACCTCTGCTGCGGACATCGGCTTGCCTGCCTTCTCTGCTGCGGCCTGGGCGGCCTCTACCGAAGCCGGCTTGGTGCCGTAGGTCAGGGTGAAGGAGGTCATCACGTAGAACAGCACGTAGGTGGCCAGCATGATGAACGTTCCGGCCAGCACCGGACGCCAGTGGTTCTTGAAGGTGGCTGCGAACGGAAGCTTGGCCACCTTCTCCTCGGTCAGGACCTTCTGGAAGGAGAGGCTCTCCACGAGCTTCAGCCGGACGTAGAGCCCCACAATGACCAGCACGGCGCTCAACAGGAACGGTACGCGCCAGCCCCAGGCCAGGAAGTCCTCGGCGGAGAGCGCGAAGTTGAGCCAGATGAAAAGGAGGTTGGCGAGGATGAAGCCGATGGGGGCACCGAGCTGCGGGAACGTTCCGTAGACAGCCCGCTTGCCTTCCGGGGCATTCTCGGTGGCCAGCAGGGCGGCGCCGGACCATTCGCCGCCCAACGCCAGGCCCTGTGCAAAGCGGAGGACCACCAGCATGAGCGGAGCCAGAATTGCCCAGCCGGGCACCGAGGCCGTGGGCAGCAGCCCGATCAGGAAGGTGGCGATACCCATCGTCAGCAGCGAGGCTACCAGCGTGCCTTTGCGGCCGAACTTGTCACCGAAGTGGCCGAAGAGAACCGAGCCGACCGGGCGCGCGATAAAGGCGACACCGAAGATGGCGAAGGAACTCAGCAGGGCATTGACGTCCGTGGCCTGCGGAAAGAAGAGCCGCGGAAAGACCAGCACGGACGCCGTTGCGTAGATGTAGAAGTCGTAGAACTCGATGGTGGTGCCGATAAGGCTGGCGAAGATGACTTTGCCTTTGGAGTTCACCGGCTTCTTGGAACCGGGCACCGTTGAGGCTGCGGTGGATGACATATGCGAACGCTTTCGTGAGAACCCGCCGGACGCAGGGATAGCCCCCGGCTCGAAATAGTTAGAGTTCGATCTTAGTTCCCGTGGTCCAGTCAATGGACGAAAGGTCCAGGATGCGGACGCGTGTCGTCCGTCTCATTGTGTGGAGCCGCGGGACATCCTAACGATGGCCCCAGCGGGCCGATAGGCAAATGTCACAACGCGTTAACATCCGGCGTCGGTCTGTGAAACGCGCCGTCCCTACCTTGGAAGGACAACATCCCCCCGAAGGAGGTAACCCGTGACTGTCGACCGCACCGCAGATGCCGGCACTGGCAATTCCCTGGACCTTGACGATGCACAAGGGCCAGCAGCCGCATCCGCCAGCGCACAGCCCGGCACTACCCGCACCACCGACGCTCCCGCCCTTGAATTCCGTCCCGGCCGCTGGATCGCCAACTGGGATGCCGAAAACAAGGAGCAGTGGGAAACCGCAGGCCGCTCGATCGCCCGCCGCAACCTGAACTGGTCCATCTTCGCCGAGTTCCTCGGCTTCGTCGTGTGGCAGCTGTGGTCCATCGTGGTGGTCCAGCTCCCCTCCGCCGGATTCACCTTCTCCACGTCGGAAATCTTCTGGCTCATCTCCATGCCCAGCCTGGTGGGCGCCACGCTCCGCATCCCCTACACCTTCATGGTCCCCCGCTTCGGCGGCCGCAACTGGACCATCGTCTCCGCCCTGCTGCTCCTGATCCCCTCCATCGGCCTGGCCCTGTGCGTCTCCAACCCGGAAACGCCGTTCGGTGTCATGCTGCTGATCGCCGCCCTGGCCGGTTTCGGCGGCGGTAACTTCGCCAGCTCCATGGCGAACATCACCTTCTTCTACCCGGCCCGTGAAAAGGGCTGGGCGCTGGGACTGAACGCAGCCGGCGGCAACATGGGTGCCGCCGTCGCGCAGCTCGCCGTCCCGATCGCAATCACGCTCCTGGCCGCCGGCACCGTCAACCTGCCCATAGCAGGCTTGATGTGGGTTCCGCTCATCCTGCTCGCCGCCTTCGGCGCCTGGAAGTACATGGACAACCTCACCAGCGCCAAGGGTGACGTGGCCGGCTCCGTCGCGGCGCTCAAGGAACCGCACCTGTGGATCATGGCGCTGCTGTACATCGGCACCTTCGGCTCCTTCATCGGCTTCGCCGGCGTGTTCCCCAAGCTGATCAAGGACTACTTCCCGGAGTTCTCCTCGATCGCCGTCGGTACCGTCGCCCTGTCGCTCGCATTCCTCGGGCCCCTGGTGGGCTCCTTAGCACGCCCCTACGGCGGACGCATGGCCGACCGCATGGGTGGGGCGCGGATGACCGTTACGGCCTTCGCCGCGATGGGCGTCATCACGCTGACCATGATCTGGACCCTGCCGCTGAAGAACTTCTGGCTCTTCCTGGCCCTGTTCCTGATGCTCTTCACCGCCAGCGGCTTCGGAAACGGGGCCACCTACCGCATGATCCCGGTCATCTTCGCCACCTCCAGCCGGGCAGCCAAATCCGGGGCAAGCTCGGTGGCCACCCAGCGACTGGCATCCTCGGCACTGGGCCTGATCTCCGCGATCGGCGCCTACGGAGGCTTCGTCATCCCGCAGGTGCTGAACGCATCGAATGCGGCCAGCGGCTCCTACACCCCGGCCTTCTACGGCTTCGTCGCGGCCTACGCCCTGATGCTCGCCGTCTGCTGGTTCTGCTACATCCGCAACGCCAACCGAAATGCGATGGGACACGTCTAACATGACCAACAGCGCCGACACGCACTGCCCTTACTGTGCCCTGCAGTGCGCCATGACGCTCACGTCTCCAGCGGAACTGGCCCCGGCTCCCCAGCCGGGGCCAGTCCCCGTGCCGCTCCTGCCCACCCTGCAGTCCTCCGCCCCGGCAGCTGCGGCAACGGCTGCCCTTGAGGTCAGCGGACGCGATTTCCCCACGAACCGGGGCGGCCTGTGCCGCAAGGGCTGGACCTCCGCAACGCTCCTGAACCACCCGGGCCGGATCACCGAGCCCCTCCTCAAAGGTGCCGACGGCGTGCACCGGCCCATCAGCTGGGACCATGCCCTGGACCTCGCCGCGTCCGCCGTCAGGGACGCACGCGCACGCTACGGTGCCGACGCCGTCGGCGTGTTCGGCGGCGGCGGCCTCACCAACGAAAAGGCGTACATGCTGGGCAAATTCGCCCGGCTGGCCCTGCGCACCTCGCGCATCGACTACAACGGCCGATTTTGCATGTCCTCCGCGGCGGCCGCGGGAATGCGCGCCTTCGGGGTGGACCGCGGCCTGCCCTTCCCGCTGGAAGCCCTGGACACGGCCAGCACCATCCTCATGCTTGGCTCCAACGTGGCCGAAACCATGCCGCCCTTCGTCCAGCACCTTAAGGGAGCGCGCGACGCCGGCGGGCTGATTGTGGTGGATCCGCGGCGCTCCGCCACAGCCGCGTTCACGGCCGACGGCGGCGGCCTCCACCTCCAGCCCCTGCCGGGCACCGACCTCACCCTCCTGCTGGGCATCTCCCACGTGGTCATCCACGAAGGCCTGGTGGACACCGCCTTCATCGAGGAACGCACCTCGGGCTACAGCGCCGTGGTCCGCAGCGTCAACTCCTTCTGGCCCGAACGCGTCCAGTCCCTTACGGGCGTCCCCGCCGACCTGGTCCGGGAGACCGCCCGCAGGCTTGCCGCCGGCGCCCGCCAGGGCGGCAGCTACATCCTTACCGGCCGCGGCGTGGAACAGCACACCGACGGCACCGACACCGCCACCGCCGCCATCAACCTCAGCCTCCTGCTGGGCCTGCCCGGTTCCGCACGCAGCGGCTACGGCACGCTGACCGGCCAGGGGAACGGCCAGGGCGGCCGCGAGCACGGCCAGAAGGCCGACCAGCTGCCCGGCTACCGCAAGATCACCGACCCCGCCGCCCGCGCCCATATGGCCCGCGTCTGGGGCGTTCCGGAGGAAACCATTCCCGGTCCCGGCCTGCCTGCGGTCCAGCTCCTGAAGTCGCTGGGACAGCCCGACGGCGTCCGGTGCCTTTTCATCCACGCCTCCAACGTGGTGGTTGCCTCCCCCGACGCGAACGCCGTGACCGCCGGCCTGCGGAGCCTGGACTTCCTGGTGGTCTGTGACTTCTTCATGTCGGAGACCGCCGCGGAGGCCGATCTCATCCTCCCGGTGCTCCAGTGGGCGGAGGAGGAAGGCACCCTCACCAACCTCGAGGGACGGGTCCTCCGCCGCCGCCGCGCCCTGGCCCCGCCCGCCGGCGCCCGCAGCGAACTGTGGATCATGGCACGTCTGGCGGAGCGGCTGGACGCCCCGTCCACCTACAGCGAGGACCCCGAAACCGTCTTCGAGGAACTGCGGCTCGCCTCCGCCGGTGGCCTGGCCGACTACTCAGGCATCGATTACGCGATGCTGGACCGCGGGGAAGCTGCCTACTGGCCCTACCCTGCCGGCAGCACCGGCACGCCCCGGTTGTTCCGGGACCGCTTCGCCCACCCCGACGGCAAAGCCGTGATGACCCCCGTGGTGCCCCGCCGCCGTCGTACGCCTGCCCCCAACCCTGACCCCGCAGCGAGAACCATGACCCTCATCACGGGCCGGCTGCTGGAGCACTACCAGTCCGGTGCGCAGACACGGCGTGTCACCGAGCTGCTGGCATCCCGGCCCGAGGCGAAGGTCCAGGTCCACCCCGCTGCCGCCGAGGCCATGGGCATCACGGCCGATTCCCTCGTGTCCGTGGCCAACGAGCGCGGCGAGGTGGTGTGCAGGGCCGAGCTCAGCAACGACATCCGGCCGGACACGGTCTTCCTGCCGTTCCACTTCCCCGGACTGGGCAGCGCAAACCGCCTGACCGAGGCGGCCACGGACCCCACGTCCGGGATGCCTGAGTTCAAGTTCAACAAGGTTTGGGTGCGGGCCGTGGCTGCACCCCTTTCCAGCAAGATGCTTCAAACGACGGAGGCCTCATGAGCGAGCAGGTTGTCATTGTTGGATTCGGCCCGGTGGCTGCCCGGCTGGTTGACGAACTCCTCCCCGCCGTACGTGCGGGGCACGTGGGGCTGACCGTGGTGGGCGAGGAAGCTGAAGCCGCCTACAACCGCGTCCTGGTGGCGGACCTGGGCGTTGGCCGCACCACAGCCGATGCCCTCGCCCTCTCCGACGCCGCCGCATTGGTGGCCGAAGGCGTTGACGTCCGCCTGGGTGTCCGTGTCCGGCGCGTGGACCGCGCCCGGCAGCAGGTCCTCCTTTCCGGTGGGGACTCCGTCCACTACGACCGGCTGGTGTTCGCCACCGGTTCACGGCCGGTCATCCCCAACCTGACGGGCATCAACCCGGACCCCGCCTCACCCGTCCTGCCGGCCGGTGTGACTGCCCTGCGCGACCTTCGCGACGCTGACGTGCTCCGCCGGGCGGTGGACGGCGGCAAGCGTGTGGTGGTCCTGGGCGGCGGCGTTTTGGGCTTGGAAACAGCCCTTGCCGCGGCCGAGGAAGGCGCCACCGTGACGGTGGTCCACAATGGCCCGCACCCGCTGGGACGCAACATCGACCGCAGCGGCGGCGCCGTCCTGGCCGCGGGTCTGCGCCACTGCGGCGTGCGGATGGCTGGAAACGCGCGCTCCACCGGGGTTGAGCACAACGCTCCCGACGGCGGTTTCTCGGCGCTGCTGCTCGACGACGGTTCGGCGATTGACGGGGACCTCCTGGTCATCTCGTGCGGCGTCCGTCCCCGCACCGAACTGGCCGAAGGCTGCGGGCTCTCCACCGCAGCCGGCATCCTGGTGGACCACCGGCTCCGCGCCCACCATGAACCGCACATCTTTGCCATCGGCGATTGCGCGGAGGTGCGCTGCCCGGACCCGAACTGTGCTGCCTGCCGCAACGCCAAGGGTCCGTCCGGCCTGGTGGGTCCCGGCTGGCGCCAGGCCGAATGGCTGGCGGCGTACCTGGCCCTGCTCGCCACCGGCGCGGTCGATGACGCCGAAGTCCTGGCGGAACTGCCGGCGGAGCAGCCCGGCGTTATTGTCCTGAAGGCGCGCGGCCTGAGCATGGCTGTGGCCGGCAACAACAGCGCAGATCCCTGGGACGAGGAAGCCCTGAACGCCGGCGCTGCGAACGGGCGTCCCCGGCTCCAGGTGGCCCAGTGGGCGGATCCGGAACACGGCCGCTACGTGAAGATGACCACCCGGGGTGGCGTCCTGGAAGGGCTGGTGGCCGTGGGCATGCCACGGACCGCCGCCGAACTGGTGGGGTTGTTTGAGCGTTCGGCCGAGCTGCCGGCGGACCGGTCGCTGCTGCTGCGGCTGGACGGGCCGGACCAGCTGCCCGGAGCCGGTACCGCCGATCCTGCGGGCACCGTGTGCCGCTGCGCGGGCGTCAGCGGCTCTGCCATCCAGGACGCCGTCTCGGAGGGCTGCTCCACCGTGGCTGAGGTCTCCAAGGCAACCCGCGCCGGAACCGGCTGCGGCGGCTGCCATGAGGACATCAAGGGGCTGATCGAAAAACATTTCTCCCCAGCCGTCTCCTGAGTGAATCGCCCGGCCCGCAGATGGGTTGGCCCCGGAACTTCCGGGGCCAACCCATTGCTTTGTTTGCTACGCCGGCGCCTTCGGGATGATGATCCACAGCGCGATGTAAACCAGTTCGCCGATCCCCACCAGGCCGAAGATCACGAAACCCAACCGCACCAGGAACTTTGGAAGGCCGAACCGGGCCGAGAGCGCTGCGCAGACGCCGCCGATCATCTTGCCGCGGCGGGGCCGTTCAAGAGCCATTGCCATGATCCCGCCTACCCTTCAGCCCCGGCCTCGGCAGCGGCGGAGAGTTCTCCGCCGGCCACTGCTTCCGCGAACTCGGTGAGGTCCGGCCCCGGCTGGAAGTCGACGAACTGCGGCTTCAGCTTCTCGTACAGGAACTTGTACACCTCGTCCTTGCCGGCGTCCGACAGTGACGATGCTGCTTCACGGACCGCTTCCTGCAGCGCCCTGTCGGCGTCCAGCAGGATTTTCTCGCGTGCCTGCTCGTTCCACTTGACGTCCTGCAGTTCCATGGGATTCTCCTCGCGTCGTCGGCTGATGCAGGGACGGCCGGAAATTCGTAATCGGAATTCCCGGCCGGTCCTTGAAGGAGTCTATGCAGGCGGCCGCAGCAGGGTCCAGACTTTCCCGCCCCCTGCCGGTACCCCGCTGTTACAGGTGCACGTGCAGGCGCCGCGCCGCCTCGGAAATGGACCCGGTCAGCGACGGGTAGACGGTGAAGGTGCTGGCCACATCGTCCACATGCAGCTTCTGCTTCACGGCGATGGAAATGGGGAAGATCAGCTCCGAGGCGTTGGGCCCCACCACGACGCCGCCGATCACCGTGCCGGATCCCTTGCGGGCGAAGATCTTCACGAACCCGTCCCGGGCGTTGCGCATCTTGGCCCGGGCGTTGCTGCGCAGCGAAAGCTTCACCACATCGCCCTGGTACTTGCCCGAATCGATCTCCGCTTCGGAGACCCCCACGTTGGCGATCTCGGGGGAAGTGAAGATGTTGGAAGCCACCTGGTGCAGCTTCAGCGGAGTAACGACGTCACCCATGAAGTGGGCGACGGCGATCCGGCCCTGCATGGCTGCCACGGAGGCCAGCGGCAGGACGCCGGTGCAGTCCCCGGCGGCGTAGATGTTCGGCGCACTGGTCCGGGAGACGCCGTCGACCTTGATATGGCCGCTCTCGCTCAACGCCACGCCCGCCTCTTCCAGTCCGATGCCGGCTGTGTTGGGGATGGAGCCCAGGCAGAGCAGGCAGTGGCTGCCGGCCACCTTGGAGCCGTCGCTGAGGGTGACCACCACGCCGTCCTCCGTGCGTTCCACGGATTCCGCGCGTGAACGCGACATGACGCGGACGCCGCGGCGTTCGAACACTTCCTCCAGCACCACAGCGGCATCCACATCGGACCCGGGCAGCACGCGGTCGCGGCTGGAAACCAGCGTGACCTTTGAGCCAAGGCCGTTGTAGGCCGAGGCGAATTCCGCGCCGGTGACACCGGAGCCCACCACGATCAGGTCCTCGGGCAGCTCGTCCAGGTTATAGATCTGGGTCCAGTTGAGGATGCGTTCACCGTCCGGCCGGGCGGTGGGCAGCTCACGCGGATGCGCGCCGACGGCCAGCAGGATGGTGTCTGCCTCCACGATCTCGGTGCCGTCCAGGGTGATGACCTCGATGGTGTGGTTATCCAGCAGCCGGCCGGAACCGGTCAGGATGCGCACGCCCTGGCCCTCGAGTCCGTCGTGGACGTCCTTTGACTGGCTGCGGGCCAGGTTCAGCAGGCGGTCATTGATGTGCTTCAGGTCCGCGCGCATCACCGGGACGAAGTCGCCGCCGTCGACGTCGAACTTCACGCCCAGCTCGCCTGCCTCGGCAACGCGCGTCATCAGGTCCGCGGTGGCGATCAGCGTCTTGGACGGCACAACGTCCGTCAGGACGGCGGATCCGCCCAGGCCTGCGCGCTCGATGATGGTGACCTGCGCTCCCAGCGAGGCGGCCACCATGGCGGCCTCGTATCCGCCCGGACCACCTCCCAGGATTGCGATCCGGGGTGAACTGAAATCTGGATGCGTAGTCACAATCAATCATTCTCGCCCATCACCGCCGCAGCACCAAGAATTCCACGCTCCGCCGCGGCCGCCTGTGGTGGGCGCAACAGGAGCGGCAGGATAACTTGTACTGGTGAGTACAACAGACTTCCTGAACACGGATCCCTTCGCCTCGGCCCGGGCCGCTGCCGATTACATCGCCGAAGAAACAGGAGTGGACCGCCACGACGTGGCGCTGGTGCTTGGCTCCGGCTGGGGCGCCGCAGCCGACCTGATCGGTGAAACCACCGCCACCCTTTCCGCCGAAGAAGTCCCCGGTTTCCACGCCCCCGCCGTGGAAGGGCATGTTGGCACCATCCGCTCGGTGCTGGCCAGGGACGGCAAGCGCGCCCTGGTCCTTGGCGCCAGGACGCATTACTACGAAGGCAAAGGGGTACGCGCCGTTGTGCACGGCATCCGCACCGCAGCCGCCGCAGGCTGCCGCACGCTGGTCCTCACCAACGGCTGCGGCGGACTCAACGAGGACTGGGCTCCTGGCACGCCGGTACTCATCAAAGATCACATTAACCTCACCGCGGCGTCCCCGCTGGAGGGGGCCACCTTCGTGGATCTGACAGATCTCTACTCCTCCCGGGTCCGCAACCTTGCCCGGGAGGTGGACCCCACCCTCGACGAGGGGGTCTACGCCCAGTTCAGCGGGCCCCATTACGAAACGCCGGCGGAAGTGCAGTATGCCAAGCGGATTGGCGCCGACCTGGTAGGCATGTCGACGGCGCTGGAGGCCATCGCAGGCCGGCATGCCGGCATGGAGGTGTTCGGGATTTCGCTGGTCACCAACCTTGCCGCCGGCATCAGCCCGCAGCCGCTCAGCCACCAGGAGGTCATCGAATCGGGAGAGGCAGCAGGCCCGCGGATCTCCAGGCTCCTCGCCGATATCATCGCCAAACTCTGAAAGCGGCGGCGCCCAAACGGGCTCCGCGTTGCGCGGAGTAGGCGGACAATGACGATAGCGTTATGCCCATGACGTCTTCCGATGCCGATTTCCGCCTGCTCGACGAAGCCCGCACCTGGGCCTCCCAAGACCCGGATCCCGCAACGTCGGCGTCCCTCCTTGACTTGGTCAGGCTGGTGGAAGAGGGTGATCCTGCCGCCCGGCAGGAACTCGAAGACAGCTTCCGCGGCACCCTCCAGTTCGGCACGGCCGGCCTGCGGGCCGCGCTCGGCCCCGGGCCCAACCGCATGAACCGCGTGGTGGTCCGGCGTGCCGCGGCGGGCCTGGCAGCGTTCCTGGCGGACGCAGTGGGCCGGGCCTCCCGGGGAACCCGGCCTCGCGCCGTCGTCGGGTACGACGCCCGCTACAACTCGGACATTTTCGCGGCGGAAACCGCGGCCATCTTCACTGCTGCCGGTATCGAAACCTTCCTGATGCCCTCGGCCCTGCCAACCCCCGTGCTGGCCTACGCCGTGCGGGCGTTGGGCTGCGACGGCGGCGTGATGGTCACCGCCAGCCACAACCCCCCGCAGGACAACGGCTACAAGGTGTACCTGGGCCGCCACGCCGTACCTGACAGCGGAAATGGCGCCCAGATCGTCACCCCCTATGACATAGAGATCGCGGCCCGGATCAGCGCGGTGGGGCCGCTGGAGTCGATCCTGCTGGCACCGGAGGGTTGGACCGTCCTGGACGGCTCCATCGCCGCGGAGTACCAGCGCGCCACGGCCTCCCTCGCCCTGCGGGACCACTTTCCCTCCCGGGACCTGCGCGTCGTCCTCACTCCCCTGCACGGCGTGGGCGGCGGAACAGCACGGGCCGTGCTTCAGGCCGCGGGCTTCAGCGATGTCACCCTGGTGGCCGAACAGGCAGAGCCGGACCCCGGCTTTCCCACCGTCAGTTTCCCCAACCCGGAGGAACCCGGGGCACTGGACCTCGCCGTGGAAACTGCAGCGCGGCTGGATGCCGACATCGTGATCGCCAACGACCCCGATGCGGACCGGGCCGCGGTGGCCGCAAAGGACCCGGACACGGGGGCCTGGCGGATGCTGCGGGGAGATGAAGTGGGGGCACTGCTGGGCGCCCACGTGGTGGCCCGGCTGGCTGCCACTGCCCCCGGCGGTGAGGCCCAGGGCGTGAGCGGCGTTTTCGCCAATTCCATCGTGTCCTCGCGGCTGCTGGCCAGGATCGCCACGGCCGCCGGCTACGCCCACGAGGAAACGCTCACCGGATTCAAATGGATTTCCCGGGTACCCGGGCTGGTTTACGGTTACGAGGAAGCCCTCGGCTACTGCGTGGCACCGGACGTGGTGAAGGACAAGGACGGCATCTCCGCCGCGGTCCTCATCGCCGAGCTTGCGGCGACAGCCAAGGCCGAGGGGAAAACCATCTTCGACACCCTCGATGAGCTGTACCTGAAGCACGGCCTGCACGCCAGCGACCAGCTCAGCATCAGGGTCGCCGACCTGGGGCTCCTTGACGCGATGATGAACCGGCTCCGGGTGTCACCGCCGGAATCCTTCGGATCGTCCACGGTGGAAGTCTTCACGGACCTTGCCCAGGGCACGGACCAGCTGCCGCCCACCGACGGCCTGCTGTACGTGACCCGGGACCTGACGCGCGTGATCATCCGGCCCAGCGGCACGGAGCCCAAGCTCAAGTGCTACGTGGAAGTGATCCACCAGGCTGCCTCCGCCGCGGAACTGCCCGCCGCCCGGCAGGCAGCCCGGGCATCGCTGGATGCTGTGCTCCGCGACGTCAGCGAGGCGCTGGGACTTTAAGCCGTGAAAGGGGCGCCTGCCGGGGCGCCCCTTTTCCTGGGTGGTGCGGGATTGATGTGCTGTTGTTTACAGCTCCACTTCGACGAAACCGTCGACGATCCGGCTGCTGAAGGCGGCAAGCTTTAGGCCGGGAGCGCTGAAGCACTCCCCGGTTTCGAGGTCGTAGACCTCTTTGTGCAGGGGCGAGGCGATGGTGGGCCGGGCCCCCTTGGAGCCAAGGATTCCGCGCGCCATGACATGCGCGCCTGTGGCCGGATCCTCGTGGGCCACCGCAAAGACTTCACCGGGCGCGGTGCGGAAGAGGGCGATCTGGCGCCCGGCAACCAGGGCCGCTTCACCCCAGGAGGGTTCCAGGTCGTCCAGGTGGCAGACGCGGTGCCACCCTGCGTCGGCCGCTCCGGCTTCGGCGGTTGCGGTGTCGAGCGCCCCAAGTTCCAGTGTTGCCGTCATGTCCGGCTCCTTTCCCTGTGCTTGTTGTCCGTGGGTTGTGGCTGTCTGTGCGGCCGGGTTCCACGCTAGGCGCGGGGTGTTTCGTGGGGATGCAGCAAATGTGTCCGGCGCGTAAAAGACACCTAACCCGGCCCGAAATGCGTTCGTGATGCAGAAGTTAAGTTCGCGAAACAAAGGGGAAACTGAGGCGAAACTGCCTCTCCCTAGTCTGGATGGACACTCGTCAGAGAAGGCCGGAGCACTGCTGCGGCCCATGCGAAAGGCCCACAGTGACCGAACAGACTTCAAACACCGAGACAACGCGCCGCATTGTCGTCGCCGGCGGCGGCCCCGCGGCCCACCGTTTTGCGGACGCAATGCATGCCCGTGGCCTCGATGGCTGGCATGTCACGGTCCTCACCGAGGAAGCCCACCTCCCCTACGACCGCGTCGCGCTGTCCAAGGCCCTCACCGATACCGGCGTGGACCTGACCCTGGGATCCGCTTCCATGTGGGACCACCCTTCGCTGGAGCTGAAGACCGGCGAGCGCGTTGTGAAGATCAACGCCGGCGCGAAGACCGTGGAGACGTCCACCGGCAACACGTACCCCTATGACGAACTGGTGGTGGCCACCGGCTCAAACGCCGCCCGCCTGCCCATCCCCGGCAACGAGCTCACCCACGTCTACCGCACGCTCGAAGACGTCTGGACCATCAACCAGAAAATTGCCGAACTCACTGAGAAGCTCGGCCGGAAGGTCAATGCAGTCACCATCGGTGGCGGCCTGCTCGGCCTCGAATCGGCCGCCGGCACGGAACAGCTGGGCGCAAACCCCATCGTCATTGACGGCTCGCAGTGGCTGATGGCCACCCAGCTGGACGAGGGCGCAGGGCAGGCAATGGGCCGGCTCATCAAGGCCAAGGGCTTCGAAGTCCACGGCGGCGTCTTCCCGTCCGAGGTGCTCTCCGACGACGACGGCCAGGTCACCGGCGTCCTCATGGCGGACGGCCGCATCATCGAAGCGGACATGGTCATTGTGGCCATCGGCGTCCGGCCCCGCGACGAACTCTTCCGCGCCGCCGAGGGCGAGGAACAGGTCTTCAGCCTTGGTCCCCGCGGCGGCGTGGTGATCAACGACTACTGCGAAACCGAAGTACCCGGCATCTGGGCCATTGGCGAGGTGGCCAACTACGGCGGCATGTGCCTGGGCCTGGTGGCTCCCGCGAACACCATGGCCGAGATCGTGGCCGACCGCCTCCACGGCGGCGACGCCACGTTCCCCGGATTCGACACCGCCACCAAGCTGAAGCTCTCCGGTGTGGACGTGGCAAGCTTCGGTGACGCCTTTGCCAAGACCGAGCACGCCCTCGAGATTGTCTACGCCGACCCCGCCCGCGGCGTCTACCAGAAGATCGTCACCACCGACGATGCCAAGACCCTGCTGGGCGGCATCTTCGTCGGCGACGCCTCACCGTACATGAGCCTCCGCCCGCTCCTCGGCCGCGAACTTCCCGCCGAACCCGGAGCGTTCCTCAGTGCCGCCGGCGGCGGCGACGCCCCCGAAACAGAGCTGCCGGACGACGCAACCCTGTGTTCCTGCAACAACGTCACCGCGGGAAGCATCCGCGACGCCATCAACGGCTGCGGCGCCTGCGAGGGCAACGCACCCGTCCAGGAACTCGGCGAGCTCAAGGGCTGCACCCGTGCCGGCACCCAGTGCGGCTCCTGCGTTCCGATGCTCAAGAAGCTGCTGGAAACCGAACTCACCAAGTCCGGCGTTGAGGTCTCCAAGGCCCTCTGCGAGCACATCGAACTGTCCCGCCAGGAACTCTTCGACGCCATCCGCGTCCTGGAACTGACCTCCTTCGAAGAGATCATGGCCAAGTACGGCAAGGGCGCAGGCTGCGACATCTGCAAGCCAACCATCGCCAACATCCTGGCCAGCCAGAACAGCGCCTACGTGCTGGACGCCGGCCGCGGCACCCTCCAGGACACCAACGACCGCGCCCTGGCCAACATGCAGAAGGACGGCACCTACTCGGTGGTCCCGCGCATCGCCGGCGGCGAGATCACGCCCAAGAAGCTCGGCGTCATCGCCGCAGTGGCCGAGAAGTACAACCTGTACACCAAGATCACCGGCGGCCAGCGGATCGACATGTTCGGCGCCCGGCTGGAACAGCTCCCCGAGATCTGGAAGGAACTGGTGGACGCCGGCTTCGAATCCGGCCAGGCCTACGGCAAGAGCCTGCGCACGGTGAAGTCCTGCGTCGGTTCCACCTGGTGCCGGTTCGGTGTCCAGGATTCGGTGGCCATGGCCATCAAGCTGGAGCTGCGCTACCGCGGCCTGCGGAGCCCGCACAAGCTCAAGATGGGCGTCTCCGGCTGTGCCCGCGAGTGCGCCGAGGCCCGCGGCAAGGACGTGGGCGTGATCGCCACGGCAGACGGCTGGAACCTGTACGTGGGCGGCAACGGCGGTGCAACCCCTGCGCACGCGCAGCTGCTCGCCAAGGACCTCGACGACGAAACGCTGATCAAGTACATCGACCGCTACTTCATGTATTACATCCGCACCGCGGACCGCCTGCAGCGCACGGCCCGCTGGCAGGAAGAGCTCGACGGCGGCATCAAGCACGTTGAGGACGTGGTGGTCAAGGACACCCTGGGCATCGCCGAGGACCTCGAAGCGGCCATGGCCAAGCACGTGGACACCTACATCGACGAGTGGGCCGACACCCTCAAGGACCCCGAGCGCCTGCGCCGGTTCCGTTCCTTCGTCAACGCCCCGGACCAGAAGGACGACTCCATCACCTTCGTCCCGGACGAGCGCGGCCAGATGCGCCCCGCCACGCCGGAAGAGAAGGGCAAGGTCCTGATCGGGGCCTCCATCCCGGTACGTGCCGGCAACGAGAACGAGGCATAGCCATGCAGCTCAGCATCGACCTCACCGGACGCGACGTCCTGGTCACGGGCTCCGACACTGCCGCGCGGCAGGCGGTCCGCCGCTACGAAGCCGCGGGCGCCGTCGTCTACCGCCTGAGCACCCCGCAGGGCGCGGGCCATGACGGGCCGCTGCCCGAGCGCCCGTTCCTGGTGGCGGCAGTCGACGACGGCCAGCCCGGCTGGGACGCCCTCCTGGACCGCTGCCGGCAAACCGGGATCCCCGTGGCCGGCGAACCCGCTGCCGGCGCCGCCGGCCACGTCACCCTGGTGGGCGGCGGACCCGGCACCACCGAACTCCTGACCGTCGCCGCGGTCAAGGCCCTGCGGGACGCGGACGTGGTGTTCTACGACCGCCTGGCCCCGTACCAGGAGCTGCCGTCCCTCACCTCCGCCGAACTGGTGGATGTGGGCAAGAAGCCGGGCCACCACAAGGTCAGCCAGGCGGACATCGAAAAGCTCATGGTGGAAAGCGCCCTCGCCGGCAACAACGTGGTCCGCCTCAAGGGCGGCGACCCGTACGTCTTCGGCCGCGGCGGCGAGGAAGTTGCCGCCTGTGTGGCCGCCGGCGTCAAGGTCCACGTGGTGTCCGGCGTCACCAGCGCCATCTCCGTCCCGGCAGCTGCCGGCATCCCGGTCACGCACCGCGAAGTCAGCCACATGTTCACCGTGGTTTCCGGCCACGCACCGCTGACCGAGAAGGAGCACCAGCACCTGGCCGGCCTCGGCGGCACCATCGTGGTGCTGATGGGCATCGGCACCCTGCACCAACTGGCCGCCGGACTCCGGCGGGCAGGCATGCGCCCCGACATGCCGATGGCCGTCGTCGAGCGGGGGTACCGCCCGGGCCAGCGGACCACCATCGCGGACCTGGGCACCATTGCCTCCGCCGCTGCCGGGTGCAGCAACCCGGCCGTGCTGGTCATCGGCGAGGTGGTTCGGGTGGCGGAAGCCAACCGCGGGCATGCTGAGGCCGCCGCCGACCTGGACAGGCTGGCGGCCTCGCTGCTGGGCTCGTGAAAGGATTGACCCCCATGAATGCACTCGCACCGGCCGAAACACCGCAGGTCGAAGAAACACCCGATGCCGCAGAAGCCCCGCTGGAGGGTTTCCGGATCGGCGTGACCTCCCACCGGCGTTCCCGGGACCTCATTGAGGCCCTTGAACGCCGCGGCGCTGAGGTGCTGCACGCCCCTGCCCTGAAAATCGCCCCCGTCCAGGAGGACATGCGCCTCATCGAGGACACCCGGGCCATCATCGCGGCCAAGCCGGACCTGTGCATCGCCACCACCGCCTACGGCATGCGGCGCTGGTGCGAGGCCGCGGATTCCTTCGGCATCGGCGATGAACTCCTGGAGACCCTGGGCGCGTGCCGGATGTTCGTGCGGGGACCGAAGGCCCGCGGCGCCGTGCGCGCGGCCGGACTCGCCGACGTCGGAATCAGCAGCGACGAGACCACCGCCACGCTGGTGGACATGCTGCTGACCGAAGGCGTCCGCGGCAAGACGGTAGCCGTGCAGCTGCACGGCTACACGGATGTCCGCCAGCTGGAGCGCCTGCGCATGTCCGGCGCCACCGTCCTGACCGTCACCCCCTACCGCTGGGTGAAGCCCGACGGCGAAGACAAGCTTCCGCGCCTCATCGAGGCCGCCTGCAGCGGGAACCTGGACGTCCTCACCTTCACCAGCGCCCCCGCCGTCGATGCCATGTGGAGCACGGCGCACGAGATGGGCGTCTACAAGCAGCTGATCGACAGCCTGAAGACCAACGTCACCACCGCGGTGGTGGGCCCCGTGACCGCCCAGCCGCTGATAGATGCCGGGGTGGCACCCTTGGTCCCGGAACGCTTCCGCATGGGGGCGCTCATCCGGCTGGTCTGCGAGCACCTGGCGCTGAACCACGTCCGCCGCCTGGAAACAAGGTCCGGCAACATCGAACTGCGGGGGCGGAGCCTGCGCATCGACGGCCAGCCGGTGGAACTGGCGCCTGCCCCGCTGCTGCTGCTCCGGGCGCTGCTGGGCGCCGGCGGCGCGGTCCTCTCCCGCGAGTCGCTCTCCGAACTGCTGGAACTGCGGGGATCCGTCCACGCCCTGGACATGACCGTGAGCCGGCTGCGGTCCTCGCTGCCGGACGGACGCCTGGTGGAAACCGTGGTCAAACGGGGGTACCGGATCCGCGTCTAGCATCCCGCTGCTCCCGTTCGAGGGGCCCGTGTGTCCGGTGGCGGCCGAATGAGAGCCGCGTCACCGGTTCTGTTACCGGCCGGTAAAAACTGGCGAACGGGCCCCCTCACAACGGCAACCGAGGGGAAACACAACGGTAAAAGCGTCCCCCTACGCTGGGTTCCATCACGAACTTCCGGCCGTCCAGGCCGCCAGCGAAAGGGCCAGCACATGTCCGCTCCGGCACCCACCCCGTCCACCTCCGCCCCCACCCGCATCGTCATCGCCGGAGCCGGCCCGGCCGCACAGGCCTTGGTCAGGCAGCTGGACCGGGCAAGCTTCGCCGGCACCATCACGGTCCTCAGCAGCCGGGACGACACGCCGGAGGAACTGCTGGAGCTGGCACTGCTCCCCCAGGTGTCGGTGCGGTTCGGCCAGCCGGCCAGCCACATCGACGCCGTGAACCGGACCGTGGCAACGGCCGACGGCCTGGAATTCTCCTACGACAACCTGGTGATAGCTACCGGATCATCCCCCGGCGCCAACCCCGTGGAGGGAGCGGCGCAGTGCCTGAGCTACTCCACCATCGACGACGCCGCACGCATTGCCGAGGCCGTGGGACAGGTGACCCGGGAGCTTGGCAGACGGCCGCTGGGGATCCTGGTGGGTAACGGGGCCGCCGCAGGCCAGGCTGAGGCCGTCCTGCGTGCCCGCGGCGTGCGGCCCATCCGCACCACCGCCCGCCCGGCCGCCGTCGTCCCCGGGCAGTCCGTGTCCGGGCTGGCTGCCTCCGCGGTGGTCTTCGAGGACGGCAGCAGCATGAGCGGCGACCTGGTGGTCCTGGCTGAAGAGCGGGTGGCACGGGACGGCCTCGCTGCCAGCGCGGGACTGCGGACCGCGGCGAGCGGAGGAATTGTCATCAGCCAGGACTTCCGGACGTCCGTCCCCGGCATTTGGGCCATCGGGGACGCCGCAGCGTACGACGGCGTCCGGCTGGGCCTGCTCGTGGCGGCAGCTTCCGCCGCGGGAGCCTGCGCCACGCAGCTTCTGGCCGCGGCCTCAACCGGGCCGGACCTGCAGGCAGCCGCCTGACCGGCCGCATCTTGCTGTTGCCCCGGCTGTGACAAGATGGTGCCGAACCGAGTTCCAGGACGTGCCGGGGCCCATAAGGCCCCCGGAAAGGACCATCATGAGCAACGAAGCCACCCCTTCCGTTCAGCCAGCCCCCGCTGATGCCGGGAGCATCGCCTCCTACATCGACCACACGCTGTTGAAGCCCGAAGCCTCCGAGGCCGACGTCCTGAAAGTGTGCGCCGAGGCTGCCGAATACGGCTTCAAGTCCGTGTGCGTGAACCCCATCTGGGTCAAGACCGTCAAGAATGCCCTGAAAGGCTCCGGCGTCCTCACCTGCTCCGTGGTCGGTTTCCCGCTGGGGGCCACACCCACCGACGTCAAGGCCTTCGAAGCCCGCGGCGCCGTGCTTGACGGCGCCGACGAGGTGGACATGGTTATCAACATTGCCGCCGCCCGTGCCGGCGACAAGGGTGCACTCATCGAGGACATCAGCGCTGTGGCGGAGGCGGTGCATGCCAGCGGCGCCATCCTGAAGGTGATCATTGAGACCGCCCTTCTCACGGAGGACCAGAAGGTCCTCGCCTGCCAGGCAGCCGTGGAAGCCGGCGCGGACTTCGTCAAGACTTCCACAGGGTTCAACGGTGGAGGTGCAACGGCCGAGGATATCGCCCTCATGCGCAGGACCGTGGGCCCGGACCTGGGCGTCAAGGCCTCCGGCGGCGTGCGCTCCCTGGCCGACGCTCAGGCTATGATTGCTGCTGGTGCAACACGTATTGGTGCCAGCTCCGGTATTGCCATCGTCAAGGGTGAACAGGGTTCAGCCGCCTACTGACGGCAGGCCGGACGCCGCCACAGATTGAGCCCTGCGGGGCCGAGGAGGAACGAAATTGTCCAGCAAGATTAACGCGTCCGGCCAGGACACATCGGACCAGCGCACGGTCCGGACCCCGCAGAACGAGAACAAGCTCTCCGGCAGCATTGTGCTGTTCGTGATCATCATGGCGCTGTTCTTCGGGGCGATCTACTCGCTGTCCTTCCTCACGCTCGGCAACCCCTGGCCGATGGCCGTCTGCCTGGTGCTGTTCGCCCTGGCGTTCTGGATCCCGCAGACCATTTGGGGCCGCTCGGACTCAGCGGGCGAACACTAAGAAGCTTCTTGTACGAAAAGGACCCCCGGACGCCCGTCCGGGGGTCCTTTTCGTGCGCTAGAACCAGAGCCTGGTCCAGGCCACGGCGGCATCGGCCATCCGCGTCCACTGGCTCTGCGCAATGGACCAGCCGGCCACCGTCATGCCCACCATGGCGTACGCGCTCACCGGGATCAGCACCAGCCACTCGCGCTTGGAGCCGGCCCGTCCCAGCAGCGGCAAGGACAGTGCCCCGTTGGGCCGCCACACGTACCGCAGCAGCGGGACCCTGCGCAGCGCCTTCGGGGGCCGGACCACCAGCGGCCACAGGAGCGGGACTCCCCCGGTGGTGATGAGGTCGCCCACGATGTGCACCACCACACCGATGAGCATGGACACGGGCAGCCAGGTCCACTGTTCCGGGGCATACACCGTGACCAGTCCGGCCATCGCCAGCGCGAAAGTCCAGTTGGTCAGGAACCCGCTCTTGGGAAAAAGCTTCAGGGCCTTCGCCGCGATGTTGATCAGGCACATGCACAGCAGGCCGGCACCAACGGACAGGAGCCCCCAGGGGGTCTCCAGCTGGAACCGGGACGCCAGCGCGGCCAGCAGGACGAAGACCCCCGCGCCCAGGATGGAATGCGTTCCCTGCCGGTGCCCGCCGCTGGCGT
Source organism: Arthrobacter sp. Y3221159 (assembly GCF_059089885.1). NCBI lineage: Bacteria > Bacillati > Actinomycetota > Actinomycetes > Micrococcales > Micrococcaceae > Arthrobacter > Arthrobacter sp. Y3221159. The sequence goes on from NZ_JBNHFC010000005.1 coordinate 37,608, forward strand.
TCTCAATCCCGCGGGCAACCGCGTTGGACAGCGGCGGCAGGGACTGGGCCACCGTGCTGGAGCGGTGGTCCCAGTCGCAGACCAGTGCCGTTCCTGCAGTGGCCAGGCCGCCAATCAGGATGCCGGTTGGATCCAACGGGTACCAGCCCAGCGTGTAGGGGCCCGTGGAGGCAACAGCTACCCACGCCGCGGCTCCTGACGCGGCGTGGTGTCCTCCCATCACCCGTCAGGCCCCTGTCTGAGCAACGGGAACGGGCTGGTCGGAGAAGATGTTGCGGATGACGCCGTCCGCCCATCCCAGGATTTCCGCGTCCTGCAGGTCCCGGCCGCCGATGCGAGCGGTCTTTGGTTTGGGGATCAGCACCGCGTCCAGTGCGGGCTTGGACTGCGATCCCGGGTACATCCGGTTCAGGCGCATGACCTTGGACTCCGGCAACTGCGCGGGCGAGAACCTGATGAAGTTGCCCTGCAGCGCCACGTCGGACAACCCTGCCTCGCGGGCAGCCACCCGGAACCGGGCCACGGCCACCAGGTTCTGGGCCGGCAGCGGAAGCTCACCGTAGCGGTCCACCAGTTCGGCGAAGACCTCGTCGATCGCCTCGTTGGTCTGCGCTGCCGCCAGCTTGCGGTAGGCCTCAAGGCGCAGCCGTTCGCCCGGAACGTAGTCGTGCGGAAGGTGGGCATTGACCGGCAGCTCGATCTTCATCTCGGCAGCCTTCTCCTCGGCCTCGCCGCGGAAGTCCGCCACGGCCTCGCCCACCAGCCGGATGTAGAGGTCGAAGCCGACACCCTGGATGTGGCCGGACTGTTCGCCACCCAGCAGGTTGCCGGCACCGCGGATTTCCAGGTCCTTCATGGCCAGCTGCATGCCCGCGCCGAGCTCGTTGTGCGTTGCCACTGCCTTGAGGCGTTCCAGTGCCACCTCCCCCAGCGGCTTCTCGGACGGGTACAGGAAATAGGCGTAGGCACGCTCGCGGCCACGGCCCACGCGCCCGCGGAGCTGGTGGAGCTGGGATAGGCCGTACTTGTCCGCACCGTCCACGATCAGGGTGTTCGCGTTCGAGATATCCAGGCCCGTCTCGATGATGGTGGTACACACCAGGACGTCGAAGCGCCGCTCCCAGAAGTCCACGATGATCTGTTCCAGGCGGCTCTCGGACATCTTGCCGTGCGCCACCTCCACCCGGGCTTCCGGAACCAGCTCGCGGATCTTCGCCGCCGTCCGTTCAATGGTGGACACCCGGTTGTGGACCAGGAACACCTGGCCTTCGCGCATCAGCTCCCTGCGGATCGCGGCGGAGGTCTGCTTGTCCGTGTAGGGGCCCACATAGGTCAGCACGGGGTGGCGTTCCTCCGGCGGCGTGGCCAGGGTGGAGGTCTCCCGGATGCCGGTGAGCGACATCTCCAGTGTCCGGGGAATCGGGGTGGCGCTCATGGCAAGCACGTCCACATTGGTGCGCATCTTCTTCAGCGCCTCTTTATGCTCGACGCCGAACCGCTGCTCCTCGTCCACGATTACCAGTCCGAGGTCCTTGAACTCGAAGTCCTTGGACAGCAGCCGGTGCGTGCCGATCACAACGTCCACCGAGCCGTTCTTGACGCCTTCCGCCGTCTCCTTCGCTTCCTTGGAACCCTGGAACCGGGACAGCGGCTTGACGCGCAGCGGGAAGCCGGAGAACCGTTCGGTAAAGGTTTCGTAGTGCTGCTGGGCCAGGAGGGTGGTGGGCACCAGCACGGCCACCTGCTTGCCGTCCTGGACCGCCTTGAAGGCCGCCCTCACCGCGATCTCGGTCTTGCCGTAGCCCACGTCCCCGGACACCAGGCGGTCCATCGGGATCTCCCGCTCCATGTCCGCCTTGACCTCGTTGATGGTGGTCAACTGGTCCGGCGTCTCCACGTACGGGAAGGCTTCCTCCAGTTCCCGCTGCCACGGGGTATCCGGGCCGAAGGCGTGCCCGCGCGAGGCCATCCGCGCCGAGTACAGCCGGATCAGCTCCCCGGCGATCTCCTTGACGGCCTTGCGGGCCTTGGACTTGGTGCTCGCCCAGTCCGCGCCGCCCATCTTGCTCAGGACCGGGGTGTCCCCGCCCACGTAGCGGGTCACCTGGTCCAGCTGGTCAGTGGGCACGAACAGCCGGTCCCCCGGTGCGCCCCGCTTGGACGGCGCGTACTCCAGCACCAGGTACTCGCGTACGCCGTCGGCTCCGCCCGCCACCTTGCGCTGGATCAGCTCGACGAACCGGCCGATACCGTGCTGTTCGTGGACGACATGGTCCCCCGCCACCAGCTGCAGGGGGTCGACGGCGTTGCGCCGCTTGGACGGCATCCGCCGCATGTCCTTGGTGGAGGCTGCGGAGGTCCGGCCCAGCAGGTCGGCTTCCGTGAGCAGTCCCAGCTTCAGGCCGTCCAGGACAAAACCGCGTCCGACGGCGGCGGTGGTCACCTCGATGATCCCCGGCTGGGGCTCGTGGTCCAGGCTGTCCACCCGGGCGCAGGGGATATCGGCGTCGTGGAACAGTTCCGCCAGGCGCTGGGCGGGACCGGGACCTTCAGTGGCCACGACGATCCGCCACTGGTCGCGCACGTGCGAACCGATGAAGTCCATCATTTCCGCCACGTCGCCCTGGTAGCCGCGGGGCTCCCGTGCGTGCAGGTTCAGGACGTCGATCTCCGGGAGCAGTTCCGCGTCCTGGGCCAGCGAGGTGATGGACCACCAGGAGACGCCGTGCTCCAGCGCGGACGCACGGGTCTCGCCCAGCGAGCGGAAGCTCGCCGAGTGCAGGGCCGCCGACGCCTGCGAGCTGAGGTCCAAAGGCGCCGTCCCGCCGTCGGACGCCGTGGACCAGGCCGCCTCCAGGAATTCCTCGTTGGTGGCGGCGAGGTCGTGGGCGCGGGTGCGGACCTTCTCGGGCTCGATGACAACGGCAATGGAGTCGGCAGGAAGCTGGTCCACGAACGGGACCATGGCGTCCACCAGCACCGGCGCCAGCGATTCCATGCCCTCCACGGCGATGCCGCCGGCGATCTTCTCCAGCATGTCGGCGGCGGCCGGGAGCTGGGACTTGAGCGTCGCGGCGCGGGACATCACGGACGGGGTGATGAGGATTTCCCGGCAGGGCGGCGCATGCAGTTCGGTGGGGTGGTGGATCCCGGGGGCTGACAGCGAGCGCTGGTCGGCCACGGCGAACCAGCGCATCTGGTCCACCTCATCGCCAAAGAACTCCACGCGGATGGGGTGGTCCTCGGTGGGCGGGAACACGTCGATGATGCCGCCGCGGACGGCGAACTCGCCCCGGTGCGTCACCATGTCCACCCGGGCGTAGGCGGCATCGGCGAGGCTCCGCACCACGTCCGTGAACGGGATGTCCTGGCCCACCTTCAACGTGACCGGCACCAGGTCACCGAGTCCGGCCACCACGGGCTGGACCACGGCCCGGACGGGCGCCACCACCACCCGGAGCCGGCCCGCCGCCGAACTCTCCGGATGGGCCAGCCGGCGCAGGACGGCCAGCCGCCGTCCCACCGTGTCCGAACGCGGCGAGAGGCGCTCGTGCGGCAGCGTTTCCCAGCTGGGGAACTCGGCCACGGCACCCGCGGGCAGGTAGGCGCGAAGTGCCGCCGCCAGGTCCTCCGCCTCCCGGCCGGTGGCGGTGACGGCGAGGACCACGCCCGGCCCGCCGCCGTCGGACTCTTCTGGCCCGGAGGCCCTGAGGCCGTCGGACATCTCGGCGAGCAGCACGGGACGCAGCCCGGCGGGCGCGCTGATCTGGTAATCCTGGCCCCGGACGCTGAATCCCCTGGCGGCTTCCGCCCGGACGCGCGCGAACGTCTGGTCCTCGGCGAGGACGCGCCGCAGGCCATCCAGCGACGGGCCTGCAGTTGATTGGCCGGCGGCGGACGGGCCGGGAAGGCTCATGGCAGAAGCTCCTGTGGTGTTCAAGGGGATCGCAGGCAACGCGAAAACCCGAAATTCGCTGCGAATCCCGGGTAACCTCCAGCCTACCGCGCACCGGCGACATTCCGGGCCCCGGCAGTCACGGCAGCGGATCCTGCGCTTAGGCTGGCAGGGCCCACTCATTTACCGGGGCGGCCGTCCGGACAGGCCGCCGCTCCGAACTGCTGAGGACGAACAGGAGCGAGCATGACCGGAACCAATGCACCCCACATTCCCAAGACAGTCCTGGTTACGGGAGCCACCGGCTACATCGGCGGCCGGCTGGTGCCCCGGCTCCTTGAGGCAGGCCACACCGTCAAGGTGCTGGTCCGGTCCCCGGACAAGATTGCCGGGGTGCCGTGGCGGGGCAAGGTGGAGGTGGTGGAAAGCAGCCTGGACGACGGCGACGCGCTGCGGAAGGCGCTGGACGGCGTCGACGTCTTCTACTACCTGGTGCACTCCATGGCTGCCGGGGCGGGTTTCGAAGCCAAGGAGAAGGCGATGGCCGGCATCGCGGCCCAGGCGGCGGCTGATGCGGGGGTGGGCAGGATCGTGTACCTCGGCGGCCTGCATCCGCAGGGCGTGGAATTATCCACCCACATGCGGTCCAGGGAGGCAGTGGGCCAGGTGTTCCTGGACGGCCAGGTGGACGCCATTGTCTTCCAGGCGGGCGTGGTGATCGGCTCCGGCTCGGCGTCCTTCGAGATGATCCGGCACCTGTCCGAGACGCTGCCCCTGATGCCGGCGCCCAGCTGGGTCCGGAACCGGATCGAAGCGATCGCCGTCCGGGATGTCCTGTACTACCTGGTGGCCGCGGCATCCCTGGACGGGCCCATCAACCGGACCTTCGATATCGGCTGCCGCCAGGTGCTCACGTATGCGGCAATGATGAAGGAGTACGCCGCCGAAGCCGGCCTGCCCTACCGGGTTGTGCTGGCCCTGCCGGTCCCGGCCCCCAAGCTCGCCGGGATGTGGGTGGCGCTCACCACGCCCATCCCGCTGTCCATGGCTTTCCCCCTGGTCCAGTCCCTGCAGCACGACGCCATATCCGGCGAGCATGGCATCGACAGGTACATCCCCCAGCCCGACGGCGGGTTGACGCCGTACCGCACCGCCGTCGCGCTGGCTCTGGGCAAGGAACGGGACGGCCAGGTGGAAACCACCTGGGCAAATGCCGGAGTGGCGTCCGATCCCCTGCCGAGCGATCCCGACTGGTCCGGCCACACGGTCTACATCGACGAACGCACCTTCCACGGGGACGTGGACCCGGAACACCTGTGGACGATTATCGAGGGAATCGGCGGCCGGAACGGCTGGTACTCGCTCCCGCTTGCATGGCAGGTGCGCGGCTGGCTGGACAAGCTGACCGGCGGGGCCGGGCTCCTGCGCGGGCGCCGGCACCCCAAGATGCTGGCCGCCGGGGAGGTGGTGGACTGGTGGCGCGTGGAACGGATCGACCGCGGCAGGCTGCTCCGGCTGCGGGCCGAGATGCGGGCGCCCGGCCGGGCATGGCTGGAACTGTCCGTGGAACCCGACGGCGCCGGCAGCCTGTACCGGCAGCGGGCCATCTTCTTCCCCAAGGGACTCAGCGGCCGGCTCTACTGGCTGGCTGTCCTGCCGTTCCACGGCCTGATCTTCCCGGCGATGGCCCGGAACATCACCGGGGCGGCACAAAAGCTCATCGATGCGGAGCGGCCGGCCGGGACCCCGTAGGATGTCTTGAGTTAAATCCGTTCCCCAATGTCCCAGGAGGACCCATGGCCCTGAGCGCAACCACTTCCCTTCCGCACTCCGTCGACAGCGTGGCAGCTGTCCTGGTGAACGAGGACTTCCAGCGCCACGTCAGCCAGCTGGTGGGCGGAAACCTGGAATCTTTCACCGTGGACGGTGACGTCGCCGGCGCGTTCAACGCCACCTCGGTGCGCACCCTTCCCACCACCCGCCTGCCCGAATTTGCCCGCAAGTTCGTGGGTGAGCACCTGAAAGTGACCCAGGTGGAAAGCTGGAACGCCCCGGCGGAAGACGGCTCCCGCCAGAGCAACATCACCGTCAAGATCGCCGGCGCACCCGTGGACGTCACCGCCGTCCAGCGCCTGGTGGCCGAGGCCAGCGGAACCCGCGTTGAGCTCGAGGGCGAGGTCAAGTCCTCCGTGCCTTTCCTGGGCGGCAAGATCGCCGACGCTGCCGAGCCCATGGTGGCCAAGGCACTGAACCTGCAGGCACAGCAGGCGCAGGCCTGGCTGGAAAGCCACTAACCCGGTGGAACTGCCCGTTTTCGCGGCCCTGGTCCTGATTGTGGCCGGCGTCTGGTCCCTGGTGGTCTGGCCGCAGTTCCTGCGGCGGGTCATGAAGGATCCCCGGGCCCGGGACGCGGCCGGCAAGGCCACCAAGTTCCTCACCGTCCACGTGGTGCTGGTGAGCGTCTCCATGGTGCTCGGTGCCGCAACGGCACTCATCGGCATCATGGCACTGTTCGGCTGACCCTGCATGCCAAAAGGCTCTCCTCCCGGCGGGAGGAGAGCCTTTTCGCGTTTACGGTAGGTCAGGCTGCCTGGTTGAGGGCATCCTCGGCGGCCACCCAGGAGATCATCGCGCATTTCACGCGGGCTGCATAGCGGGCCACACCCTCGAACGCGGCGGCGTCCCCCAACAGTTCCGGATCCGCATGGACCTTCCCACGAGAGCGCAAAACCTCCCGGAAGCTGTCGATGACTTCATGCAGTTCCGCCACGGTCATGCCCTCGGCCAGTTCAGTGAGCACCGACGCCGAAGCCATCGAAATTGAGCAGCCGGCGCCGTCCCAGGAAACCTGGGCGATCCGTCCATCCTCCACGGCCAGGCGCAGCGTCACTTCATCCCCGCAGACCGGGTTGAGCTGGTGGGATTGGCCGGTGGATGCCCCCGCCGGGGCCTCGGTCGCGGCCAGGCCGCTGCCGTGCCGCGCCTTGGAGTGGTCGAGGATGATCTGCTGGTACAGCTGGTCAAGACTCATGGGTTTACCTTCTATCCTCGGGCTAGGCGCCGAAGTAGGCCCGCACGCCGGACACGGCATCCAGGAACTGGTCCACGTCGTCCGTGGTGTTGTACAGGTAGGTGCTTGCCCGGGTGGTGGCCGTCAGGCCCAGCCTGCGGTGCAACGGCTGGGCACAGTGGTGGCCAACGCGCACCGCGATTCCGCGCGAATCCAGGAACTGCCCTACATCGTGAGCGTGAACGCCCTCGACGTCGAACGCGGCCAGTCCGATCCGCTCCTTCCCGGCTTCGGGCCCCAGGACCCTGATCCCGGGGAGCGATTCCAGGCCTGCCACCATCCGTGCACCGAGTTCGGCCTCCCAGCGGTGGATCCGGTCCAGCCCGGTTTCTGTGAGGTAGTTGGCGGCGGCGGCCAGGGCCACCGCCTGGGAGATCCGCTGCGTACCGGCCTCAAAACGCTGGGGCGCAGGCAGGTACTCTGCCCGCTCCATGGTCACGGTGGTGATCATCGAACCGCCAGTGAGGAAGGGCGGCAGGATGTCCAGCAGTTCCTGCTTGCCGTAGAGGACGCCGATGCCCGTGGGGGCCAGCATCTTGTGCCCGGAGAAGACGGCGAAGTCCACGTCCAGGTCCTTGACCTTCAGCGGAAGGTGGGGTGCCGACTGGCACGCGTCCAGGACCACCAGTGCGCCGGCTGCCCGGGCAAGTGCAACGAGTTCGCGGACCGGGTTGATGGTCCCCAGGACGTTGGAGGCGTGGGTGAAGGCAAGCACCGTGGTCCGGCTGCCGATGATCTCCGCAGCCTGGTCCATCCTGAGGCTGCCGGCATCATCGATGGGGATGTAGCGGAGCGTGGCGCCGGTACGGAAAGCCAGTTCCTGCCACGGTATGAGGTTTGCGTGGTGCTCCATCTCGGTGACCACGATCTCGTCCCCGGGAACCAGCGCGAGATCCTTCAGTCCGGCATCGCCCCGGCCCTGCGAAGCCCAGAGCCCGGCGTTGGACAGCGCGTAGGAGATGAGGTTGAGGCCCTCGGTGGCGTTGGACGTCCAAATGGTCTCGGAGTAGTCGGCACCAACAAAGTCGGCCACGGTCTGCCGGGCGTCTTCAAAGGCCTCTGTGGCCTCCACAGCAAGATGGTGGGCGCCCCGGTGGACCGCGGCGTTCCGCTGCTCATAGAACTCCTGCTCGGCTTCCATGACGCTCACGGGGTTCTGCGAGGTGGCTCCCGAATCCAGGTAGACCAGGGGGCGTCCGTTGACGAGCTGGTGGAGGACCGGAAAGTCGTTCCGGATGCGCATCACTTCGGCGTTATCCATCACCGGCAGGGCCTGCTCCAGCGTGGCTGGCGTTGCTACTACGGCCAAAACGATCTCCTTGAGATGCCAACGGATGACACTCAATTGTCCCACAGCACGGCTGTGGCGGCCGCCCACGGGGGCAGCCGCCACAGCCGCTCCGGGCTTCGCCCGCGGAGCGGAGGGCCGGCGACGGCTGGGGGGAGAGTCTCGGTCTCAGAAGACTCTGACGCCGCCGGCCCCGTCTCGGCCCGGCCCCTGGGGGCCGGAAGTCGATAGAGGCTTTGATGTCCTGCAGGCAATCTCTGCGGCTTCCCTCCCGCCGCTCCTTTGCCTCCTTAAGTAAATCGTGCAGTAGCCCTCTGCACACGAGTAGGGTGTACTCGTTTTCCGCGGCAAGGAACTACTTGGGCAGCCGTGCCGGCCAGCAAGCCCCCGGGAGGGCTTCGTGTCCTGCATCGGAGGAACTTGTGGGAGCACCTGCCGGACGGCAGAGGGTGTCCCGAGTGACGGCGTCGCGGTACAGGCTGCACGGAGAAAAGCAGGTAGCAATGCCTACTTGGGCAGCGCGGACTCCAGTTCGTCCCTGCTCCGCACACCCAGCTTGACGTAGGTACGGTACAGGTGTCCTTCCACGGTCCGGACCGAAACCATGAGGCGCTGGGCTATCTCACGGTCGGTGAGGCCCTGGACCGCAAGCTCCACGATGTCCTGTTCCCGGCGGGTCAGGTGCACCGCGGGGGCTGCGGCGATAAAGCGTCCTTCGCGGAACCGTTCTCCCAGTTCGTGGTCGCACTTCTCCCGCTGGGCCACCGCCTGCCGGGACCGGCGGCGTTCCCCGGACTGCTCCAGTACTGTGCTGGCACGGGCGTACGCCTCGCGGGCAAGGTTGACGAAGCCGGACTCCTCCAGCGATGTGGCGGTTGCCATCAGGGCATCGCCGTCGGCAGCTTCCCAGCCGGTGGCCAGGGTCAGCATGGCAGCAGCCCAGCGTCCCTGCACGGCACCTGCAGTGTCCTTCACCATGGGGATTACCGAAGGATCCCCCAAATCCCAGCACACGGCCAGAAGCTCCAGCAGGTGGCCCGTCCGCCCGGCTGCTTCCGCGGCAGTCATCATGGTATGCAGCGAGGCGAGGCCCTTGCCGTCGTGGGCCAGGTATTCGCCGGCCGCGGCGGCATATGCGCCGGCCAGGAGGTCATGCTGCGGCCCACCCGTAACAGCATCCTTATAGTCCTGTTCCAGGCGCTTGGCCTGGGCCGCATCCCCCAGCCGCGCCGCGACGTAGAAACCAAGGGAAGACCCAAAGCGGAACAGGTGGAGCGGGTCATTGAGCCTCAGTGCCTCCACGGCCGGCAGCAGCAACTGGTACGCACGCTCCATCCGGCCCTGACGCAGCAGCGAGTAGCCCCTGAGCAACTGCAGGCTGCCGTCGAAGGTTGCCGCACCGGCGTCGTGGTGGGCGGCGTAGCTGTTCAGCTCGCGTTCCGCTGATTCCCATTCGCCCATGGTCAAGTAGTTGACCACCAGGCGGCCCAGCACGAATTCGGGAAAGAAAAACAGGCTGCCGTCCAGGGGCGGCAGTTCGGATGCGGCCAGGAGTGCGGCATCCAGGCCCTCGGCAGGGCGGCCGGCGGCCGTAAGCGCATGTGCCAGCAGCGCTTCACCAACGGCCGCCACGGGCTGGTGGCCGCCACCCAACGGACGGTCCCTGACGGTTTCCACGGCCGCTGCCAGCGCACGATAATCCACCTCCGACCCTGCCTTCAGCAACCGGAGAAGATCCTCCTGCCAGGTCCCGGTCCCCTCCCCCGGTGAGCCCGTTTGTTCCCGCACGTCCTCCGCGACGGCGGTCAGCTGGTGCCCCGCCGCCTGGTGTGCCGATATCCGCAGCAGCAGGACCGCCGGGCCCTGGGGATGGTCGGTGAGCTGGAGCCAGCATTGGTCGAGCAGGGCGGCCGCATCAGCGTAGGACCCCTCGTTGTACAGGGCTCGGGCCTGGACCGCCTGCGCCAGCGGCACGAGGTCCGGGGCATGCACCCTGGCCGCGATGGATCGCGCGCTGGGGTTGCGGTACCGGGACAACGCCTCGATGGCGGATTCGAGCATGTCGGCGTCAGGCACGCGCAGTCCGCATTCCAAAGCCCATTCCACAGACCGCAGCCGGCCTTCGCCACGGAGTACGGTGCCGTCCTGGTGGGCTCGGATTTTTTCCTGCAGCTGCAGGCTGCGCGACACGGAGATGGTGTTCCTGATGGCCTCGGCGAAAAGGCTGTTCCACAGGGAAAGTTCAGCCGGGACACCGGACGATTCCACCACCATCTGCTGGTCCAGCAGGGCACGGACCACCGGTGCCCCGCAGATATCCTCAATGACCTTCCTGCCAACGGGTCCGGCGAGGGCGATAAGTTTGAGTGCTTCCTGTTCTTCGGGCCGCCGCCGGAGGTGGTCCTTGGCCACCACCGCCGTCAGCCGGGCACCATCAGAGGGCAGGGCGCCCAGCAGGACCCAGATGCCGTTCCGCTTGGAGAGGATCCCTGCTTCGGCGGCATCGTGCAGCAGTGCATCCAGGAGGCGGGGATTGCCGCCGGATGCTTTCCAGGCCGCGTCAATGGTGGCCGCAGGAACTGTTCCCGCGAGGAGGTGCTCCAGGACCTCCTCGATCTGTTCCCGGTTCAGGGGCCGCAGGTCCACGCGCTCCGCAAGGCCGTCGTACCATAACTGGTCCAGCGGCTGCGGGAGTCCGGGCCGCGGCCTGGCCGCTGCCACCACTGTCGCCCAGCCGGCAGAAATCAGGTCCGCCAGCACGCCCGCAGAGGCCTCATCCAGCTGGTGGGCATCGTCCACCAGCAGCAGGACAGCATTGCCGTTTCCGGCTTGCAGCTTCTCGAAATACGTCCACATGGACCGCAGGACCGATACGGGCGAAACCGACTCCTCTGCGGTCAGGTCAGTCGTATAGGGGGTCAGCACACCAAATGGCACCGCTGCCAGCGCCGAGCTGCCATGGATCTGCAGGATGTTCAGCTCCCCCCTGAACCGCTCTGCGACCGTCTCTGTGAGCGAGGACTTGCCGATGCCTGGACCGGCCATGACGAAGACGGCCTGGCTGGTGCGGTTCCGGACAATGTTGCAGATCCTGTCCAGCGGCTCGCGGCGGCCGGTAAGTGCCCGCTGCGCCGCGCCGGGCTTATGTCCATTAGACGAGTCCAGTCAGATCACCCCTGGAAGTTACGCCGAGCTTCGTGAACACCTGGTAGAGGTGCCCCTCAACAGTCCGGACTGACACGCCCATCTCCAGGGCGATGTCGCGGTTCGACGCACCCCGGCCGGCCAGTCGCGCGATCTGGCGCTCCCTGCTGGTGAGCAGCGGGCTGCCGCTGCTGGGTACGATCGGCAGGTTGGTCACTGTGGCGGCCAGGATGTCCAGGCGGGCCTGGGCGGTCCGGGCGGACATCGAGTCGCCGTCCTGCCGTGCGAAGTCCACGGCGAGGGCCATGCACCGGGCCTCGACGGCGTCCAGTTCCAAGGTGGCGGCGAGCTCTCCGCCGGCGAGGAGTACCTTGGCGTCCTTGGTGCGACTGCCCAGCGCTATCAGCCGCGACACCTCTGCCAGCGGTCCCTGCCGGTGGTCTGCGATCTCCTCCAGAAGCCGGAAGTCGGCGTCGCTCCCGTTCACGGTAGCCGCAAGGAGCTCCACCCCTGCAACCGTGTACCGCCCTGCATCCATGTTCCGGCGGGCCGATTGCTTGAGCTTGCTGACGGCGTCGGGGTCGTTCAGCCAGCGCCCCGTCACCAGGGCACAGAAATCGATAAGGCTGTCGGTGGCGAAACCGGATACGCCCGAGACCCGTTGCAGCTTGGCGAGGTACTTCCTGGCCTGGACCACGTTGCCGATCTGCGCATGGGCCAGGGCTGTGGCCGAGTATGCGAACCGGAGCGCAGTCTGCACAGGCTGCAGTTCCAGCTGCGCGGCCGCGGACATCAGGGGATCGAGGGCGGCCGCGCCACGGCCGGAATAGACGTAGGCGATTCCGGCGGCCAGTTCGGCTGCGGCGCTGCCGTACGGCAGCCGGGATGGTTCCTCGGCGTTTTGCGTGCCCAGAAGATCGATGCACCGCCGCCACTGCCCTGCCATCAGCAGCACCAGGTAGGCCTCCCGGTTATACCGCTCGCGCAGGCCCACAACATGGGAGGCATCGCTGATCTGCCCGCCGAGCTGCCGCATCAGGCTCAGGGCATCCATCTCCCGCCCGGTCAATGCCAGGGCCGTCATCAGGATGATGGCGGCATTCATGCGGTATTCGGCGTCGGGATTCGTTGCCTGGTCCGCGGCGGACTCAAGTTCGGGAATCAACGCCGCGTAGTCGCCCACGAACGCCCGGTATTCGAACTCCGTCAGGGCAACGCGGTTTAGCGCCGCCGCGCCCGGTTCAGGCCAGAATGCACCGTTTCCGGCAGGCGCCAGCCGTTCCCGTGCCTCCGCGAGGAGGGTGGGCACCTTTCCTGCCTGGTCCGGAAGCCGCATCATCACCTGGGCCTTGGCCGCCACCAGATGGGCGTATTCCTCGACGTCGTCCAGTGCATCGATTTCCGGCCGGGTCATCTCGTCCAGCGCTGACAAGGCCTGTACCGGCATATCCAGCTGGAGGTATGCGGCAGCTTTCTGCCGCTGGGCCGCTACCCACTGGGGGTCCGTCCGCTTCAGCATGTCAGCGTACGTGAGGGCAAACTTGGGATCGAACAGCTGGACCGCTGCTTCCGCGGCCGCGAGGGCGAAGGCTGGACTCAGCTCAGCCTCGCACTCGTGCGTCCAGGCCGCGAAGGCCATCAGCTCATCGACCGTCATGCCTGCGGGATCGGGTTCCTCGCCGCCAATCAGGACGCTGCGCAGTTCCCGGCGCCGGGCGATGCTCAACCAGGTCCGCACGACGTCGCCAATGTACTTTTCGCGCAGCGACACCCAGCGGTGGTCGGAGTCGTCAATCTCGAGTAGGCCGCCGTCTTCCATGTCGGCCACCACGTCGGCACTGTAGATGGAGGTCAGGCGGGACAGTTCCACCCGCCGTGCGCAAGAGAGCATCTCAATGACTTCCCGGGTTTCCGGGGTTTCCCGTGACCAGCGGGACCTTACGATGTCATCGAGGCTGGCGGCGCCGTCGAGCACCACCTTGTCGCGCAGGGTCCAGACGGAATCGGACAGGACCAGGTTTCCGGACAGCTGCTGCTCCGTGACCAGGGCCTTGAGCAGGAGCGGGTTGCCGCCCACCATACGGTGGTAGGTGTTGACCAGGGAGGCAGACACCCGGTGGCCCAGCAGGGACAGCAGGACCTGGCGGGTTTGCAGCTCGTTGAGGTTGCTGAGCCGCACCTCCGTCAGCCGGTGGTCCGTGAGCAGCCAGTGGAAGTCGGCCGGAAGGTCGCTGATGCCGGGTGCCACAGCGATGATTTTGGCGGTACCGGTCAGGAGCACGTTCAACAGCACTCCGGCGCTCATATCGTCGATGCTGCCGGCGGTGTCGAGCGTGATGATGCAGGGCCTGCCTGCGGCGTCGCTGCGGATCAGTGACGTGATGCCGCGGAGGATGGCTGTGGGCGACCCCATGTAGGCCTGCGGGAGCCGCGCCAGCAGGAAGGACAGACACCCGTAGGGGGTGGCGGATCCGGCGGGGCCATTGCGGAGCTGCAATGACCAGACGTCCGGGCCAAGGTCGGCCACTGCCGCGCGGGCGAGGGAGGACTTACCCACACCCCGACTGCCGGTGATGACGGCTCCCAGGGAGTTTTCGCTGGTCAGAGCCGTGTGGATGGTTTCGAGATTGGCGCTCCGGGCAGGCGCGGACCATTGCTGTTCCGGCGTTACTGGGGCATGGGTGTGCACTGCGTCGTGAGGTGTTGACCCACGTCCCCAGCTGAGTGGCTCGATTGACATGAACTTATCCCCTACATCCCCGATAGCGGGTTGTAGCCCCATTGCTCCCCCGCATAGCAAGAAGAGTACCCTGTGGCACCCACAGGGAAACAGGTTGAAACGGGTTTAAGTTTCTAAGTTGCTACTGCCCGGTCTTCGCGGGATGGAACTTCTGCTGCGCTGCCGTAAGCCCCTCGCGCAGCAACGCCTCCACGGCATCCGCCGCTTCATCGAGCAGGAACGGCAGTTCCTTGAGTTCGGCGGAGCCGAAGTCCCGCAACACGTAGTCGGCGGTGTCCATCCTGCCGGGAGGCCGCCCCACTCCCACGCGGACCCTCAGGTAATCCTTCGTGGCCAGCGCTTTCGAGATGTCGCGCAGCCCGTTGTGTCCGCCTTCGCCGCCGCCGATCTTGAGCTTTACCGTATTAAAAGGGATGTCGATTTCGTCGTGGACGGCCACCACGTGGTCAGGCGTGACGCCGTAGAAATTGGCCAGCGCCGACACCGGGCCGCCGGAAACATTCATGTAGGTCAGCGGTTTTGCCAGGACAACCCGGGGTCCGCCAATCCCCAGCCGCCCCTCCAGCACCTGGGCTCGCGCCTTGTGCGTCTTGAACCCGGCACCGATCCGGCCTGCCAGTTCATCGAGCACCATCTGGCCGACGTTGTGCCTGTTGCCTTGGTACTGGACTCCGGGGTTTCCGAGGCCGACGATCAGCCAGGTGTCAGTCATGGGTCAATCCTAGGGTGGGCTAATTGGGACAAGCCGCAGGCCAGCGGCGGTGGACATGGCAGTGGCCGGACCCCACAGGGATCCGGCCACTGGCAAGGGCATGCCGGGTGATTACTCGGCTGCTGCTTCGGCGGCTTCGGAAGCTTCGCCGGAAACAGCCTCGCCGCCTTCGGTGGCGGTCTCTTCCTCGGTTGCCACGGCCTCAGAGATGTTCACGACGAGCGCCTCGGCGTCGGTCAGCAGGGCGGAACCCTTGGGCAGGACCAGATCGGAAGCGTGGATGTGCTCGCCAGCGCCGCGGCCTTCGATGGAGACCTCGACGGCGTCGGGCAGGTGGGTCGCCTCGGCCTCGAGGGACACCACGGTCAGTTCGAGGTTGTGGACCGTGCCCGGGGCGGTTTCGCCGGTGACGTGGACCGGAACGTCCACGGTGACCTTCTCGCCCTGGCGGACGGTCAGGAGGTCGATGTGCTCGATGATCTGCTTGATCGGGTCGCGCTGGATGTCCTTGACCAGGGCCAGGTGGCCTTCGCCGTTGACGTCCAGGGACAGCAGGGCGTTCGGGGTGCGGACGGCCAGGGTGGTGGCCTTGGCGGGCAGGGTGATGTGGAGGGGCTCTGCGCCGTGGCCGTAGATGACGGCGGGGATCAGGTTGGCCATCCGGGCGCGGCGGGCGTAGCCCTTGCCGAATTCGGTGCGCAGTTCTGCTGCGAGCTTCTGCTCAGACATGGATATCTCCTTGAAGACTAAACGGTGTTCAGCAAGGGCGGAGGTCTGGTGCGACCTTCAACGCCGGGCGGCCGGAAGCCGGCCCTTCAAGAAGGCGCCCTTCATTGGAAGGGCAGATCAGACCCAGTCGATAACGGAGACTGCAGGCCGTTGTCAGGCATACACCCAACCGGCTGCTCTCCCTCGCCAAGGTATCGGGGATAAGCCTACCAGCGGCGGGCCGGTTTCCTTAAACCGGGACCGCCGCGGCAAAGGGCTTTAGGCGTTGCCGTCGAACAGGCTGGTGACGGAACCGTCGTCGAACACTTCGCGGACTGCGCGCGCAATCAGCGGTGCGATGGACAGCACGGTCAACTGCGGGAACCGCTGGGACGCCGAGAGCGGAAGCGTATTGGTGACCACCACTTCGCGGGCGCCGGAATCGGAAAGCCGCTGGGCGGCCGGCTCGGAGAAGACAGCGTGCGTGGCGGCGATGATAACGTCCTTGGCGCCGGCGTTCTTCAGCACCTGGACGGCGCCGGAGATGGTTCCGCCGGTGTCGATCATGTCGTCGATAAGGACGCAGGTGCGTCCCTCGATCTGGCCCACAACGGTCTTGGACACGGCCTGGTTGGGAACGGTCAGGTCGCGGCTCTTGTGCACGAACGCGAGGGGCGCGCCGCCCAGGCGCTCGGCCCACTGCTCCGCCACCCGGACGCGTCCGGTGTCCGGCGAAACGACCGTGATGTTGTCAGCGTCCACCCGGGTGCGGATGTAGTCGGCGAGCAGCGGGATGGCCATCAGGTGGTCCACCGGACCGTCGAAGAAGCCTTGGATCTGGGCGGTGTGCAGGTCAACGCTCATGATGCGGTCGGCGCCGGCGGTCTTGTACATGTCGGCCACCAGGCGGGCGGAGATGGGCTCGCGGCCGCGGCCCTTCTTGTCCTGCCGGGAGTACGGATAGAAGGGCGACACCACCGTGATCCGCTTGGCGGAGGCACGCTTCAGCGAATCGATCATGATCAGCTGTTCCATCAGGTGGTTGTTCAGCGGGGCCGGGTGCGCCTGGATGACGAAGGCGTCAGTGCCGCGGACGCTTTCGCCCGCGCGGACGTAGATCTCACCGTTGGCGAAATCGTAGGCGTCCACCGGGAGGAGGTCGGTTCCAAGCTCCTTGGCGATTTCCCGGGCAAGCTCCGGGTGTGCCCGCCCGGTGGCGAGCACCAGCTTCTTCTCGCCGTGCGCCGTAATTTCGCTCATTGTTACTTGCCCTCTTCTGTAGATGCCGGGGTACTTGAGGAGTCTTTGGTGGCCGCCTGGGCCAGTTCGGCCGAACGGGTTCCGGGCCTGTGTGCCGGAACCCAGCCTTCGGTGTTGCGCTGGGCAGCGATGCTCAAGGCAAGGGCACCTGCGGGTACGTCTTTGCGGATAACCGCACCGGCGCCGCTGTAGGCACCGTCCCCCACGGTGACCGGGGCAACAAAGACTGTATTGGAACCTGTCCGCACACCGGAGCCGATGACCGTCCGGTGCTTCTTTTCGCCGTCGTAATTGGCGGTGATGTTCCCGCAGCCGATGTTGGTGTCCTCGCCGATTTCGGCGTCGCCGGCGTAGCCGAGGTGGGACAGCTTGGAGCCGCGGCCAATGGTTACGTTCTTGGTTTCGTAGAACGCGCCGATCTTGCCGCTTTCGCCCAGGACCGTGCCCGGGCGGAGGTACGTGAAGGGCCCGACGGCGGCGCCCGCACCGATCACGGCGCCGGAACCATGGGTGCGGACCACCTTGGCGCCTTCGCCGACGGTAACGTCCGTCAGCGTGGTGTCCGGGCCGACGACGGCGTCCCGGGCCACGGTGGTGGCTCCATGCAGCTGGATGTTCGGCAGGAGCCGGACGTCCTCGTCGAGCGTGACGGATGCGTCGATCCAGGTGGTGGAGGGGTCAACGACGGTGACGCCGGCACGCATCCAGGCTTCCACGGTGCGCCGGTTCAGTTCCGCACCGAGCGCCGCGAGCTGGACGCGGTCATTGGCGCCTTCCACCTGCCAGCGGTCCGCGGTGACGACGGCGGCCACGCGGCCCCCTGCCTCCCGCGCCAGTGCGAGGACGTCGGTGAGGTACTTCTCCCCCTGCGCGTTCTCGGTGGTGACCTTGCCCAGGGCTTTCCGCAGCACCGCGGCGTCAAAGGCGTAGATGCCCGAGTTGACCTCGCGGATGAGCTGCTCAGCCTCGCTGGAGTCCTTGTGCTCCCTGATCCCGATGACCGTGCCGTCCTCACCGCGCAGGATCCGCCCGTAGCCGGTGGCGTCGTCCAACACCGCGGTCAGGACGGTCACGGCGTTGGCTTCACTCTCATGGGTGGCAACGAGTTCGGCCAGGAGCCCGCCGGACAGCAGCGGGACGTCGCCGTAAGTCACTACCACGGTGCCAGTGAGCTGCTGCTCCGCGTCAAGGGCCTGGAGTGCCACTTCGACGGCGCGGCCCGTGCCGGGGATGTCGTCCTGGTCGACGATCAGGGCCGAAGGATCCAGCTGGGCGACGTGCTCCGCCACCAGGTCACGTTCGTGGCGAACCACGATGGCGAGCTGCTGCGGGTTGATGCTGCGGGCCGCCAGCAGCGCATGCCCCACCATGGACCGGCCACCGATTTCGTGGAGGATTTTGGGGGTACGTGACTTCATCCGCGTACCGGCGCCTGCTGCCAGAACGATGACGGCGGCCGGGCCGGTTTTCTCGGGGATCACGTACGGGCTCTCCTTGCCTGGGTTACGCTGGCGTTTGCGGTGTCCGGGCGGCCTGTCGGCACGGAACCGGGTGTCATGCTACTGAACTCCTCGCACAGCAGTTCCGCCCATAGGATTCGAACCTATACTCCACGGCTCCAAAGGCCGGGGTGCTGCCGTTACACCAGAGCGGACCATGCCCCAGGCGCAAGGCCCGGGCACAAGTCCCTATTTTGCCACGGGTTCGGGGCGCCGCGCGACACGGGCCCGCCGTGCCCGCCCCGGAGCCCCGGAAAGCCGGGCCAGGGCCGTAGGGCATGATGGAAATGTGAGCAACAACCCCCCGCGGACGCGAATGACCGCACTCCAGCGCCGGAGCCAGCTGATCGGCGTCGGACGCGGCCTCTTTGCCGCCCGCGGCCTGGACGGGACCACCATCGAGGAGATCGCCGCCTGCGCAGGCGTGTCCAAGCCGGTCATCTATGAACACTTCGGTTCGAAAGAGGGGCTCTACACCGAAGTGGTGGACTGCGAGTTTCACATCCTCCTGGATGCCATCAGCGCCGCCCTGGCCGAGGAGGCAAAGCCGCGGGTCCTCGTGGAACGCGCCGCGCTGGCGCTGCTGACCTATATCGAAGACCGCACGGAGGGCTTCCGGATCCTGATGCGCGACGCCCCGCCCTCCCAGCCGGAAGGCGCCTTCTCCACCCTGCTCTCGCACGTTACCGCCCGGGTGGAGCACATCCTCTCCGACGAGTTTTCCCGCCGCGGCTTCAGCGGCGAAGACGGCGCCATGTACGCCCAGATGCTCGTGGGCATGGTGGCGATGACCGGCCAGTGGTGGCAGGATAGCCGCCAGCCCGACAAGCACACCGTCGCAGCACACCTGGTCAACCTCGCCTGGAACGGGCTCACCGGGCTAAAGAAGGATCCGGAGCTCCGATCCGAGGGATAGTGCCCCGCCGTAGTTCCGTCCACGGCGCAGTGGCCCCTTCGCCGTCGCTTAGACACGGGCCAAAGAGGCTCCAACGGTCGCTGAGCGACCTTATGGGCCTGATGGCCCGCGATGCGCTCCTACGCGAAGGACCACCACGCCGCTCTTGCCTATACTTCCTAAGCGTCAGTCGCCGAGGAGTTCGGAGGACTCGAGCCACTCGAGTTCGAGGGCGTCCTTTTCGTCCGTGAGGTCCTTGAGCTGTTTGTTCAATTCGGCGAGGGCGTCGAAGTCGGACTTCTCCGTGCTCTTGACCATGTCGTCGTGGAGCTTCTTCTCCTGCTGGTCCAGCTTCTTGAGCTGCCGCTCGATCCGGTTGAGGGCCTTGCGGGCCTCGCGCTTTTCGGCCTCGGAGGGGCCGGACTGGGCGGCGGCCGGGACGGCACCGCCGGCGCTCGTGACCGGGTTGCCGCCGCCGGTCACTGTGGAACCGGCCAAGGCCGCCTCACGGAGCTCGAGGTACTGGTCCACGCCGCCGGGCAGGCCGCGGAGCTTGCCGTCGCCCAGCAGGGCCATCTGGTGGTCGGTGACGCGTTCCAGGAGGTAGCGATCGTGGCTGACCACCACCAGGGTGCCGGGCCAGCCGTCCAGCACGTCCTCAACGGCGGCAAGGGTGTCGGTGTCCAGGTCGTTGGTGGGCTCGTCGAGCATGAGGACGTTGGGCTCCCCCACCAGGAGCCGCAGGAGCTGCAGGCGCCGGCGTTCGCCACCGGACAGGTCCTTCACCGGGGTCCACTGCTTCTGGTTGGTGAAGCCCAGCTGCTCCACGAGCTGGCCGGCCGTGAATTCCCGGCCGCCCACGTTGAAGGACCGCTTTTCCCGCTCGATGACCTCAATGACGCGGAGATCGGCGACGTCGTCGAGTTCCTTGACTTCCTGAGTGAGCACGGCCGTGACCACGGTCTTGCCCCGCTTCAGCTTGCCGGCGTCGGGCGTGATCTCGCCGTTGAGCAGCTTGAGGAGGGTGGTCTTGCCGGCGCCGTTGACACCCACCAGTCCCAGGCGCTCACCCGGTGCCAGGCGCAGGGTGATGTTGTCGAAAAGCTTCCGGCCGTCGTCGCCGCCGCGGAAGTTGAGGGAGACGTGCTCAAGGTCCAGCACATCCTTGCCCAGCCGCGCCGTGGCCATCTTGTTCAGTGCCGTGGAGTCCCGCGGCTCCGGGACGTCCTCGATCAGGGCGTTTGCCGCTTCGATCCGGAATTTCGGCTTGGACGTCCGGGCCGGCGCGCCGCGCCGGAGCCAGGCCAGCTCCTTCTTGACCAGCTGCTGGCGCTTGCTCTCCACGACGGCGGCCATCCGGTCCCGCTCCGCGCGGGCAAGAACGTAGGCCGCGTAGCCGCCCTCAAAGGGGTCCACGATTCCGTCATGCACTTCCCACGTCTTGGTGCACACTTCATCGAGGAACCAGCGGTCGTGGGTCACCACCAGGAAGGCGCCCTGGTTAGCCCGCCAGCGGCTCTTCAGGTGCCTGGCAAGCCAGGCCACGCCCTCGACGTCGAGGTGGTTGGTGGGCTCGTCAAGCATGATGACGTCGTGGTCCTCGATGAGCAGCTTGGCGAGGGCCACGCGCCGTTTCTGGCCGCCGGAAAGGGCATGGACGTTGGCGTGCCAGTCGACGTCGGACACAAGACCGCCCATGATCTCGCGGATCCGGGGGTTGCGTGCCCACTCGTAGTCGGCCTGGTCCCCCACGATTGCCGCGCCCACTGTCAGGTCGCCGTCGAGCACGTCGCTTTGGTCCAGGTAGCCGATGTTGACGTCGCCGCGCTTGGTGACCCGGCCGGAATCCGGCGTGGAACGCAGGGCGAGCAGCCTCATCAGGGTGGACTTGCCATCGCCATTGCGGCCCACCATGCCGATCCTGTCGCCCTCCTCAAGTCCCAGGGTGACGCCGTCAAGGACGGTGCGGGTTGCGTAGGAAACCGTCAGGTTTTCGCCGCCAAGAAGGTGTGCCAAAGGGAACTGCTTTCTGCTGCTCGGGTGGGATTGATAAAGGGTGTCAGATCAGGGTGTCGGAGACGATGCGCGCCCCCGGAACCGGACCGTGCACGGCCAGGGCGGACAAGCCGTAGCGCTGCAGGGCCTCTGCCAGGGCCTCCGCGGCCACGGAATCGTCCGCGAGCAGGGCCACCGTGGGACCGGAGCCGGACACGATGCCGGCAATGGCGCCGTGGGATTCGCCGATGCCCAGCGTATCGCGCAGCGACGGGGCAAGTTCAATGGACGCCCGCTGGAGGTCGTTGACCAGGACCCGGCTCAGCGCTTCAGCGTCGCCACCGCGCAAGGCCGTGAGGATCTGCGGGTCGACGCCGGTGGGCTCGGCCGCTTGCACCCCTTCAGCTTCACGCAGCCGGTCCAGGGTCCGGTACACCTCCGGGGTGGACAGGCCGTAGTCGGCTGTCACCAGGACCCAATGGGTTTGTGCCTTCGCCAGGGCCGGGGACAGTTTATCGCCCAGGCCCAGGCCGACGGCGGTGCCGCCCAGGAGGGAGAACGGGACATCGGCGCCGAGCTCGGCGGCCAAGTGGGCCAGTTCTTCCCGGGAGAGGCCACTGTTCCAGAGTGCGTCGCAGGCAAGGAGCGTAGCCGCCGCGTCGGCGGACCCGCCGCCCATGCCGCCGGCCACCGGAACCCGCTTGGTGATCTCCAAGTGCACGCCGGTGGCATGTTCGGAAACGTCCGCCATGATCGCGGCGGCTTTGTACGCCAGGTTGTTGCCGTCCAGGGGAATGTCAACGGCGTCCAGGTCCAAGGTGCTCTCCGGGCTGATGCTGACCGTGATGCCGGGCGTCTCCTTGCTGGTGGCGGCCACTTCCTCATACAGGGAGACCGCGAGGTAAACGCTGGCTACGGAGTGGTACCCGTCGGGGCGGAGGGGCCCGACGTCGAGGGACACGTTGACTTTGCCGGGTGCCTTCACCCTGACGGTCCTGGCGGTGAACCGGCCCGGGCGCGCGGCGGTCACGCCCCGGTGTCCTTGGCCTCGGCGATCCGGGCGAACGCGGCGATGTCAATGACTTCACCGCGGGCCGTGGGGTCCACTCCGGCTGCCACCAGGCAACGTTCAGCTTCCGGCGCTCCCCCGGCCCAACCGGCAAGCGCGGCACGCAGGGTTTTGCGGCGCTGCGCAAAGGCGGCGTCCACGACCGCGAACACCTGTTCCCGGGTTGCCGTGGTGGCCGGCGGCTCGCGGCGGGTGAAGGCGACCAGGCCGGAGTGGATCTTTGGCGCGGGCCAGAAGACGTTCATGCCGATGACGCCGGCCTTGCGCATATGGCTGTACCAGGCGGCCTTCACCGATGGAACACCGTAGGTCTTAGAGCCGGGGCCGGCCGCGAGGCGGTCCGCCACTTCGTCCTGCACCATGACCAGCCCGTGTCGCAGGCTGGGAAATTGCTCCAGCAGGTGGAGAACCACGGGCACCGCCACGTTGTAGGGCAGGTTGGCCACGAGTGCCGTGGGCTGGACCGGAAGCCCGGTGACCTTCATGGCGTCGGCGTGCACCAGGTGGAAGGCAGCTGCGGCGGAGGGACGCCATTCCTTCACGGTTTCGGGCAGCTTCGCCGCGAGAACGGGATCAATTTCGACGGCGACCACGGCGGCAGCGGCGTCCAGCAGCCCAAGCGTCAGGGACCCGAGGCCGGGGCCCACCTCCAGTACGGTCTCGTCCGGTTGCACGTCCGCGGCGGCCACGATCCGGCGAATGGTGTTGCCGTCGATGACGAAGTTCTGGCCCAGGGTCTTGGTGGGCCGGACCCCTATTTCCTCCGCCAGCCGGCGTATATCGGAGGCACCAAACAGCGGTGCGGGCGCGGCGGGGATGGGTTCAGTCACCTAGGTATCCTATCCCGCGCGGGGAATCCGTCCGGGACAGCTCTGCACGCCAACCTGCCCTGAAAGAACCGCGCCGGCCGGTTAACGGCTGCGGCCGGGCCCGGAAAGTCCGGACCCGGCCGCGGGCGCCAAGGGGTGGCGCAGGTGAAGGTCAGCTGCTGGCTGCCCAGCCGCAGCCCCAGGGCTGCAGGCCACGCTGTGCGTAGACGCGGTTGGCAATGTCGATCTGCTGGGCTTTGGTGGCGAGGCTGGCGTTGGGGGCATAGGCACCGCCGCCGGCTCCAATCCAGGTCTGGATATCGAACTGCAGGCCGCCGTAATAGCCGTTGCCCGAGTTGATGCTCCAGTTTCCACCGGACTCACACTGGGCAATCTTGTCCCACATGGCCTCGTTCATCATGGCCGGTGCGGAAGCACCGGCGTTGCTGCCCGTCGAAGTTGCCGGGGCTGCCTGGGCGACGGGCTTGGGCTTGGTGCCCACGGTGATCTTTTCCGCCACCGGCTGCACCGTGACCGTCTCGGACACCAGGGTGCGGGAGGCTTCGCGGCCATCCACCAGGACCAGTTTGTAGGTCTTCTCCAACTTGCCGGCGGAACCTGCCTGGGTGACTTCCTTTTCACCCTTCAGCAGTTCGGCGCTTTCGGTGGTCACCGTGTCAAAATCGATGTCCTCGGTGGCCACGGCGGTCTGGCCGTTATCGACGCGGGAAACCTTGATCACCATGTTGTTCACCACGTGCGCGTTGGCGGGCTGGGAGGTGCGGTCATTGGCGC
Organism: Arthrobacter sp. Y3221159; assembly: GCF_059089885.1. Lineage (NCBI taxonomy): Bacteria > Bacillati > Actinomycetota > Actinomycetes > Micrococcales > Micrococcaceae > Arthrobacter > Arthrobacter sp. Y3221159. Next base: position 61,487 of record NZ_JBNHFC010000005.1, read on the forward strand.
CAAGGGCCAGGCCGGCATCTTCCAGGACGTTGCCCACAGTGGCAGCCGTGGTGGTGGTGGTGTCCACCTTGCCGTCGGCGACGATGCTGACGGTTTTGGGCGTGGAAATGGACACGAAGGAACCTTCAACGGCGAGTTGCGCGTCCTTGGGAGCGGATACCGACGAGGCACTGGCAACTCCGAGTTCCGTCACCAGGTCTTCCACGTCCTGGGCGGTGGTGTTGACAGTCCTCTCCGCCCCGTCCAGGCTCACGGTGACTTCCTTGGCCTGGTTCACGTTAATGACGGTGCCGTTCCGGACGGAGGCGTCAATCGCGGGGGAAACGCGGTCCGTCGGCTTGAGCTCCAGGTTGGCGCTCTTGACCACCTGGCCGACCGTTCCGCCGAAGGTCTGCACGGACGTGACTTTGCCGTCCACGTTCACCGTGACGGTTTTGTTATTGCCGACGAAGGCTACGAGCCCCACCACCAGCGCGCAGAGCACCAGCATCTGGGCACCAACCTTGAAAAAGCTGATCTTGCCGTCCGTTGTGAAGAACTTGACCACGTTTGCCCGTAACTTTAGGTTCTTCCGGGCACGGGGATTGCGCAATAAAATGCCCGGCACCACTGTGGTAACAGCAGTCCGGGCACCGTTGCGCCGCCACACTCTGCGCAACGGCCTGGGCGGGACCAGGCCCCGTCAGAACATGTTGCAGGTTGAGTGAATTACCCGATGGCCTTCCCCGACCCCGGCTAACAGTTGTCCACTGTAACCGTAGCGTTATAAAGCGGCCAAGAATTCTACATACCAGGTATTCAGATCGGGCTCCAAGGTCGCGATGGCATTAAGCCCAGGATCCGTATGCCCGCAGGGTATTCTCGCTGATTCGGCCGCACAATACGCCAAGGTCGGATCCTGTCAATTCGGCCATGGCACGTACGGTGTAGGGCACCATATAACTGGCGTTCGGACGCCCCCGGTGCGGATGGGGGGTGAGGAACGGCGCATCAGTTTCCACCAGGACCAGGGCGGGATCCGCTACCGTGAGGGCAGCGCGCAGGTTCGCCGCATTCTTGAAAGTCAGCGTGCCGGCAAAGGACATCCACCAGCCCTCCCGGTTGCAGATCTCCGCCAACTCTTCGTCTCCCGAAAAGCAATGGAACACCACCCTTTCCGGTGCGCCTTCCTCATGCAGGACCTGCACCACCTCGTTATGCGCATCCCGGTCGTGGATCTGCAAAGTCAGGTCCAGGCGCTTTGCGATATCGATGTGGCGCCGGAACGAGTACTTCTGGTGGGCCAGGCCCTCGCCCCGGGTCCGGTAGAAGTCGAGCCCGGTTTCGCCGATGGCACGGATCCGGGGATGGGCAGCCAACTCCTCGATCTCGTCAAGCGCCTCCTCCAGTTGACCCCTGGCCGCATAACGGGGTGCGTCATTGGGGTGCAGGGCAACGGCTCCGAGTAGCCGTTCGTCCTGCTCCACCGCCTGGACGGTGAAACGGGAGGATTCCAGGTCGCATCCCACCTGGACGGCTCCCTGGACTCCCACCGCGGCGGCGGCGTCAAGGGCCGCCCGGATTCCAACCGGCGCTTTCCCGTCCGGGAAATCGAGATGGGTGTGGTTGTCCATCACCGGCACCGGCAGCGGTTCCGGTGCAGGCGGGAAATCCCGCGTCCGGCCGCCCTCGTCATCCGGGGCTTCCCCGGCGGCGGTGGTGCGGTAGGCATCGGGAATCAGCGAAGTGCACATCCATCCAGCCTAACCGCGGCCGGGTGCCCCATATTTGTCGGAACTCTCTGTCTGCCGGTGCAGTTGTGTTAGTAGTCTGGTACGAACAGATGCGAACGCCCACCGAGGGGCGAAGGCAGGCTTGCTGTCACGTCCAGGTGAAACCCGGGCTGAAAGGTTGCCGATGGAACCCCACCGACGTATTGCCACCGAGGGAAGCGCTGCCGCGGGTGGTTTTGCGGGCGTCGCAGAGCCCGTCAGCCGGCTGAACGGCCACCGGCAGGCGGCCGCGATGGACGGTGAGTCTTTCCACGCCGCCAGCCAGCGCATCCTGACCACAGTCAATACCGTGATCGACGGGAAATCTGATGCCGCCAAGCTCGCGCTGACCGTCCTGCTGGCGCAGGGCCACCTGCTGCTTGAGGACGTGCCCGGCGTCGGAAAGACGCTCCTGGCGAAGACGCTGGCGCGGACCATCGACTGCACCGTCAACCGCATCCAGTTCACCCCCGACCTGCTGCCCTCCGATGTCACAGGGGTGTCCATTTACAACCAGGCCTCCCGGCTGTTCGAGTTCCGGCCGGGCGCGGTCTTTGCCAACATCGTCATCGGCGACGAAATCAACCGCGCCTCCGCCAAAACCCAGTCGGCCCTGCTGGAGTGCATGGAAGAACACCAGGTGACGGTGGACGGGAACTCGTACCGCCTGGGCGAGCCGTTCATGGTGGTGGCAACCCAGAACCCCATTGAGATGGAGGGGACATATCCGCTGCCCGAGGCCCAGCGGGACCGCTTCATGGCGCGGATCTCCATGGGCTATCCGGACAAGGACGCCGAGATCGAGATGCTTGAAACGCACCAGGCGGCGTCACCGCTGGCCACGGTGACGGCAGTGGTCAGCACGGCCGAAGTGGCGGCCATGATTTCCACGGTCCAGCAGGTGTACGTGTCCCAGGCAGTCAAGGAGTACACGGTTTCGGTGGGCAGGGCCACGCGGGAAAGCCCCCTCCTCAGGCTGGGCGCGAGTCCGCGTTCCATGCTGCAGCTGCTGCGTGCTGCCAAGGCCACGGCCGCCCTTGACGGCCGCGATTTCGTCCTGCCGGATGATGTGGTCCACGTCGCGGAGGCAGTCCTGGCGCACCGGATCATCCTGGACCGGAAGGCAGCAGGCTCGGGCGAGACTCCCCACAGCGTGCTGCGGGGCATCCTGTCGCGGTTGCCGGTTCCGCATGCGCCATCGGATCCCAACCCAGCTCCTGCCGGCAGGAGCACCGCATCCGTGGCCGGCCTCGGCAGGAACCGCTAGGCGGAACCATGGCGCTGTTGGACAGGCTTCCGCGGCATCTCTTCACCCAGCGCGGCTGGGGGATGCTGGGTGCCGGCGCCGCCGCCATGGCCGCGGCCTACATCATGGGCCGGCGCGACCTGCTTACGCTCAGCGTCCTGTTGCTGGTCCTTCCCATGGTTTCGCTGGCAGGCATCCGCCTGGTCAAGCCCCGCTTCCGCGTCTACCGCGAGTTCAACCCCTCCCCCGTGGAAACGTCGGCCCCCACCACCGTGCGGCTGGCCGTTTCCCGGACCGGAAACGGGAGCGGCCGGGCCACCATGGAGGAGCGCCTGCCGTCCCGGTTCGGTGAATCCCCTGCTTTCCGGTTCCCTTCCCGCTCAGCCACAGGCGGAACCAGCCGCTACGAGTACACCCTGCGCTCTGCCCGGCGGGGCCAGTTCCGCATTGGGCCGGTCACTGCTGAGTTCACGGATCCGTTCGGGCTTTCCCTGCACCGCCAGGCCATTGACGACGGCGACATCCTGACCGTGACGCCTGCCGCCGTCGTTCTTCCCCTGACGGGGCTCGCCGGGGCACGCGGCAACGACGGGGTCACAGCGACCAGGATCCGGGCCAACCCGAGCGACGACGACGTCATGACCCGCGAATACCGCCACGGCGACCCCATGCGCCGGGTCCACTGGGCCGCCACCGCCCGGCACGGTGCCCTCATGGTCAGGCAGGAGGAATCCGTCACCACGCCCGAGGCAACCATCATCCTGGACCACCGCTTTCCGGCGTTTTCCGCCGGCTCCACGGCGGTGCCTGCCGGGCTCTCGGGACAGGACGGGCCCGCGATGGCCACCAGCGGCACCTTCGAGTGGGCCGTGGTGGCGGCGATGTCCATCAGCACGCATCTGTCCGAGCGCAACTACGGCCTGCGGCTGCTGGATGTCCGCGGGGAACCGGCGTTCCTCCATTCCCCGTCCGCGCCCAACCCGGAGTCGGAGGAATATAGCGGCACCTCCGGGCTCCAGTCCATCGGCGAAAGCCTTGCCGCGATCCAGCTCACCGGCCCACACCACCATCACCGTGACAGCCGGCTCCTGGACGCCGTGGCCCGCGATATCCCCCTTTCCGGCCCCCGCAACCGCACGGGCCAGGATTCCGGGCCTCCCCCCTTCGACGACCGGCTGATGGACAAGCTGTCAGCCCACCGCATGCGGGGGCCCCTGATTGCCGTGCTCGGGAGGATCTCACCCGAGGAGGCGCTGTCCCTCGCCCCTGCCGCCGGTTACGGCACGAATGCCTTTGCCATCCTGGTGGCGGACAGGCCCGCCGACTTCGGCCCTGTCCTCGAAGCGCTGCGCCAGGGAGGGTGGCGTGCGGTGGCCGTACCGCCGTCGGTTCCGGTGGCCTCGGCGTGGGGACAATTTGACCAGGACGTGGAGCTTCCGGCACCGGCCGCGGAAGTCCGGCGCGGGGCGGGGGTGGTCCGGTGACCATCGCCCCGGCCCGGCCGCCGGAGACCGGGCAGCACCAGTCGGCTGTGGGAATATCCCCGGCCCGGTCCCGTGTTGGTCCCTTTCCATGGGCGATGGCGGCTGCGGTATCCGTGGCGGTCTGCGGTGCTGCCCTCTCGCTGAACGGTGTACTGCGGGGCTGGGGCTGGTACTGGCCCGTGTTCACCACTGTGCTGGTGGTGAGCTTCACCCTGGCTTCGCTGCGGGCCGTCCGGGCCCAGCCGCTGCTGGTGACTGCCGGCGGGTTCCTGTCCCTTGCCGCCATCCTTACCCTCACGTTCTTCCGGGGGTCGAGCATCCTGGGGTTCATCCCCACCCCTGCCACTTTCACCGACCTGGGCCGGCTCATCCGGCGTGCCAGCGAAACCGTGCTTTCCGAAACTGCGCCGGTGGCGCCGAACGTCGGAATCGTCATGGTGATGTGTGCCCTCCTCGGCTTGGCCGTTATCCTCGTGGACGCACTTGCCGTACCCCTGGGCATGCCCGCCGCTACCGGAGTGGGACTGTTCGCCATCCTGGTGGTGCCGGCCGTGATCAAGCCGCAAAGCGTCGGCTTCTGGGGCTTCACCGGTGCCGTTGCCGGCTACCTGATGATCCTCGCTTGCAGCCAATGGTTCGCCCCTGACCCACGGACCCAGGCCGATTCCGTCCGGACCCCCGGACAGATCAGGCGGGCCGCCTTGACCGGCGCCGCTGCGCTGCTGGCCACCCAGCTGGTTGCCCTGGCCATCCCCGGATTCGACCAGGGAACATTTCCGCAGGGCTCCCGGCTCAATCCCTGGGGTACCTCCACGGGGCTGAACCCCATGATCACCCTGGGAAACAGCCTGCGGACCCCTGACGGCAGCGGCAGGATCACCTACGCCACCAATGCGGCCAGCCCGCTCTACCTGCGGTCCGTAACGGTGGACAACTTCGACGGCGAATCCTGGGGCCCGGACGACCGCAACGCCTCCCGGCTTCCGCTCGTGGGGCAGCTTGACCCCGGCTACGCCGCCCCGGCAAGCGACCAGGTGCAGCAGGTGACTGCCATTGATACCGGCTCCTTCAGCAGCCCCTACCTTCCGGCACCCTACGCTCCTGAATCGGTGCGCGGGCTGGACGGCCGGTGGACCTGGGATCCGGCCACCCTCAGCATCAAGGGCTCGGACACCACCTCCCGGCGGCAGGAGTACGTGGTCACGTCATCGGTGCCGAACCTTTCCGCCGGCCTCCTGGCACAGTCCTCGGCCCCGCTGCGGAACAACATTCCCGAGGAGTTCACCAGGATCCCCGGCAACGTCCCGGAGATCGTGAGGACCACTGCCGGGACCGTGGCAGGCGCCAGCAATACCCCGTACCAGAAGGCGATGGCCATCCAGCGGTACCTCCGCTCGGCCGAGTTCACCTACTCCCTGCAATCGCCTGTGCAGGGCGGATACGACGGGAACGGACTCTCCGTGCTGGCTGACTTCCTGGAGCAGAAGAGCGGCTACTGCATTCACTACGCATCGGCAATGGCCGTCATGGCACGGCTGGAAGGTATTCCCAGCCGGATTGCGGTGGGCTACGCTCCGGGAAGGCTGACCGGGGCCACTGTCACCGTGGCCGGGCAGGGCGCGCTTCCCGAGTTCGAGGTGGATGCGCGCGACGCCCATGCCTGGCCGGAACTGTACTTCCAGGGCGTGGGCTGGGTGCCTTTCGAGCCCACTCCCTCCCGCGGCGTGGTTCCTGGTTACGCGAGCGAGTCCTCGTCCCCGTCCGCCCCCGGTGCAGTCGAAAATAATGCTGACCTGGTTCCCGACGCTACTCCGGCGCCGGCCCCTGCGCCCAGCGCTGCCCCGATTCCGGCTCCCGGCACAGGTGGCGGCACGGAGTCCGGCCTGCAGCTCCTGCCGTTCCTGATCGTTGCCGGCGCAGTCCTGGGCGCGGTCCTGCTGGCCGCGTCACCGCACCTGGTCCGGGCGACTACCCGGGCCCGGCGCCTCCGGCCCAGGGACCCGGGTGAAGCCGTCCCGCTGGCCTGGAGCGAACTGCTGGACCTGGGCACCGACTTTGGGGTGCCCCCGGACCCCAGCGAGACCCCGCGGGCCTATGCCGGGCGGCTTCGCGCCCGCTTCGGGGAACCCGGCGGGATGGACGCAGCGGCGCACCAGGCCGCGGGCGTGATCACCGCGGATTTCGAGCGGCACAGGTACGGCCGGCCCCCGACTGGCCCTAAGGCGGGCGACGCCGGACGGGAGCGGCAGGATGCGGGCGGCACCGGCGCTGCGGCACGCATCGAAGCCCTGGAGCTCGCCTTGCGCGCCAACGCCACCCGGTGGCAACGATTCCGTGCCGCCTGGCTTCCGCCGTCGGTCATGGGGCGGCTAAGACGGATGCTTGCGGCACCCTTCAACGCGGCACGCCGGCTCCTCGCCGCAACGGCAAAGGCCGCCACCCGCACCCTGCCCGTGCGTTCACGGTAAGGGCGGGCGGCGGCCGGCGGCCCGGGCGCGACTGCCCGGGCCAAAGTACCCGGGTGCTTATCCCGCGTAGGGGTCGGCGATGCCGATGTACTGGGTGTAGAGGTACTCCTCGATGCCTTCCAGGCCGCCCTCGCGGCCCAGTCCGGACTGCTTGACACCGCCAAAGGGTGCTGCGGCATTGGAGATGACGCCGGCGTTCAAGCCCAGCATGCCGGTCTCAAGGCGTTCGCCCATCCGGATGCCGCGGTTCAGATCCTTGGTGAAGACGTAGGCTACCAGCCCGTATTCGGTGTTGTTGGCCAGCCGCACGGCGTCATCCTCGGAGGAGAAGGTGATGATCGGGGCGACGGGTCCGAAGATTTCCTCCGAAAGGATGCGGGTTCCCTCGGTAACGCCCGCCAGGATGGTGGGCTGGTAGAAGTAGCCCGGCCCGTCCACCGGAGCGCCGCCCAGGACCGCCTTGGCGCCGGAGGCGACGGCGTCCGAGACCAGTTCGTGGACCTTGTCCCGGCTCTTGGCATCGATCAGCGGGCCCACCTTGGACTCGGGTTCGGTGCCGCGGGCGGTGGTCATTTCCTTCATCTTCGCGGCGAACTTCTCCGCGAACTCGGCTGCCACGGACTCGTGCACGATGAACCGGTTGGCCGCGGTGCAGGCCTCGCCCATGTTGCGCAGCTTCGCCAGCATCGCCCCGGCGACGGCGGCGTCCAGGTCCGCGTCCTCGAAAACGACGAACGGTGCGTTGCCGCCCAGCTCCATGGAGGTCCGCAGGACGGTCTCCGAAGCATCGGACAGCAGGCGGCGGCCTACCTCGGTGGAACCGGTGAAGGAGAGCTTGCGCAGCCGGGCGTCCTTGATCAGCGGACCGGTGGTGGCCCCTGCCGTGGAGGTGGGGATGACATTCAGGACTCCGGCGGGCAGGCCCGCCTCCTGCATGACGGCGGCAAACAACTGCGAGGTCAGCGGCGTGAGGTTCGCGGACTTCAGCACCATGGTGCAGCCTGCGGCCACGGCGGGCGCGATCTTGCGGGTGGCCATGGCGAGCGGGAAGTTCCACGGCGTGATCAGGAGGCAGGGGCCCACCGGCTTCTTGGTGACCAACAGGCGGGACTTGCCGTCCGGGGAGACGGAGTAGCGTCCGAAGGCGCGGACGGCTTCCTCGGAGAACCAGCGCAGGAATTCGGCGCCGTAGGTCACTTCACCCCTGGCTTCGGCCAGCGGCTTGCCCATTTCCATGGTCATCAGGAGCGCGAAGTCCTCGGCCCGCTCGGTCACCATTTCAAAAGCACGGCGCAGGATTTCGCCGCGTTCGCGCGGGGGCACCTTCGCCCAGGATTCCTGTGCGGCCACGGCAGCGTCCAGTGCTGCGGCACCATCCTCCGCGCCGGCGTCGGCGATGCTCAACAGGACTTTGCCGGTGGCGGGATCCTCGACGTCGAACGTCTTGCCGGAAGCGGCGTCCCGCCACTCGCCATTGATCAGCAATCCGGTGGGGACAGAGGCCAGAAGCTGGCTTTCGCGGTCCGCGGTTACGGCCGGCTGTGCGGTGACAGTCACGATGACTCCCTCGTCAGTAGGGTTGTTGGCAGCCCTTCGCTGCGGCCGGAACGACCGGGCCCATCAGGCTGATTATGTGCCAGACTACTGCCGGGGTTCGCCCGGGGTCTACGCCGCTGCGCACTGCCGAACCCGCCTTCTGCTGTGCAGCTGCACAGCAGTCCTTGAAGGCCTGCGGGCGGCTGTCAGCGGGCCGCCAGCACGGCGGAATAGAGCTCCCTCTTGCTTACCCTGACGTCCTCGGCGACAGCGGCCACAGCTTCCTTGAGCCGGATGCCCTGGGCCACCAGATCGTTCACCGCCGCAACGTGGTCCTCGGGGGTGCCTGCCGCCTGTTCGGGCGCACCTGCCACCACGACGGCGATCTCACCCCTGACCTCGGAGCTTTCCGCCCATTGCAGAAGCTCGCCGAGCGGTCCCCGGAGTACTTCCTCATAGGTCTTGGTCAGTTCGCGGCAGACGGCCACCCGCCGGTCCGGGCCGAAACGTTCCTTCAGCGCCCGGAGCATGGCCTCAAGCCGGTGCGGCGCCTCAAAAAACACCATGGTGCGGCGTTCCCCGGCAAGCTCGGCCAGCCGGGATGCCCGTTCGCCCGTTTTCCGGGGGAGGAAACCTTCGAAGCAGAAACGGTCCGTGGGCAGGCCCGAGAGGGCCAGCGCTGTCAGGACAGCGGAAGGGCCGGGAACCGCCGTTACGGTCATGCCGGCAGCCACGGCGCCCTCCACCAGCCGGAAACCGGGATCGGACACTGACGGCATGCCGGCGTCAGTGACCATCACCAGCGTGCTGCCGGCCCTGACCTGGTCCAGCAGCTCCGATGTCTTGGCCGCCTCGTTGTGCTCGTGGTAGCTGATGATCCGCCCCGCCACCGTGATGCCCAGGCTTTGCACCAGCCGGTGCAGGCGGCGGGTATCCTCCGCGGCAACGATGTCCGCTGTTGCCAGCAGTTCCACCAGCCTGGCGGAGGCGTCACCCGTATTCCCGATCGGAGTGGCGGCAAGGATGATGCGTCCTGCCGCTGCCGGGCCGGATTCTGGCGGGGTGCTGGGGGAAGGGTCCACGCCTCAAGCCTACTGCCGGGGGGACTGCCGGCCGCAAAAAGGTAGCATGGGGCTCGTGACGCAGACCTCCACGCGGCCGCCCGGAGCCGGACAACCAGCTCCCCCCACCCCCGGCCAGGACGCCACGAAGGCGCCAGGCAGCGGCGGGGACTCCCGGACAGGCGGCAGGGCGGCCCGGCCATGGATCAGCCGCCCGGCCGAGGCCTTCACGCGTGAAGCGCTGCACGCACGGCTTCTCGGAGGAGTGCGCTCCTGGCGGGACTACCCGCCGTCGCTGCGGCTGTGGATGCTGCTGGTTCCGGTCCTGACAGCCGTGGCCGGCGGGATCCTCCGGTTCGTCCGGCTGGACGCTCCCCACAAGTTGGTCTTTGACGAAACGTACTACGTCAAGGACGCGTACTCGTTCCTGGTCAGCGGCTATGAGCGCAACTGGCCGGACAAAGCGAACGATTCCTTCAACGCCGGCGATCCATCGGTCCTGCTCCCCTCCCCCGAGTACGTGGTCCATCCGCCGGTGGGCAAGTGGATGATCGCCGCCGGGATGGCTCTGTTCGGCGCGGACAATTCCTTTGGCTGGCGCTTCGCTGCAGCCTTCACCGGAACCCTCTCCATCCTGCTCCTTGCCCTGATAGCCCTGAAACTGTTCCGGTCGTTGCCGCTGGCCGGCGCCGCCGGCCTGCTCCTGGCCGTGGACGGGCACCACCTGGTGATGTCCCGGACCTCCCTGCTGGACATCTTCCTGATGTTCTGGATCCTCGCGGCTTTCGGCGCCCTGCTGCTGGACCGGGACGACGGGCGGCGCCGGCTCGCAGCACGCCTGGCACAGGCGGCGGCCCGGAACGGCGGACAGCCGCCGGCGGAAATGCTGCTGTCCGGTCCCTGGCTCGGGATCCGCTGGTGGCGGGTGGCGGCAGGAATCTGCCTGGGACTCGCGGTCGGCACCAAATGGTCCGGGCTGTTCTTCCTGGCCGGTTTTGGCCTCCTCACAGTTATCTGGGACCTCAGTGCCCGGCGCGTGGCAGGAATCCGCGGCTGGATCAGCGGCGGCGCCATCAAAGACGGCATCCCGGCGTTCCTCAGCACCGTTCCCGTGGCATGCCTGGCGTACGCGGCAACCTGGACAGGCTGGTTCCGCTCGGAGGACGCCTACTTCCGCCGCTGGGCGGAGGGCAACCCGTCCGCTGAATGGGGCTGGCTGCCGGACTCCATCAGGTCCCTCGCCCACTACCACCGCGAGGCCTACACATTCCACCAAGGCCTCGGCTCCGACCACCCGTACGAGGCAACTGCCTGGAGCTGGCTGGTACTCGGCAGGCCGACGTCGTTCTTCTATGAATCCCCGGAGCAGGGCACGCCGGGATGTGCCGTGGCGAAATGTACATCGGCCATCCTGTCCGTGGGCAACCCGCTCATCTGGTGGGGCGCCGTCATATCCCTGGTGGTCCTGCTGTTCTGGTGGGCGGGGCGGCGGGACTGGCGGGCCGGGGCGGTCCTCGCCGGCGTCGGCGCCGGGTACCTTCCGTGGTTTCTCTACCCGGAGCGGACCATGTTCTACTTCTACGCGGTCTCCTTCGAGCCGTTCCTGGTCCTGGCCCTCGTGTACTGCCTGGGACTGGTCCTGGGGCGGGCGGCGGACCCTCCATGGCGGCGCCGCGCGGGCCTCTACCTCGTGGCCCTGTTCGTGGCGGCGGCCGTCCTGCTCTCGGCCTTCTTCTACCCCGTCTGGGCAGCCGAGGTCATCCCCTACGACGCCTGGCGGGTACGGATGTGGATGCCGTCCTGGATCTAGGGCAGGATTGCAATCAGACCCGATCGAAGCCGCTGCCGCGGCCTGGCAGCGGAACGGAGACCTGCTGTGAGAGAAGCAAGCACGGAACTGCTGGTGGGGCTCGACGCCGGCAGCAACGTCACGGACCTGCTGCTGGAGCAGCACGCCGCCAACCCCGCCCACGCCCTCTACCGGCGCAAGGGCCCCAACGGCTGGGTGGATGTTCCGGCGGCAAAGTTCCTGCAGGATGTCAGCGCACTGGCCAAAGGGCTGATTGCCGGCGGACTTGAGCCCGGCGACACCGTGGCCGTCATGTCCGCCACGTCCTATGAATGGACGCTGGTGGACTTCGCCATCTGGTTCGCGGGCGGCGTGACCGTCCCCATTTATGAAACGTCATCCGCCCGCCAGGTTGAGTGGATCATCCGGGATGCCGGCGTCCGGCGCGTTTTCGCCCAGGACCTGGCGGTGGCGGACCTGGTCACCGGCGTTGTTGCCGGCTCACCCCCGCTCCGGGACCGGCTGGTGAACGTGGTGCGGATGGACAACGACGGCCCGGCCCCCAACCTCGCCAGCCTCGCCGCTGCAGGGGCCGGGGTAAGTGACGCCGAGCTCGAGCGGCACCGCAGCCGCGCCGGCCTGGACGACGTTGCGTCCCTCGTCTACACGTCGGGTACCACGGGCAATCCCAAGGGCTGCGAGATCACCCATGGGAACTTTGCCTTGGTGGCCAAGAATATCGTCGCGTTCCTTCCGGAACTGCTGATCCAGGACCAGGCGCGCACGCTCATGTTCCTGCCTCTGGCCCATGTTTTGGCGCGGGCCGTCCAGGTGGTGTGCCTGACCGCGGGCGCAACGCTGGGGCATACCCCGGGCGCCGCCCGGCTCCTGGAGGATCTGGGGACCTTCAAGCCCACCTTCCTGCTGGTGGTCCCGCGGATCTTTGAAAAGGTCCGGGCGACGGCGGCCCATAAGGCAGTGGTGGCGGGCAAGGGCAAGCTGTTCCAGGCCGCCTCGGCCGCTGCCATCGCCTACTCCCGCGAGCTGGACCGGCAGAGCCGCGGCGAGGGTACCGGCCCCGGACTGGTGTCCAGGGTCTGGCACGGAATGTTCGACCGGCTCCTGTATCCCCGGCTCAGGCAGGCCTTCGGCGGCCAGGTGGGATACACCGTGTCCGGGGCGAGCCCGCTGGCACATGAGGACGCGCACTTTTTCCGCGGCGCGGGCATCCCGGTGCTGGAGGGCTACGGCCTGACCGAGACCACCGCGCCGTGCACGGCCAACACCCCCTCCCGTACACGGGTGGGTTCGGTGGGTATCCCCATTCCCGGCACCACTATCCGAGTGGCCGAAGACGGGGAGATCCTGGTCAAGGGAATCGGGGTTTTCAAGGGCTACCACGGGAACGAGGCCGCCAACGCCGAAGCCTTCGTGGACGGCTTCTTCCGCACCGGGGACCTTGGGGTGCTGGACGCCGACGGATTCCTCACGGTGACCGGGCGGAAAAAGGACCTGCTGGTCACAGCGGGCGGCAAGAATGTGGCTCCGGGGCCCCTGGAGGAAGTGATCCGGTCCCATCCACTGGTGGGCCATGCGGTGGTTGTCGGAGACGGCAAGCCCTTCATTTCGGCGCTGGTGACACTGGACCCTGAAGGACTCGAGAACTGGCGCTCCGAACGGGGGCTTCCGCCCCTCGCGGTCCGGGACGCAACGTGCGATCCCGGCGTGCTGGAGGCAGTGCAGCATGCAGTGGATCAGGCCAACCAGCTGGTGTCCAAGGCCGAATCCATCCGTTCCTTTTCACTGCTGGACGCGGAGTTCACCGTTGAATCAGGCCATTTGACACCGTCACTGAAACTTAAGCGGTCCGCCGTCGTGCAGGACTTCCAGGCGGAAATCGACAGGCTCTACGCCTGATCGGCCGCCGCGTCCCTGGCTGGCAGGCCGCGGCGGCGGCGCGTCGGCCAGGTGAGGATGAGCGTCACCAGCGCCGTCAGCAGAACCAGCCCGGCGATGACGATGCCGGCGTCGATCCAGAACTGGCCGGGGAACAGCCGGATCAGGGTGTCGTCCAGGCTGAAGGTCCAGGAGCCATCCGCAAAGAAGATCCGGTGGAACTCGGTGAAGAACTGCTGCCAGCCCAGGAAGGCCAGGGTTCCGAGGCCCAGGATGAGGACCAGGGTAGCGATGGAACCCGCGAACAGGCCGCGGCGGACTCCCCCGGTGCTGCGCTTTCGGAGGTAGAGGACAGCGACCAGGCCAAGGACGAGCAGGAGAACCCCTGCGCCGAAAGTGGACAGGATGACCAGCTTGACGTCCGCCATGTGGCTGACTTCGCCATCCTTGAACAGCTTGTCCCCGTTGCGGTGCACCAGGTCGCCAAGATACCGGGGGCCTGACCAGTTACTCAGGTAGTCGACGGCATAGGAGCCGTAGGTCATCCGGTCATCCGTGCTGAAGCCGTACCCGTCGCCGGGGAAACCCGGACGGTTGTATTCCACCCACAGGAACAGCGGGCTGGTCACCGCCCGGACGGCGAGGACCAGGAGCACCACCGGGAAGATGATGGCCAGCACGACCTGCATGACACGTGGTGCAACCGGTTTTGCATTGGCAGCACTCTCCCGCTCCGCGTTGCGCCGCTCCACCTCTTCCTGCGGTGGACGCACCTGCAGGGCCGAGGTTTCGAGGGTTTCCCGGAAGACGGGTGTGCTTTCACGGCCGGATGCGTCAGCGTCGTCGGAAGGTGCAGTCGCAGAAGGTTCCCTCCCGTGGGAAGGAGCAGTCCCGTCGGAAGGCAGGGCTGCTGCCTCCGCCGCTTTTCGGCCGGCCCTGCTGTCCGGCTGGGAATTTCCGGCCTCCGGCCCGCCGGAATTCCCCGGCACAGCTGATGAACCGGCAGCAGCGGACGGGTTCCCGGCGGTGCCGCTCCCGCCTGCGGACCGGGCGGTGTCGGTGACGGCCGGGGTCAGCCAGGAAAAGGCGGGTTCGTCGGAGTCGCCGGACGTATCCAGGAACGGTTCCGGCTGCGGCGCGGTGCTCTTGGCGCGGGCCGGTGTTTCGTCTTTCACAGCAGCGTCACTTCCGTAGGGTTGACACGCTGCGCCAGGGTCTGCTGGCGCACGTTTTATCTGTTGACGAGCCTACAGTCCGGGGGTAACACGGAGCGAGGAACCACCCCGGCCGGATTACAACGATTCAGGCAGCGATTTCCGCATACCCGGCATCTTCGCGGCGGAGGTCGCCGCGTTCCCCGGCCAGGTAGGCGCGCCGTCCCCACACCAGGACGTACACCCAGTAGGCCGCCAGTACGCCGGCGCCGATGCCGATCTTGGCCCACACCGGGAGCGGGCTGGGCGTGACATACGCTTCCACGAGGCCGGACGCAAAGAGCACCAGGACCAGGCCCAGCGCCACCGTGATCAGCGACCTGCCTTCCTCGGCCACCGCCCGTCCCCTGGTCCGCGGACCAGGCGAGACCATGGCCCAGAAGATCCGCAGGCCGGCAGCGCAGGCAATGAAGACGGCGGTGAGTTCCATCAGGCCGTGCGGCAGGATGTAGCTGAAGAAGACGTCGGACTTTCCGGCCGCGGCGAAGACTCCTGCCGCGACCCCCACGCCCTGCGCGTTGCTGAATAGAATCATGGGTACCCAGATGCCAGTGATGCCCAGCGCCACCGCCTGGGCGCTGATCCAGGCGTTGTTTGTCCACACGGCGCCGGCGAAGGAAGCTGCCGGGTTCTCGGAGTAGTAGTCGATGAAGTCCTCCTCCACGTACTGCCTGGCGGCGGCCTCTGAAGCCACCGCCCGCAGGGCTTCGGGGGACGCTCCAATCCACAGCGCGAAGGCGGCACCAATGGCAACGAACGCCAGTCCGCAGGCAAGGGTGAGCCAGGTGAGCCGGTAAAAGGCGGCCGGGAGCGCCACCACGAAGAACCGTGCCAGGTCGGCCATCGGATTGGACCGCGCGCCGGTGAACCTGGTCCTGGCCAACGCAAGCGTGGCGGAAAGCGAGGCGGACAGACCGCTCTCGGGGGCAACCGAACGGATCAGGGACAGGTGCGAGGACGCGGACTGGTAGAGGGCAAGCAGCTCGTCGGCTTCGCGTCCGCTGAGCCTGCCCTTGGCGGCGAGTTCGTTCAGCCGTGCCCACTTGTCCGCATTCACCGCGGAGAAGGCGTCCATATCCACGGGACCAGCCTAACGGCACGGCACTAGACTTTGACCGTCCGCACCATCAGCCGCGAGGGGGTACCTGCTGTGGGTTCGATCGTCACCGGCGAGGCAGTTGTCCTGGAACTGCGCCCCGCGTCGTTTGCGGCGCGTGCGCTTGGGCTGGTCCTCGACGTCCTCTTCCACGCCGTGCTGCTGGTGGTGATCCTGATTGGCCTGGCTGCGGCCGGCGAAGACCTCGATGAGGCAGCCATGCGTGCGCTGGTCCTGTCCAGCGTTGTCTTCTGCCTGGTAGTCCTCCCGGTAGCGGTGGAAACGCTGAGCCGGGGCCTGTCGCTGGGCAAGCTGGCAGCAGGGTTGCGGGTGGTCCGGGACGATGGCGGTGCCATCCGTTTCCGGCATGCCCTGATCCGGGGACTGACCGGGTTCCTGGAAATCTACCTGACCCTGGGCGGACTCGCGCTGGCGGTGGCTCTCTTCAACGACAAATCGCGCCGGCTCGGTGACTTGCTGGCGGGAACCTATGCCATCCGCAGCCGGGTGCCGGTGGAAGAAGCAGTTCCCGTCTTCGTCCCCCCGCGGCTGCACGCGTGGGCTGCCCACGCGGACATTGGAAGAATTCCGGACGCAACCGCCCGCCGGGCCTCCCAGTTCATCCGCCAGGCACAGCGGATGGCACCGCTGTCACGGGCCGGAATGGCGGCAGCAATTGCCACGGAGCTCGCTGCCCATGTGGCCCCTCCCCCGCCTGCGGGGACCAGCGCGGACGATTTCCTTGCTGCCGTCGTTGCCGAACGCCGTACCCGGGAACTCGCCAGGTTGACGCAGCAGCGGAGGCGCAACACGGAAGTGGGCGAGCGGCTGCAGCGGCTGCCGTTCAGCGGCTGAGGTCAGTTGTCGTACTCGTTCCAGGGGATGTTCCAGTCCCCAAAGCCGTCGTCGTGCGCCGCGTAGTCGCCCTCGGTGTTTACGATATGCACCACGTCCCCGGTGCCCATGTTGTCAAAGACCCAGGCGGCGCCGTCGGGAGCAAACCCGATGCAGCCGTGTGAAACGTTTGCGTTGCCGATGAAGGGGTAGGCCGACTCGAGGGCCTGGTGGATGTACGCGCCGCTGAGCGTGAGGCGGATGGTGTACTCCACATCCACGTCCCCGTAGTAGGCAGGATCGTCCGGTTTCAAGCCGATACTTGAGGCGCGGAAATGGTCGTAGCGCTTCTTCTCCATCAGCACCCCGTAGCCCCGTGCCGACGGGAAGCGCTTGTCACCCATGCTTACCGGCAGCGTCTTGACCGGCTGGTCGTTGATGCTGAGGGTGAAGGTGTGGGCTGCGGCGTCCGCGACGGCCACCTTCTTGTCGCCGATGGCGATGTTTACCTTCTTGTTGAAGTTTGCGATCTGCCCATTGCCAAGGTCCACACCGAACAGCTGCATGTCCATCGAGATCGTGGAGTTGGCAACCCAGAACCCCTCCGCACGGTACCGGACCATCTTGTCGCTGTGCCAGTGGAAAGCACCCACCTGGCCGGCGCTGCTGGTGATCCTGATGGCCTTTTCCACGGCGTCACGGTTGAGGACGGGTTCGCTGAAAATGATCTGCAGCGGCTGCCCCACGCCCACCTTCATGCCGTCCAGCGGATAGATGGCGGCGTCGGCCTCATGTGAACTGGACACGGTGCTGAAGGACTGCGTGGTGCTTGTTTCCCGTCCGGCGCCATCCTTCACGACGTACGTGTAGCTGTAGTCGGTGTTGAACTTAAGCGGGCCGGAAGCCGTCCAGCCGGTGCCGGCGGCGTCGATGCTTCCTTCCACCGTTTCACCAGAGGTACTGGTGAGCGTCACACGCTCGATGGTGCCGTTGCTGACCTTGAGCGACACTGGGGCCGCGGGATTGACCTGCTTGGCACCGTTAGCGGGTGCTGCGTCCGACTTCACCGGGGCGATGACGGGCGCGGCGAGGCCCGGGGAGGTCCGGACGGCGGAGCCGGCTTCGGATTCCAGCGCCGCGCCGGCGAGTCCGGGTGCGACGGCAGCGAAAACACCGCCGGCAGCTGCCAGGAGGCAGACGACGGCGACGATGAGAATCTTTTTTGCTGTCCGCGCGCGGCGCGGCTGGGCTTCGGGCTCCATGTTCCGATCCTAGGGCTTGGAAGTAACAACCCGGGTGCTCGGGGCACCCGGGTGCTTCACTTCTTAGTAACGATAGTGCTCGGGCTTGTACGGACCGGCGACGTCGATGTCCAGGTATTCGGCCTGGTCCTTGGTCAGTTCGGTCAGCTCCACGCCGAGGGCATCGAGGTGCAGGCGGGCAACCTTCTCGTCAAGGACCTTGGGCAGGACGTACACCTGGTTCTCATACTCCCGCTGGCCGGCGTCCTGGTCCTTCTTGGTCCACAGTTCAACCTGGGCGATGACCTGGTTGGCGAACGAGTTGCTCATCACGAAGGACGGGTGCCCCGTGGCGTTGCCCAGGTTAAGCAGGCGGCCTTCGGACAGCACGATGATGGAACGCTCCGCGTCGGTTCCGGACTCGAACACCCATTCGTGGACCTGGGGCTTGATCTCCACCTTCTTGATGCCGGGGATCCTTGCGAGCCCGGCCATGTCGATCTCATTGTCGAAGTGCCCGATGTTGCCGACGATGGCTTTGTTCTTCATCCCGGCCATGTGCTCGGCCATGATGACATCCTTGTTGCCCGTGGTGGTGACGAAGATGTCGCCCTGGGCGAGGACGGATTCCAGCCTGGCCACCTGGTAGCCGTCCATCGCCGCCTGCAGGGCGCAGATGGGATCGATTTCGGTGACGATCACGCGAGAGCCCTGGCCGCGCAGCGCCTCAGCGGCTCCCTTTCCGACGTCGCCGTAGCCGCAGACGACGGCGACCTTGCCGCCCATGAGCACATCCGTGGCCCGGTTGATGCCGTCGGGCAGGGAGTGCCGGATTCCGTACTTGTTGTCGAACTTGCTCTTGGTGACGGAGTCATTGACGTTGATGGCGGGGAACAGCAACTTGCCCTGCTCAGCGAGCTGGTACAGGCGGTGGACACCGGTGGTGGTTTCCTCGCTGACGCCCTTGATGGTGGAGGCGGTGCGGGTCCACTTCTGTGGGTCTGCTGCGATGGAACGGCGGATGACCTCGAGGAAGATGCCGTATTCCTCCGAGTCCGTGGGATCAGCGGACGGTACGTTGCCCGCCGCTTCGAATTCCACACCCTTGTGCACCAGCATGGTGGCGTCGCCGCCGTCGTCAAGGATCATGTTGGGTCCCAGTTCGGGGTTGGATTCCGCGCCTGGCCAGGTGAGGATCTGTTCGGCGGTCCACCAGTATTCCTCAAGCGTTTCGCCCTTCCAGGCGAAGACCGGCACGCCCTGGGGGTCCTCCGGGGTGCCGTTGCCCACGACGACGGCCGCCGCGGCTTCATCCTGGGTGGAGAAGATGTTGCATGAGGCCCAGCGGACCTCCGCACCCAGCGCGGTCAGTGTTTCGATCAGGACGGCGGTCTGCACCGTCATATGCAGCGAGCCTGCGATCCGGGCACCCTTCAGCGGCTGGCTGGCGCCGAATTCCTCGCGCAAGGACATGAGGCCGGGCATTTCGTGCTCGGCCAGGCGGATCTGGTGGCGCCCTGCTTCAGCCAGGGAGATGTCGGCAACTTTGTAGTCGAAAGTCATGGGTGGTCCTTTGCTGTATCCGGTGCTGCTGTGTCCGTGCTGGACGGCGCTGTGTGCTGGCGCTTGCGGCGCCGGTTAGGGAGAGTGGAGGAAAGCCGTGTTGGCGCTAGGCGGGGGAACCGGTTCCCTGCCCAGGCTGGTGCCGGGCGGAATCGTGCTGATCTGAGCCGGCCGATGTTGCCGCGGCCAGCAACTCCGGTGGCAGGAGGAGGGGGATGCCGTCCTCGATGGCGTAGCGGGGCTTTGCGCCGCTTTCCGCGGCGGCGGTGGCCACCAGTTCGTCGCCGTCCTGGACCAGGGGTGAACCCGTCACGGGGCAACGCAGGACGGACAGCAGCTCAGGACTGATCTTTGGCATTGATTCATGCTCCCTGGCGGGCGCGGTGGCGCCGGTAGCGGACTTGTGTGCAGGTTCCAGCGTACCGCCAGACGGGGTTCAGGAAGGCTCGCGCAGAACCCGCAGGTGGCCCCGGCGGGTCCCTTCGGTACCCGCCGGGGCTTCCAGTGCTGCGTGGGGGCCCCGCTGCGCAGGCTGCTGCTGCGCCTGGACGGGCAGTGCCCCCGCGTCCCTGACCGCGTTCGCCAGGGCGAGCAAGTCATCAGGGCCGGGCTGCTGGGGCGTGGACGGCATGGCCAGCCTCAGCACCTCCCAGCCCCGGGGCACGGTGAGGGAATCGGCGTGCTGCTCGCAGAGATCGTAGCAATGCGGTTCAGCGTAGGTGGCCAAGGGGCCGAGGACAGCGGTGGAGTCTGCATACACGTACGTCAGGGTGGCCACCGCCGACTGGCGGCAGGCAGATCTTGAACACTGACGGATAGCTCCCACGACATCCCAGACTACTCGCTGTCGCCGCCAAAACGCCGCATTGTCGCCCTGTACGGGACGCGTCTTCGCCTCAAGGGGAATCTATCGCGTTAATCATTTCCCGGGTTTACAGTCGATGTATGCAGTCATCGAACCAGAAATCAGGCTTTACGGTCCGGTTGGCTGACCCGGACGCCCGCACGGACCAGGGCGGAGAGTCCACTAGCAGGAGCTTCATGCAGCGCCGGCGGAACCGCCACGGGCGCGGGCTTCGCGGTGAAGTGATGCTGCCCACGCATCCCGGGTACCGCACCCGCTCGGACCGTTTTGATGACATGGTCCTGGATTCCGCCCAGCGGCTGCACGATATCTGGGGAAAGACCCTGGACGGTGTCAGGTTTGGCGTCGACGAGATTCCCCCGGACCTGGAACTCCTGGCCGCCAGTTCAGCGCCGGTCCCCATGGGGTCCTACTCGCCCGCCACTGATGAGGATGGACCGATGATCACCGTGTATCGCCGGGTGGTGGAGCAGGCGTGTCCTGGAGTTGAAGAATTGCAGGACCTGGTCCATGACGTGGTGGTGGAGCACACCGCCGAAATGCTGGGCGTGGCCCCCGAGACCCTGGATCCGGTGTACCGGCGCCGCTACTGACGCCCCTCCCCCTTTAGGTGGTCCGCCGCCGCCGCACGTCGGCCGGGCCGGACGGCAGGCTTCTAATAGCTGATGGTCACCGGGACGGTTTCCTGCCCGGCGGCTGCCGGCTGGAAAGCGAGGGTGGAGACGTCGTTCCGGCCGTCCTGCTGGACCAGCACTGCGCCGTAGGCGGCGTCACCCGACGCCGACACGACATAGCCCACCACGTCGGCGTCGTCTGCCTTGTCCGGGACGGCGATGGACGCGGTGGTTCCGCCGGCGATATCGGCCGTGGCCGGTGCGCGGACCTTCCCGTCCGCCGTGATGGCCGAGTAGCTGATGGTGGCCCGGGTGCCAAGGGCGCCAAAAACCAACTGGCGGCTCCCGCCCCGCGGGACAGGCACCACGTGCTGGCTGCCAAGCCGTACTCCGGAGGCGGCCCAGGCGACGTCGGCCGGCTGGTCCGCCTGGAGGCCACGGCTGATGCGCGTGGAGGCGACGAAGGAGACGTCCGATTCCGCCGACACGGTGTAGTGGCCCGCCGGTATGCCCGCCAGGGAAACTTCGGTGACGGATCCGGCTTTGGCGGTGATCACCCCGCCGGAGGGGAGTGTCTTTTGGCCGTCGCGGCCGTACAGTTTCACTTCCACTACCGCATCAGAGGCACCGGGAACAGTGACGTGCAGGGCGGGCCCGGCGTCCTCGTAGCCCGATTTTCCTGTCAGGGCGGAAATTCCCGCCGGGTCCTGGATATCCACGCCGGTCATGACCTGACGCACGGCCGGAGCGGCACCGGGCGCAATGAAATCCACGCCTCCGGGTGTCAGGCCGCGCAGGACGCTTTGCTGGATGGCGGCCGCCACGGGACCCCCGGCGCTCCGCACCCGGACGCTGAGCTGTTCCTCTCCCGGGGCCAGGCCGGCCAGCACCACGGATCTTGTGGTGCCGGGAGCCACCAGTAGCCCGCGGCTGCCGGGCGCCTGGATCTGTCCGCCGCCGCCGAAGAGTTCCAGGCTGACGGTGGCCGGTGTGGTGGAGGCGTTGGTGAGGAGCAACACCGAGGCGCGCCCCACAGTGGTGCTGGCTCCGGCCAGCCACTGGTCGTTGGAGGGCTGCTGGCAGTTGGCCGCAGCGGTTCCTTGCAGGTCGCCGTCGGTGGCACTGAACTTCATGGCACCAGCGGCGGAAGCCTGCTGGTTGGCCAGGGCATCGGCGCTAAGCACTGTCACCTGGTCTACCGGCCGGTTGGCCACGGCCCCTGCCAGCAACTCCTGGCGGGCGCCTTCGGCCGGTGGCTGTCCGTTGTCTTTGGCGATGTCGACGGCGGTTGTCCCGTCCAGCTGCGACAACCGGCTGGCCGGCAGCACACCGGAGGCGCCAAGGACGGCAGCAGTCACACTGGTTGCGGCCGTGGCCGATACCGGGCTGAATTGCGGATCGGTTCCTGCCTCCGTGCCTTCCAGCAGCCGGGCCGGTCCGGGGCATACCCCAACGCTTTCACCTGCGGGAACGGCTGCCACGGCAGCAGGCACGCTCCGTGCGGATTGGGGAGCGGGGAGCAGTGATCCGGCTGCCACCACTGCGCCGGTACCAGCAAGGACGAGTGCTGCCGTGGCGGCGCCGGCCACGGCACCAGGACGGCGTTTCCGGCCGGGACGTCCTGCGTCCGGCCGGCCGGGGATCTGTTCACTCCCGGTGGTGTCGGCTGACATGGTGTGCTCACGCATTCTGCTGTTCCTTACGCAGGGAGCCCTCGTCACGGGAAAGGCCGGTTCTCGGCCTCCGGGCGGGCATGGGTATGGCCAGCATGATGGTCAGCCCGAACACGATGCCCTGCGCAATTCCTGCCCAGGGGGCCCAGGGGTTTTCATACCGGACTGACAGCTGGCCGCCGGAAGCGGGCAGCGTGAAGGCCTGCGACCAATCCGACGTGGTGGAGGTCAGCTTCCGGCCGTCGAGCCAGGCGCTCCAGCCGGGATCGGCCCGTTCCGCGAGGACCACCAGGCGGCCCTCGGGTCCTGCAGGGACCGGGGCGTCGACGCCGTCGAACGCGGACGGGACCAGCGACACCGTGGAACCCCGGGCGTCCACGATCCGGACCCGGTGGGCAATGTCCGCGGGCTGCAGCACCGGCTGGTTGAGGGGTGCGACCCGCCAAAGCCATCCAACGTCGGTCTGCCCCACAGCCACCAGGCCCGGCACGGCGTCCATCCTGCTTGCGGTCAACTGGGCTGCCGTGTCAGCGGAGCGGAGTACCACAAAGCCCACGCCGAGCTGTTCGAGGTCGCTGCGGGGGTCCACTCCCTGCCCGGCCACCAGCGTTGCGACCGCCCGGCGGACTGATGTGGTGACGTCGTCATCATCGCGGACCGTTTCGGCCCCGGGGGCACCCAGGATGTTGCGCGCAGCTGCCACGGCCGAAAGGCTGTCCAGCGTGGTGCCGGCGCCACGCATCAGGGCGGCGTCAAACGTGCCGTTTTCGCCCGTTTCGATAAGGAGCGTGCGCGTCTGCTCGGGCCCCGTTCCACGGTCAATGGCTGTGGCCGGAAGGGTGCGCGGGCTGGCAGCCTCGACAAGCCGGTGGGTACCCCATCCGGAACCTCCTGATTCGGAGGCGTCCGCCACCGTGGCCGGTTCTGCCGGGGAACCGGCGGCCGAAACAGCTGCCGGACGAAGCAGGTTCCGGGCGGACCAGGCGGCCATCCCGGCCAACGGGCCAACAAGGAGCAGCACCATGCAGAAAGCCACGGCCGAGCGTACGGCCGTCTTCTGCCTGGCCGGGCCGGCAACCGCTTTGTCCGCCACGCTGAGGAGTTGTTCGGCGCCGAGGAGTCCGGCGCCCAGGAGGGCGAACGATGCGGCGGAGACCACGGGACCGGTAAAAGGCACCACCAGGGTGTCAGCGTCCATGGCGACGGCGACGTGTGAACCGAGCCAGCCACCTGCCAGGGCAACCAGGGCAACAGCCCACAGCAACTTCGCCTTCGCGGCGCGGTGGCCGCTGAACAGCCCCGCCACGGCAAGGGCCAGGACCGGGACGGCCAGGAGGAGGGCCATCAGCAGGGCCCATGGCAGGGTCCCGTCCTGGAAGTAGGGCAGTCCATCCAGGCCCTTGTCCGGCGCAAACTCCAGCGGCTGGCCCAGGAGCTGCTGCCAAAGCGGTGCAGCATCAAAGCCGAGCGGCAGGCCGGGGTCGGCCAGGAGCGCCCGCGGCTTGTCCAGCACGGACAGACCGAACGGGATGAAAAGCGCGGCGCTTGGCAGCAGTGCCCACCAGACGGTGCGGCCGCGGCGGCCCAGCACGAGCCCGCAGAACACAATCACTGCCGTGGCGGGGACCAGGAGTGAGGGGGCAGCGGCGGTAACGACGGCCATGGCCAGGCCGGCTGCGGCGGCAGCCGTCCATGATGGCATGCCGTTGATTCCAGGCCGGACCGGGGGTTTCTCGCCACGCCGTTCGGCCGGGGCAGGAAGCGAAAAGCGCCCATGGCCCACCGCCGACCCGGTGGCACGCAACAACGCGAGGACAAAAAGCGGGATCATCACATGGGCCACCAGGGCGCCAACCCGCCCCTGGTTCAGGGCTACCTGCAGGGCAGGAGCGGCCGCCCAGAACAGGGCTGCCGCGAGGCGGAGCCGGCGCCGGACCGTCAGTCCTCCGGCCGCGAACCAGGCAGTGAGGGCGGACAGGGGCGTGCCGAGGAGCAGCAGCCAGGCCATGGCCGCGTTGGCGTCACCGCCGCCGAGGACGCCGAGGAGCCACAGGACATAGCCGAACGGGTCTCCCTTGCCAGGAAGACCTGCGCCGAGGGTGATCCACCAGTTGGAGGCATGGTTCCAGATGTCCCCGAGCTCGGAGGAAACGGGGATCAGGGCACCGCCGGCCACCGCGTCTGCCCTGAAGAGGCCGGCCAGGCCGAGCAGGGCTGCTACGGAAGCAATGATGACCGCCGCGAGGGCGCCGTTACCCACCCAGCCCCGTTTGGTGGTTGCCAGGGCAGCGAAATCGTCGGAAGCATCACCGCTGGGCTGGTGTGCCAGCGGGTCCTGCTCAAGGTCGTCAGCCTGGCTGCCGTCCGAGCCGATGGCTTCCATCAGGGACCGCCGGTGGCTCCAGACTTCGCGGCGGGGAGTTTGAAGCTTCCGGATGACAGACCGCCGGATCCGGCGCGTCTGCCGGGCCGTCCGCCTGGCGCGCAGCACAGCCCGCGGACGGGCCAGGGCGGCGACGGTGGCAAGGAACTGGGTAATACCGTGGCCCGGGTCCTTCAGCGCAATACTCACGACCAGCCTGAAGAGGCAGCCAAGGAGAGCGCCGACGGCGTGCACGGGAACCATCCATGCCGGGGCGTGCTTGAGCCGCAGGTGGACCTGCGCCTTCCGTGCCGCTGCCGGGTTCCCCAAAGCGTGCGGCCTGTGGCTGACGTGGAACATCCGCGCCGCAGGAACTACCACCACGCGGTGGCCGGCCAGGCGGTTGCGCCAGCAGAAGTCGACGTCGTCACCGCTGCCGGGGAGTGCGGGGTCGAAGCCGCCGAGCTGTTCCCAGATGTCGCGGCGGACCAGCATGCCTGCGGAGTTGACGGCGAAAGTATCGCTGCGGCCGTCGTACTGCCCCTGGTCGAGTTCGTCGGCGTCAATCAGGGTGAGCCGCTCGGCCCAGCGGCTGGTGGAAAGGCCGACGTCGATCAGCCGGCGTTCCGAGTGCCAGTCCAGCTGTTTGCAGCCTGCGACGGTCACGGAGGGTGCCCGCTCCACGGCACCCAACAGCTCGGCAAGTGCTTCGGGGGCGGGGGCGGCGTCGTCATGCAGCAGCCAGATCCATTCCTGCCTGCTGTCTTGGGCGCTGCCCTTCCGGGCGGCCGGCGCCGCCAGTCCCGCGGAAACCGCTGCCCCCATGCCGCCTTTGCCGCGGTCATGGCTGACCACGCTGGCCGCACCCATAGCCCGCTCAAGGAGGGCGCGGGAGTTGTCGCGGGAGCCTGCGTCCACACCAATGGCACGGTCCACGGGCCGGGTCTGGTCCGCCAAAGCTGACAGGGTTCTGGGCAGGTAGTCACTGCCGTTGTGGGCGACCACAACGGCAGTGACAAGGACATCCTGGTGAATTAGATTGCTCGCTTCCTCAGCCGCCGGCGCTCACGCTCGGAAAGGCCCCCCCAAATGCCAAACCGTTCGTCGTTGGCCAGGGCATACTCGAGGCACTGCGACCGTACATTGCAGGCACCGCACACCTTCTTGGCGTCACGGGTGGAACCACCCTTTTCGGGGAAGAACGCCTCCGGATCCGTCTGGGCGCACAAGGCGTCAGTCTGCCAACCAAGTTCGCCTTCGTCGTCGAAGTCCTGCTGGAACGGCAGTCCTATCCAGACCGGCTGGACGGAGTCAGGGGCGCGCAGCTCCATGGGTGGATCAAGTTCGTCTTCGGCGTCCTGTCCCCCGGCCAGAAGGGCCTCATGCGCCGCAAGGAATGCCGTGGCCTGGTCCTCCAGGAGGCCGCCGGCATCGCGGTTATACCGCTCCGCGGCCCCAGGATCCGCAGGGTCCACGAACCAGTCACCTGGAACCCCCCGCGCACGGTACTTTGCCGTTGCCTGACCGGCCACGACGGCATCTTCCTGGATACGCTCTACATGCCCCACGGCGACCCTCCTGATGTTGCAGCCCCTGCCTGGATACGCAGGCACTCGGTTGTGTGCCGGTATTTACGCAGTCGCTTTAGATACCTAATTACACGTGTGTAACTAGGGCGAGTCAAGCCGCTGCCGGGATAATAATCAGTGAACTTCCCCAACGATGGTCACGCCACGCCCGGGATTTTTTCCTCCCCATCCCGGGAACAACCCGCCGGGCACCTCTTTGCTTGCGGAAACTGGCCGAAAAAACCCGTAGTTGCGCGAAAAATACCCCGTAAAGGGATAAATAGCAAGCACGCTTACCTTTACTTGTGATAAATATCACTTCAGGAGCCTGAGCGTTTCCATAGCATCAGCACCCGATGACCGTGTGCCGAAGCAGTGGCAGGATGGTGCCATGACTACACCCGCGCTCGATTTGATGGCGAACCTTCGCTCAGGAAATTCGACGGCTCCCCGCCTCACGTGGTACGGCCCGGACGCCGAACGCGTGGAACTCTCCGGCCGGGTCCTGGACAACTGGGTGGCCAAGACCAGCAACCTGCTGCAGGACGAACTCGACGCAGAACCGGGGATGCGGCTGCGGCTGGAGCTGCCGGCCCACTGGAAGGCACTGGTCTGGGCGCTTTCCGCGTGGCAGCTTGGCCTTGAGGCGGTAATCGCGGGACCCGACGCCGATTTCCTGGTCACCGCCGATCCCCAGTCAGCAGATGGGAACTACGACGCCGTCATCGCCGTTGCGCTCCCCGCCCTGGCCATGCGCTGGTCGGGAGAACTCGCGCCCGGCTGCATTGACTACGCGGCAGAAGTCCGCAGCCACGGCGACGTCTTCATGTCCCACGCCGATGCCGACCCCGGCGCCTGTGCCATCGTGGACAGCGAGGGCCGGGGACACCTGCACGGGGAGCTGTTCGATACCTTCGCCGTGGCCCACGAGGAGGGCGTGCGGCTGCACATCCCTGCCTCGGACGGACTGGAAAAAGCCCTGGCCCATGCCCTCGGCGCCTGGAAGCGGGGAGGTTCCGTCGTGCTGACCCATCCTGATGTGGAACTGACGGACAAGCTGCTGGCAGCGGAACGCATCCACGGCAGCTGACAGCTGTTCGTCCAGGGCGCTCCAGGGCAGTCCCGGGATCCCTACGGCTGGGTTGACCTGTCCGGCGAAGGCTCGCGCTCGGCCGCGGCCGCGGCTTCCTTGTGGTGGTGGTGGATTTCGATGAGTTCGTGGTCGTGCGAGAACTCGGGCTCCTGGTCCAGCTCTTTGTTGAAGACCAGGAAGCGGTAGGCAAAGAAGCGCACCACTGTAGCGACCATGATGCCGAACACGCCGGCGAAGAACAGCAGGTTTTTGTCCGTGATCCCCAGGCCGTACTTGGCCACCGCAGTGAAGCCCGTGGAGATGCCGATGCCGATGCCGTTGATCAGGATGAACATGAGGAATTCGCGCAGGACATTGTCCTGGCGGCGGTGCCGGAACGTCCAGAACCGGTTGGCAATCCAGGAAAAGACCGTGGCTATTGATGCACCCACAAAGCGGGCCTTGGCTTCGCTGTCCGACATCGGGCCATGCATCAGGTAGTAGGTCATGCCGTTGTCGATGACGAACGCCACACCGCCGACTGCGCCGAACTTGGCCACTTCGCGCCAAAAAAGCGAGGCCAGTCCCCGGATACGATCTGCTACTGCGGTATACATGACCCTCCATGGCCGTTCAACTATGGGCCACCTGGCCAGAGGCCTATTTTAGCCCCCAAAACATGGAGCCAGCCTCCCAAGGATGCACGGGGCAGCCCCACGTTACACAAAATCGCCTCCACCACCGCTGCCGGAGGCCGGGATACCGGGCGGTCTTCGGTAGGCTGGCCCATGTGACTTTTCCAGTAATAGGTGTGGTTGGCGGCGGCCAACTTGCGCGAATGATGGCCCCAGCCGCAACTGCACTCGGCTTCGAACTCCGTGTCCTGGCTGAAGGCGACGACGTGTCGGCAGTAGCCGCGGTTTCCACTTCCCCGGTGGGCGACTACAAGGATCTGCAGACCCTGGTTGACTTCGCCCAGGGCCTGGACGTGCTGACGTTCGACCACGAACACGTGCCCACGGACCACCTTCGGGCCCTGCAGGAAGCAGGAGTGAACGTCCAGCCGGGGCCCGACGCCCTGGTGCACGCACAGGACAAGCTGGTGATGCGCGCCGCGATCGACCGGCTCGAACTGCCCAACCCTGCCTGGGCCCCGGTGGACGATGTGGCCGCCCTCGTCAGTTTCGGTGACGCCACCGGCTGGCCGGTGGTCCTGAAAACGCCGCGCGGCGGCTACGACGGCAAGGGCGTCCGGGTCATCAATTCGGCAGAGGAAGCAGCCGGCACCGAGGACTGGTTCCAGGCGATGAGGCCCCTCCTGGCCGAAGCCAAGGTTGAGTTCACCCGCGAACTGTCAGCGCTGGTCGCCCGGACTCCCGATGGCGAGGCACGCGCATGGCCGGTAGTGCACACCATCCAGGTGGACGGTGTCTGCGACGAAGTGATTGCCCCTGCCCTGGACATCCCCGTGGAGGTTGCCGCGGCAGCCGAGGACGCAGCCCTGCGGATCGCCGGCGAACTGGGGGTGACCGGAGTGCTGGCCGTGGAAATGTTCGAAACCCCTGGCGTCGGTGCGGGCTTCCTGATCAATGAACTGGCCATGCGCCCCCACAACACCGGACACTGGACCCAGGACGGGGCCGTGACGAGCCAGTTCGAGCAGCACCTGCGCGCCGTCCTGAACCTGCCCCTCGGTGCAACCGATGCCCTGGCCCCGGTGACGGTAATGAAGAACTTCCTTGGTGGCGAGAACCAGGACCTGTATTCCGCGTTTCCGCTCGCGCTGGCCAGCGAACCGGCCGCCAAGGTGCACTGCTACGGCAAGTCGGTGCGTCCGGGCCGCAAGATCGGCCACGTGAACCTCGTAGGCACGTCCACTGCCGACGTCGATTCGGTCCGGCGCCGCGCCGCCATGGTGGCCAACATCATCCGCGACGGGCGGGCAGCGGCGGATGAAGCGCCACACACTTTCGAGGAGACTGCATGAGCACCCCAGCAAACCCCGCCGCCGGTGCCGCCGCAAGCCCCCTGGTGGGCCTGGTCATGGGCTCCGACTCCGACTGGCCGGTGATGGAGGCCGCTGCCGACGCCCTGGCCGAATTCGGGATCCCTTTTGAAGCGGACGTAGTCTCCGCCCACCGGATGCCGACCGAAATGATCCGGTACGGGCAGACAGCCCATGAGCGCGGACTGCGGGTGATCATCGCCGGAGCCGGCGGCGCCGCGCACTTGCCGGGAATGCTGGCCAGCGTCACTCCCCTGCCGGTCATCGGTGTTCCGGTTCCCCTGAAAACGCTGGACGGCATGGACTCACTGCTCTCCATTGTCCAGATGCCTGCCGGCGTGCCCGTAGCCACGGTGTCCATCGCCGGCGCGCGCAACGCCGGACTCCTGGCTGTCCGGATGCTTGCCGCGGGAACGGACGAGTTTGCCGTGTCCCTCCGCACCGACCTTTTGGACTTCGCTTCCGACCTGAACGCCGTGGCCAGCCGCAAGGGGGCCAGCCTCCGGCAGAAAGTCAGCGAAGTCTTCGCTGAAGGCAACAGCTCCCAGCGGGGCAGCCGTTAGGACCGCCGGCATGTCCAGCAGCAAAGTTCCGCAGTCGCCGTCCGACACCGCGTTGACGGACCCGGTCCGCTACCCGGTCAGCGCTTCCGCTCCGGTCCGGACCAAGCGTGCATTCGTCCTGATCCTGCTGACGCTCCTGGTCCCGGGCAGTGCGCAACTGGTGGCGGGCGACCGCAAGCTGGGCCGGGCTGCCCTCCGCGTAACGCTCTGCGTTTGGGCTGCCCTGCTGCTGGCGGTCCTCCTGCTCGTTGCCAACCGGACAGCGCTGGTGACCATTGTCACGAACCCGTTTGCCTCGCTGGTGATCGTCATCGCACTGGTGGCCCTCGCGGCGGGCTGGGCCGTCCTGTTCATCAACACCCTGCGGCTCATCCGTCCCGTGCTGCTGGCGCCGCGGACCCGGCCGGCCGTCGTCGTGACCCTGGTCCTGGCCCTGGTGGCCGGCAGCGGCTCACTCGGCTACGCAGCATACCTGCTCAACGTCAGCCGCAATGCCATCGGCAGCATCTTCTCCTCCGGCCCGGCGATCGATCCCGTGGACGGCCGCTACAACTTCCTGATGATGGGCGGCGACGCCGGCGACGACCGCACCGGAAGGCGCCCGGACAGCCTCTCCGTGCTGAGCGTGGACGCCGAAACCGGCCAGACAGCCATCATCTCAGTGCCCCGCAACCTCCAGAACGCTCAGTTCAGCGAGGATTCACCGATGCGGTCCATTTACCCTGACGGGTACAACTGCGGCGACCAATGCCTGATCAACGCCATCAACACCGAGGTTACGAACGAGTACGCGGACCTCTACCCGGGAGTGGCCGATCCGGGTGCCCAGGCAACGCTGGAGGCCGTCTCCGGAACCCTGGGCATTACCGTGCAGGCCTACGTCCTGGTGGACATGGAAGGCTTCGCAAAGCTGATCGATGCCATGGGCGGCATCAGGATCAAGGCCGGCGGCTGGGTCCCCATCAGCGGCGACGTCATCGACGAGGCAAACGGCATCCACGGCATGCCCCTCGGCTGGATCCCGGCCGGCGAACACCGGCTCAACGGCGACCTCGCCCTCTGGTACGGCCGCTCGAGGGAATTCGTGGACGACTACGCCCGGATCCAGCGCCAGCAGTGCGTCCAGCAGGCAATGCTCAAACAGCTTGACCCTGCCACGCTGCTGTCGAAGTTCGAGGACATCGCCAACGCGGGAACCAAGGTGGTCGATTCCAACATCTCCTCCTCCCAGCTGGGCAGCTTCGTGGACCTCGCCATGAAGGCGAAGGGCCAGGATATTAAGCGGCTCACCATCGGCCCGCCCGACTTCGACGCTTCCTTCTCCACCGTGCCGGACTTCGACCAGATCCACGAGCGCGTGGACGAGCTGCTGGCCTCGGCCTCGGCGCAGGACGCCCAGTCGGCAGGAGCTGCCGACGACGTCATGGTTGTCCCGGCCTCTGGCGCCGGTTCCATCCAGGCGGCAGGAGCCTTCCCGGCCATCCCGCTGGCTGCGGGCAGCGCCGTACGGCAGCCCACGCCGTCGGACTTCACCCCGGTGACCACCACGCCCGACGGCGAGCCGATCACCGAAGAGATGCTGAACCAGCTCAAGCGTGAGGGCAACGAGCAGGCCATCCGCGAACTCGTGGCCAGCAACGGCATGTGCGCGGCGCTCTAGCCCCCGCAATCAGACCTAAAGAAACGGAACCGGTTTTGTACGAGATTGACAACGTCCTCCGGGATTACGCCTGGGGTTCCACAACGGCCATCGCGGCGCTCCTGGGCCGGCCCGAATCCGGCAGGCCCGAAGCGGAACTCTGGATCGGCGCCCACCCCGATTCGCCGTCCGTAGCCCATGTGCCTGAAGACGGCAGTTCCACCCCGCTGGACGCCTTGATCGCCAAGGATCCGGAACACTTCCTGGGCGCCGGGTCCGTGTCGCGGTTTGGCCCCCGGCTGCCCTTCCTGGCAAAAATCCTCGCCGCAGCCCAGCCGCTGTCGCTGCAGGTCCACCCCAGCCTGGAACAGGCCAAGGCCGGTTTTGCCCGCGAAAACGCCGACGGCGTGGCCCCCGATGCGCCCCACCGCAACTACCGCGATGACAACCACAAGCCGGAGATGATCTTCGCGCTGACGCCCTTTGAGGCCTTGTGCGGTTTCCGCCCGGTAGCCGAGACCCGGAACGTACTGAAGCGCGTTGCGTCGGCCTTTGAGGCAGTGGAGGGGCAGGTTCCTGCCCTGCTGCCTGCGCTGCTGGGGGACCTGAACGAGGCCGATGAGGGGGCGGGCCTCCGGAAGGCCTTTGAACGCCTCATCACCGGCGGACAGGTTGTGTCCGATGCCACCGCCCAGGTGGTGGCAGCGCTTCTGGCCGGCGGATCCCTTGCACCCTACGAGGCCGAGCTGGGAACGGTCATCAGCCTCAACGAGAAGTATCCGGGCGACCCCGGGGTGCTGATTTCGCTGCTCCTCAACCGGATTTCGCTGCAGCCGGGCCAGTCCGTCTACCTGCCCGCCGGTAACGTCCACGCCTACCTCCACGGGCTGGGCGTGGAGGTGATGGCATCATCGGACAACGTGCTGCGCGGCGGGCTGACACCCAAGTTCGTCGACGTGCCCGAACTCCTGCGCACCATCGATTTCCACCCGGTGGCCGTGCCGATGCTCGATGCCGAGAAGAGCGGCCTCGACCAGGAACTCTACCGCCCGCCTTTCGCGGAGTTCCAGCTTCAGCGCATTGAACTGCAGCCCGACGCCGCCCCCGTCCCGCTGGCCCAGTCAGGTGCCGCGGTGGTGATCGTGGTTGCGGGCCAGGTGTACCTGGACTCGCCGAAGGGCGACCTGCAGCTTGCGCGTGGCGGCAGCGCATTCCTCGCTGCCGCCGAAGCGCCTGTGAACGTCCACCCGGTGGCGGGCAGCGCGGAGCCTGCCCTGGCGTTCGCGGTGACTACGGGCCTTTAGCGGCGGAGCACAGCACGGGCGCGGCCGGCTGCCGTTTTCGCCAGCCGGCGCCCCGCCTGGATGCCCTTCCGCGCCAGCGGCATTGCCAGGGAGTAGGCCGGGTAGAACGGCGACAGCGGCTTTTCCCAGGTTCCCAGGAGCATGTTTTCATGCTTGCCGAACTGCTTCTTGAAGTCCGAGATGCCATCGTTGAGCAGCCCGTTGAAGTCGTACCGTGAGCACCCGTCCTCGCGCATGGCCTGCAGTGCTGCCCACTTGACGCCGTAGTTCACTCGCTTCTTCTGGCCCTCCGCGGAAACGCCGCCGTAGAGCTCGAACGCAGTGGCACCGCTGCGTGCCAGCCAGACAAAGGCCAGCAGCTGCTCGCCGTCGAACGCACCAATGATGGGTGAGCCCTCCCCCAGGTTGCGGAAAATATCCCGGTAGTACTGGTCCTCGTGGATACCGAAGCCGGCCCGCTCAGCCGTCTCGTGGTAGATGCCCAGCACCTGTTCAAGCTCGGATTCGTTCTTGACCTTCCGGAACTCCACGTCGCTGCGCATGGCCTTGCGGATGTTTGCGCGGGTGGTCTTGGACATGTCCGCCATCAGCTCGTCATCAGACTTGGTGAGATCGAGGATGAGGGTGCGCGGGATGAGGACGGTGTTGCTGGTCTCGCGGAAGCCTGCTCCCGCAACGGCCCCCGCATAGGGGGAATCCCGGTCCCAGTCGGGTTCGATGCTCAAGGCAACGCCGTGGTGGCGGGACGTAGCGTGGTCGGCCAGGCTGCGAAGCACGGCCGGAGTGTCTTCCACCGAACACATCGGGCCGCGGGGAATGTAGACCAGGGCGCGGAAGGGAACCGGGAGGCGCCGGACCAGCAGCTGGGCACAGCCGATGGTGGTGCCGCCGGCTTCAAGGAGCACGCGGTCGACGGACCAGCCGTGCATTGCCTTGGTCTCGCCCCAGCCCCAGAGCTGTTGCGGATGTCCCTGGAACTGGTCTACATGGTCATCCCAAAGGGCGCGGTCAGTACAGGGAACAACAGCTGGAATCATGGCTTAAACCCTATACCAAGGCTTTAACGCCGGAGTCCCGGAGCACAGTGCTCCGGGACTCCGGCGGTCCAGCCGGGTGGCTCAGCTCTTGCGGGCGTAGCCTTCCCACTTGTCTGCGCGGTGCTCGCCGTCCACGAACCGGATGGTTCCGGACTTGGAGCGCATCACGATGGACTGGGTCAGGACCTTGTCCTTGGAGTAGCGGACACCCTTGAGGAGGTCGCCATCGGTGATTCCCGTCGCGGCAAAGTAGCAGTTGTCGCTGGAGACGAGGTCGTTGGTGGAGAGGACGCGTTCCAGGTCGTGGCCGGCGTCGATCGCCTTCTGCTTCTCTTCGTCGCTGGTGGGCCACAGCCGGCCCTGGATGACGCCGCCCAGGGACTTGATGGCGCAGGCCGCCACGATGCCTTCGGGGGTACCGCCGATGCCCATCAGGGCGTCCACGCCGGTGCCTGAGCGGGCCGCGGCGATGGCACCGGCCACGTCACCGTCCATGATGAACTTGGTGCGCGCCCCGGCCTCGCGGATTTCCTCCACCAGCGGACGGTGCCGGTCACGGTCAAGGATCATCACGTTGAGCTGGTTGACCTTCACGCCCTTGGCCTTGGCAATCAGGTGCAGGTTCTGCTTCACCGGCAGGCGCAGGTCCACCATGTCAGCGGCTTCGGGGCCGGTGACGAGTTTCTCCATGTAGAAGACGGCGGAGGGGTCGAACATGGAGCCGCGTTCGGCGACGGCCAGCACGGCGAGGGCGTTGTTGATGCCGAGTGCGGTCAGGCGGGTTCCGTCGATGGGGTCGACGGCGACGTCCACCTCGGGGCCGGTGCCGTCGCCAACGCGCTCACCGTTGAAGAGCATGGGCGCTTCGTCCTTCTCGCCTTCGCCGATCACCACCACGCCGTTGAAGTGGACAGTCTGCAGGAACGAGCGCATGGCGTCCACGGCGGCACCGTCCGCCGTGTTCTTGTCGCCGAAACCCACCCAGTGGCCACCGGCGATCGCTGCCGCCTCGGTAACGCGGACAAGCTCGAGGGCAAGGTTGCGGTCCGGTTCGTCGTTGCCCACCGCCAGGGACGGTGAGATCGTGGAGTACTTCTGGGTCATGGACGCTGGTGACACGTGAACCTCTTCTTCGAGTGGCGATCATTGAACCCGCCCGCCGGAACAGGTGGACGGTGATTCCTCTACTTCCGATCATAGTCGCGGGGCCGCCTGCCGGGCGGCGGATGACGTGGCGGCGCAATGTGCCCGCAGGGGACGTTCTGCGGCGCGAGCCGGCCGAATGGAAGTTGCCCGCTGGCATGGGCGACTATAGAAGGGTGAATGACATGCAGGAGAAGACCAGTCCCAGCCCCGAGCCAGCGGAGCCTACTGGCGGCCGGCAGGCAGCCGGTCCGGCTGGCGAAGCTCCGGTAAAGCCTGTCATTCCGGCTGCTGCCGCCAAGCGGGCGAATGCTTCAGCCATCGGCATGATCATTGCACTGGTGGTCAGCATCGCAGCCTTCCTGCCGATCATCCTCATGAATCCGCTGCCCAAGACCGACGGCTACCGCCCCGACATCGATGTGGCGGCCGTCTCCCGCAATGCCACGGATGTGGCAGGATTCACACCCGCGGCGCCCGAGACCGGCGGCGCCTTCCGCCCCAACTACGCGCGCTGGGAGGCAGGCACGGGCAGCGGGGTCCCCACCTGGGAGGTCGGCTTCCTGACCCCCAAGGACTCATTCATCGCCCTGGTGCAGACCAGCAAGGCCAACCCCACCTGGCTGCTCCAGCAGACGCGGAACGCACCGGTGACCGGTTCCCGGAACGCCGGAGGCCAGGAATGGGAAATCCGCGACACCGGCAAGGGCGAGAAATCCCTGGTCCTGGACTACCGCGGGACCACCGTCATCCTGTCCGGCGCCGCCCAGCTGGACGAGTTCGCCATCCTGGCGGACGCTGTCGTGAAGTCCATGGAAAGCAGCCCGGCCGTCACAGTTTCACCCTTGGCCACTCCTGCACCGTAACGTAGTCGCGTGGCTACTTACCTGACTCCTGCACTTGCCTGGCGCCGTCTGCGCGAAGGAAACGAACGCTTTGTCAGCGGCGAGACGTCCCATCCCAACCAGGACGCGTCGCGCCGCTCCTCCCTCGTGGAGAACCAGCACCCCTTTGCGGTGATCTTTGGCTGCTCCGATTCCCGCCTCGCGGCCGAGATCATCTTCGACGTCGGGCTCGGTGACGTTTTCGTGGTGCGCACGGCCGGCCAGGTGATCGATGATGCCGTCCTGGGCTCCCTCGAGTACAGCGTGGGGGTGCTGGGAGTGCCGCTGATCGTCATCCTCGGCCACGACAGCTGCGGCGCCGTCAGCGCCACCAAGTCGGCCGTGGAGACGGGCCAGATGCCCGCCGGCTTCATCCGCGACCTGGTGGAGCGCATCACGCCTTCCGTGCTGACCTCCCTCCGGAACGACGAAACCGAGGTCAATGACATGGTGGTGGAGCACGTCAAGCAGACCTCGCAGCGGCTGGCGGACAGCTCGCGTGTGATTTCGGACGCAATCGAGGAAGGCCGGACGGCAGTCATCGGTCTTTCGTACAGCCTGGCAGAGGGCCGTGCGAACCTAGTTTCGGGAATTGGCGAGCTCTAGAAGGCCTCCGCACGGGGCCCGGCAAGGGCCCCGTAGCATGCTCTTCACGGTTTTCGATGGGTGGCTGGTCGCCATAAGCTAGCCCCATGACTTCCACTGAAGAGTTCCGCATTGAACATGACACGATGGGCGAAGTCCGCGTCCCCGTGAACGCACTGTACCGCGCGCAGACGCAGCGGGCAGTGGAGAACTTCCCGATTTCCGGCAAGACCCTGGAACGCACCCACATCGAGGCGCTGGCCCGGGTCAAGAAGGCTGCCGCCCAGGCCAACGCTGAACTGGGTGTGCTCGACGGCGAGCTGGCCAAGGCAATCGCAGGCGCCGCTGACGAGGTTGCTGCCGGCAAGTACGACGGCGACTTCCCCATCGATGTTTTCCAGACCGGTTCCGGCACCTCCTCGAACATGAACACGAACGAGGTCCTCGCCGAACTGGCCACCCGCGCCCTGAAGGCCGCCGGCAGCGACAAGGTTGTCCACCCGAACGACCACGTCAACGCCTCGCAGTCCTCCAACGACGTGTTCCCCACTTCCGTGCACGTTGCAGCTACCTCCGCGCTGATCAATGACCTGATCCCCGCGCTGGGTTACCTGGCCGAGTCGCTGGAGCGCAAGGCCGTTGAGTTCAAGGACGTGGTGAAGTCCGGCCGCACGCACCTCATGGACGCCACGCCCGTAACCCTGGGACAGGAGTTCGGCGGCTACGCGGCACAGGTCCGCTACGGCATCGAGCGCATCAACGCCGCCCTCCCCCGCGTTGCCGAGGTTCCGCTGGGCGGCACCGCCGTGGGCACCGGCATCAACACCCCCGCCGGGTTCCCGGAGCGGGTCATTGAACTGCTCGCTACGGACACGGGGCTGCCCCTCACGGAGGCACGCGACCACTTCGAGGCACAGGCCAACCGCGACGGCCTGATCGAGGCGTCCAGCCAGCTGCGCAACATCGCCATCTCGTTCATGAAGATCAACAACGACCTGCGCTGGATGGGCTCCGGCCCCAACACCGGCCTGGGCGAGATCGCCATCCCCGACCTGCAGCCCGGTTCCTCGATCATGCCCGGCAAGGTCAACCCGGTCATCTGCGAGGCGTCCATCATGGTGGCCGCGCAGGTCATCGGCAATGACACCGCCATCGCCTGGTCCGGCACCAACGGAGCCTTCGAGCTGAACGTCGGCATCCCGGTCATGGCCGCCAACCTGCTGGAGTCCATCCGCCTGCTGGCCAACACCAGCCGCGTCATGGCGGACAAGATGATTGACGGCATCACCGCCAACGTGGAACGCGCCCGCTTCCTGGCGGAGGCCTCGCCGTCCATCGTCACCCCGCTGAACAAGTACATCGGCTACGAGAACGCCGCCAAAATCGCCAAGACGGCCGTCGCGGAGGGCCTGACCATCCGCCAGGCCACCGAGAAGCTCGGCTTCGTCGGAGACGGCGAAGGCAAGGTCTCCGAGGCTGACCTGGACAAGGCACTGGACGTCACCACCATGACGGCCCCGGCCCACAAGGCATAGAGCCGCACCACCCCCGAACGCCCGACGGCGGCCGGTCACCTTTCGAACGGAAGGTGACCGGCCGCCGTCGTACTCTAAGGAGTTTTTGTCCAGATATGGCGCCTTAGCAGCCCTTAAACCCTCCATATCTGGACAAAGATTCTTGGGCAGGGGGAAACGGACAGCCTATCCAGCGCGGCGCCTTCACGCCGGCAGGAGCATGGCGACGGCGGTCCCGGCCAGCATGAAGGGACCAAACGGAATGGACGACTTCAGTGTCCCGCGCCGGGCCGCCAGGAGCGCAACAGACCAAAGCGCGCCGAGCAGGAACGCCAGGAAAGTCCCGGCGAACACATGCCCCCAGCCGAGGTAGCCGAGGTACATCCCCAGCACCCCGGCCAGTTTCACGTCGCCAAAGCCCATGCCTGGCGGGTAGGCAAAGCGGAGCACAAAGTAGAAGAGCCACAGCACGGCCGCGCCGGCCAGCACCCGGAGCGCCGGCACGGCAAACAAGGCGGCACCAAGATTGCCGCCCGCCGGGGCGGCGGCGCCGGCAATGGCGGCAGCGAGCAGCAGGATGCCGGCCACGGCATAAGACGGGAAGACAATCCGGTTGGGCAGCAGGTGGTGCCGGACGTCGATTACTGTCAGCCGGACAGCCATCACCGCGAAGTACAGGCACGCCGCGAGCACCAGCCAAAAGGCAGTCGGCATGTGCTGCCACAGATCCCCCAGACGACCAATCACCCCTCGGATGCTACTGGAATTCCCGTGGCTGCCGCACCGTGCCCGCGTAAACTGTGGATATGGCGACATGGGATTCCCGGCACCGGCCGGATCCGGAGCGCGGCGCATCATCCGCAGACCCAATCGCCACGTTCCGCAACCTGTGCCGGTCCTCGCCCTGGAAGTGGCAGTCCCTGCGCTTTGAGTACTGGGACGAACCCTTCACGGAGGCCCCGTCCCCCACGGCTCCCCTCGTGCGGGCCTGGCTCCGCCGGCCCGGTGCCCTCCGCCTCGAAAGCCCGGACGGACTGGTCCTCCACAGCACCACCGGAATCAACGATTCCCGTGACGGTCTCTACGTCAGCTCCACCCGCAAATCGTGGCTGCTGCCGCCGCAGCTGGTCACGCCCGTTTACGACGGCTCCGGCTTGGTCAAACGCCGGCCCGAAGCCGCCTATGGGGAACCGGGATTCGGAAACGGCCGCTTCTCCGCCGCCCTGGATCCGGTTGAACTTGCGGGCAACTCCCCCGTTCCCCTTGAGTTTCCGGGCAGCAACGCCGTGCTGGTTGAGGAGCACCGTGCGGTTGAACACGAAGGCAGACCAGCGCTGGAGGCCGTGGTAACCCCCACTCCGGCCTACCACCCGGCCGATCCTGCTGCGCCTCTCTGCCTTGCCGGGCGCAACCGTATCCGGATGGACCTGGGAACCGGAGTTTGCGTTGCCAGCCAATCTCTGGAACCGTCCACCGGCGAATACGGCCATTGGCTGCGGATCCTTGCCGTGGACGAATACATGCTCGATGACCTGTTCCTGGCCGAATCCATGAACCTTACGGACGTGCGGCGGCACATCAGCTGGGACATTCCCGCCTGATGTGACAGGCCCCGTGATGCTGATCGGCTAGGCTTCGCTGATGACTACGCTGGGCTCCGTTTGGCCACTTTTCGACCTCAAGCTGACCACTCCGCGGCTGGAACTCCGCCCCGTCCGGGACGGGGACATTCCCGCGGCCGTCGACGCCGCACGCAGCGGTATCCATGAGACCGGGAAGAGTCCGTTCAGCACTCCCTGGACCGAGATTCCCGGGGAGGAGCTGGGCTCCAACATGGCCCGCTGGTACTGGCGCTGCCGGGCAGAGTGCAGCCCCGAGTCCTGGATGATTCTCCTGGGCATTTGGCACGAGGGTGAGTTCGTCGGCTGCCAGGACGTGGGGGCCAAGGATTTCGCCGCCCTCAAGACCGTCACCACCGGATCGTGGCTGAAGCAGTCCGTCCAGGGCCGCGGCCTTGGCAAGGAGATGCGCGCCGCCGTCGTCCTGTGGGCCTTTGACTGGTTGGGCGCCGACGTGGCCGAATCCGAGGCCGCAGTCTGGAACAAGGCCTCCCTCGGCGTCTCCCGCAGCCTCGGTTACGAGCTCAACGGAACCACCCGCAAGGCCTGGGGCACCAAGGTGGAAACAGTCCAACACGTCCGCCTCACCCCAGACACATTCAAGCGCCCGGACTGGCAGCTACAGGTAGAAGGCCACGAAACCGCGGCGGCGTTCCTGAGGGTCACGTAGGTGGCAGTGGTTGGGTTCGTCCGCCCCAGCGCTTCGCCGTCGCTTAGACACCTCCCGTCGCGCCGCTTCGGTCGCTGGGCGACCTGCGCACCGCTTTTGGTCGGCGATGCGCTCCTACACGAAGCACTGGGACCGGACGTGTGCGTGGGGCAGCCTTCCGGCAGCGTGCGTCAAAGGCGACGAAGGAGCCAGCACGAAGAGGAAGGGTGCCCCACGCACCTTACGGGTCCGGCTGACCTATCCCTCGAGCAGTTCTGTTACCAGGGCGGCGATCGGGGATCTTTCGGAGCGGGTCAGGGTGACGTGGCCGAAGAGCGGGTGGCCCTTCAGGGTTTCGACGACGGCGGCGATTCCGTCGTGCCGCCCGACCCGGAGGTTGTCGCGCTGGGCGACGTCGTGGGTGAGGACAATCTTCGAGTTCTGGCCGATGCGGCTCATGACGGTCAGCAGGACGTTCTTCTCGAGCGACTGGGCTTCGTCCACAATTACGAAGGCGTCGTGCAGGGAGCGTCCGCGGATGTGGGTGAGCGGCATGACCTCGAGCATTCCGCGGTCCATGACCTCCTCCACCACTTCCTGGCTGACCAGCGCGCCGAGGGTGTCAAAGACCGCCTGGGCCCATGGGTTCATCTTCTCGGACTCGGAACCGGGCAGGTAGCCAAGTTCCTGGCCGCCGACGGCATAGAGGGGTCGGAAGACGATCACCTTGCGGTGCTCGCGGCGCTCCAGCACCGCTTCGAGGCCTGCGCAGAGGGCAAGGGCTGATTTGCCGGTGCCGGCACGGCCGCCGATGGACACGATGCCGACGGCGGGATCCATCAGCATGTCGATGGCCAGGCGCTGCTCGGCGGACCTGCCGTGGAGGCCGAAGACGTCACGGTCACCCTTGACCAGGCGGACCTGCTTGTCGGGTCCTACCCGGCCCAGCGCTGAGCCGCGGTTGGACAGCAGCACCAGGCCGGTGTTGACCGGCATCTCGGCTGCCGCGGGGATGAAGACGGGCTCGTGGCCGTAAAGGGTGGAGATTTCCTGCTCGTTGGCTTCAACCTCGGCGACGCCGGTCCAGCCGGAGTCCTTCACCAGCTCGTTGCGGTATTCGTCGGCAGTAAGCCCCATTGCAGAGGCCTTGACCCGCATCGGCAGGTCTTTGGACACCACCGTGACGTCCCGGCCTTCGTTGGAGAGGTTCTTCGCCACCGCAAGGATCCGGCTGTCGTTGTCCCCGCTGCGGAAGCCCATCGGCAGCACCTCGGACGAGATGTGGTTCAGCTCCACCATGAGGGTGCCGCCGTCGTCACCGATGGGGATTGGCTGGTTCAGTCCGCCGTGTTTGACGCGGAGGTCATCGAGGAGCCGGAGGGCCTTGCGGGCGAAGTAGCCAAGTTCGGGGTCGTGCCGTTTGGCTTCAAGCTCGGTGATGACCACCACCGGGACGATGACTTCGTGTTCGGCAAAGCGAAGCAGGGCGCGCGGGTCGGACAAGAGGACTGACGTGTCGATCACGAACGTGTGGATGAGGGCTTCCCTTCCGGAGACGGCAAAACCGGCCGCTGCATCCGTTGCTGCGCCGGTTTGTGTAGTGGCTCGCGTGGCGCGAGAGGTAGCTTTCTCTCCCTGGTCGAAAAGGACCTCGGGCAGTTGTTCAGAAGTAGCCACATCGACTCCAGCCCCGGGCAAGCCCGGAATTGTTATTGGTGAGGCGGCTCGGCCACGAGGCCGGGTCCGGCCTCCCATACAACCGGTGCGATGTTTCGCTCCATGTACTGGCCTCCCCGATCAGCCGGCGGTTTTGCCTGCTGATGGATATAACGTAAATCCACTCCAGGTAATTTCCGCAACCATTACGCGGCGATTCCTGTTGCGCCGGCGTGAACTCCCCGTGAACTGGAGATGTCAGGTCCCGAAGCGACGCTGCCGGCCCGCGTAATCGCGGAGGGCCCGCATGAAGTCCACCTTGCGGAAAGCGGGCCAGAGCGCCTCGCAGAAATAGAACTCGCTGTACGCGCTCTGCCACATCAGGAACCCTGAGAGCCTTTGTTCGCCGGAGGTGCGGATCACCAGGTCCGGGTCGGGCTGGCCCCGGGTGTAGAGAAAGCGGGAAATGTCATCCACACAGAGTTCATCCGCGAGCCGGGAAATGTCCGTGCCCTTGGCCACGGCGTCATGCAGGAGTTCGCGGACCGCGTCCACGATTTCCCGCCGCCCACCGTAGCCAACCGCCACGTTGACGTGGATCTTCTCCCGGACGGGCGTCCGCGCAGTCAGCTTGTTGAGCCGCTCGGCGAGGTAGCCGGGGAGCAGCTCCGGGGCACCCATCGCATGGACAGAGATGTTGGCATCCTCGTCCAGCCGGTCCAGGGTGTTGGCG
Source organism: Arthrobacter sp. Y3221159 (assembly GCF_059089885.1). Classification (NCBI taxonomy): domain Bacteria; kingdom Bacillati; phylum Actinomycetota; class Actinomycetes; order Micrococcales; family Micrococcaceae; genus Arthrobacter; species Arthrobacter sp. Y3221159. The sequence goes on from NZ_JBNHFC010000005.1 coordinate 104,151, forward strand.
ATGATGCCCATCAGGAGGTCCAGCTCTTCGCTGGACCGGTTCATGTTGTCCGTGGACAGCATGTAGAGGGTGACCACCTTGACGCCGAGTTCCTGGCACCAGCCGAGGAACTCATGGATCTTGTCTGCGCCGGCCTGGTGGCCCTGGCTGGTGGGGGCGTTGAACTGCTTTGCCCAGCGCCTGTTGCCGTCAACCATGACGCCGATATGGCGGGGAATGCGGTCGCGGGGCAGGTCCTTGAGGAGCCGCCGCTCGTAGAAGCCGTAAAGGAACCCGGGCAACTCCACGCGTCGACTCACCTGACTTCCTCGCTGTACGTACTTGCACATCCTAGGCTACCGCCCGCTGAATGCGGGAAGTCCGGCTGGTGCCGGCGGCAGCCCGCCGTCGTATTACCCGCGAGTAACTTACCGGACCGTAGATTATTCTTGGAGGATGAACAGCGACTCCCCCGATGCCCCGCACCTGCCCCAACCACAGGGCGGAAACGCGGCAGAAGGCGCCGGGCAGGACGCCCTCGACGAGGCGGCAGTGCGGCTGGCAGAGCTGTTAATGATCAAGCCGAAATGGCGCGGCTGGATCCACGCCGTGACCGCTCCGCTGGCCCTAGCCGCAGGCATTCTGCTGGTGGCCCTTGCACCCACCGCGGACCGAAAAATCACGTCGGCCATCTATGCAACCACCGGCGTGCTGTTGTTCGGTGTCAGCGCCGTGTACCACCGCGGCAACTGGTCCCCGGCCGTAAAGATGGTGCTGAAGCGGCTCGACCACACCAACATCATGCTCGTCATCGCCGGCAGTTACACGCCGCTGGCCTGGACCCTCCTGGAGCGGCAGCAGGCTGTTCTCCTGCTATGGGTCATCTGGTCCGGTGCCATCCTCGGGGTGCTCTTCCGGCTGCTGTGGACTGATGCCCCGCGCTGGCTGTATGTACCGATCTACATAGCCCTGGGCTGCGGTTCCCTCGTCTACCTGCCGCAGTTCTTCCAGGCCAGCATTCCGGCCGCCGTGCTGATCTGCGTGGGGGGCGTCCTGTACATCACCGGGGCGGTGTTCTATGCCCTGAAGAAGCCGAACTTCAGCTACCACCACTTCGGCTTCCACGAACTGTTCCACGCTTTCACGGTCTTCGCCTTCGCGGCCCACTTCACGGCCATCGCCCTGGCCGTCCTCGGGTAACGTCCTTCGAGCAGGCTGCGCGCCTAGTCCTGCGGACGGGACTGGCCGGGGGCAATGCCGTTGCCATCGCCGTCGGACTGCCTGGGAGCGGATTCCAGCCCGTCCTGCGCGTCAGCCGCCGCCACATCGGCAGCTGCGGCGGCTGCCAGGCGGTCCTCTTCCACCTGCGCGCGGTAGCGGACCCGGCGGATCCGCCGGACCATGTCCACGATCAGCAGGGCGGTGGCCACCACGAAGAAAGCGGTCATGATGAAGCCCAGGAGGCCCGGCGTCACCTGGTCCTCAGAGATGCCTTCCCGCAGCGTGGGGGTGGGCAGCGGCGTGGGGGTGGTGGCCAGACTGAGGAGCAGATGATGCACGTTTAAACCTTCTGTGGAACGGGTGGCAGCGGATGGCGCGGCCGGAGGGCTGGCCTATCTTCTACGCGGCATAGAAATTGCCTGCCGCTACTATCTTAGCCCTGCGAACAGATCCTTCTCCGGGAGCTCGGAAGGCACCCGGGAATGGATGAGCGAGTAGTCCTCCCACGGCCAGGCCCGCCGCTGCATCTCCGCAGACACGGCAAAAAAGAACCCCAGCGGATCCACCTGCGTCCGGTGCGCACGCAGGGCGTCGTCGCGCACCTCGAAGAAATCTCCGCAATCGATCTGCGTGGTGGTCGGATGCGGTGCCGGCGGCGGCGTGTGCCCCTCGGCGTCGGACTCCAGCCAGGCGGCCAACCGCTCGGCATACGGAGACTGCAGGCCGGCCTCCTCCAGCGCGAAGTGCAGCGCACGGAAACGCTCCGGGCTGAAAGCCCTGTCGTAGTAGAGCTTGCTGGGCTCCCAGGGCTCCCCTGCATCGGGATAGCGCAAAGGGTCACCTGCAGCCTCGAAGGCTTCGACTGCCACCCGGTGGGCCATGATGTGGTCCGGATGGGGGTATCCGCCGTTCTCGTCGTAGCTCAGGATGACGTGCGGCTTGAAGGAGCGCACCAGCCGCACCAGGGGCGCCGCGGCCCGGTGCAGCGGCAGCGTGGCAAAGGCGCCTGCTGGCAACGGCGGCAGTGGGTCCCCCTCGGGAAGCCCGGAATCCACGAACCCCACCCACCGCTGCCTGATTCCCAGGATTTTGGCGGCGCTCTCCATTTCAAGGCGCCTGGCTCCGGCCATATCCCGCTTGGGGTGCGGTTCGCCTTCCACCGCAGGGTTCTGGATGTCCCCGCGGGAACCGTCCGTGCACGTGGCCACCATGACATCCACGCCGGAGGCGGCGTACTTGGCCATCGTCGCAGCGCCCTTGCTGGATTCGTCATCCGGGTGGGCATGGACTGCAAGCAGCCGTAGCGGTGCCGGGGAGTTGCTGGACGCTGTCATGGAGGGACGGCTCCTCATTCATCTTTGGTTGTGGCTGTTTCAACGGCGGCGGGCCGCTGCCTCCCACTGGTGCAGGACCGGCACCGGCGGAATGGGCACTAAACTGGACGGGTGACTTCCCCGGACCAGCCGGCCCCATCCGCGCCCGCAGACACTAGCCTAGCCAATCGCTATGGTGCTAAAAAGCGCGGGATTTCGGCCGCCGCCAAGCGGACCATAGCCGGGGTGGCACTGGCCGGCGGCATCGGCTTCATTGCATGGGTCTCCACGTCCAATTCCCTGACCGATATCTCGTTCAAGGACATCGGCTACAGCACCCCTGACGGCACGCTGGCCGAGGTGGACTTCCAGGTGACCAGGGAACCGGGGACAAACGTGCAGTGTGCCGTCAAGGCGCTTGATTCCAAGTTCGCCATAGTGGGCTGGAAAGTAGTGGACATCCCGGCCGATGCCCGGGAAGGAGCGGCTGACGGCGGCAGGACAGTAACGCAGCGCGTGGCCGTCCGCACCGAATCGCCTTCCGTGTCCGGCGTGGTGGACGATTGCTGGATAGCGGATAAAGAGGGCTAGCGGATGTGACGTGCGCCGCTCCCCTGTTGGGATAAGTCCACAGGATTGACTACAATGGAGCAATACCTTCACCCCGCTGAGCTGGTTACTGTTCCACAAGTGGCCACTGTGGCGGGGTCTTTTGCATGTAGGACCATTAGAGGAGAAGTCCGTGTCTACCACCAACAGCGCAGCTGCAGCCTGGCTTACCCAGGAAGCTTTTGACCGCCTGAAGGCAGAGCTGGACCACCTTTCCGGCCCTGGCCGGGCGGAAATTGTCCAGAAGATCGATGCAGCCCGGCAAGAGGGGGACCTCAAGGAGAACGGCGGCTACCACGCCGCCAAGGAGGAGCAGGGCAAGATTGAGGCCCGCATCCGCCAGCTCACGGTCCTGCTCCGCGATGCCCACGTGGGCGAGTCTCCCGCTGACGATGGAATCGTTGAGCCCGGCATGATCGTCGTCGCCAGGATCGCCGGCGACGAGGAGACCTTCCTGCTCGGTTCCCGTGAAATTGCCGGCGATTCCGACCTGGACGTGTTCAGTGAGAAGTCTCCGCTGGGAGCTGCCATCCTCGGGCACAAGGAAGGCGAGACGCTCAGCTACACGGCACCGAACGGCAAGGACATCAAGGTGGAAATCCTGTCCGCCAAGCCGTACGTGGCCTAGTTCCAGACGCACTAAAAGCGCCGGCACCCGCAAGGGGGCCGGCGCTTATGCGTTCTATCCCGCAGCCGGTCAGGTCAGCGGGTCGTCCGCGTCCGAAGCAGCAGCGCCGCCACCAGTCCCCCGGCCGCGCCGCCCAGGTGTGCTTGCCACGAGACGAATCCGGAAACGATGGGCAGGATCCCCAGCAGGATGCTCCCGTATCCCATGAAAAGAACCACGGCCAGGAGGATCTGGCGCCAGCTGCGGTTGAAGAAACCCCGGACCAGGAGGAAGGAGAACAAGCCGAAAACCAGGCCGGATGAGCCCACGGTGATGCCGCCGTCGCCGATCAGCCAGACCGTGAGGCCGGACCCCAGCCAGCTGAAGGCCAAGGCAGTCATGAACACCCGGAGTCCGGAGAGGAACACCAGGAAGCCGAAAATGATCAGCGGCAGGCTGTTGGAGAGCAGATGGTTCAGGTTCGCGTGCAGGAGCGGAAAGGTGAAGATGTCCAGCAGCCCGTCAGCGCTGCGGGGCCGGAGCCCGAACGTCGCGTTGAGCGAGCGGAGCATCACCATGTTGAAGAGCTCGATGACAAAGAGCAGGACCACGAAAGCACCAAGGACCAGCAAGCCGCCCTTAGCCCTTGCCGCCACGGTCTGGCGCTGCCTGATGCCCCCGTCCCCGGTCAGCCCTTCCACGGCACCTCCTAGTGCACCACGATCGGCTGGAAGCCTTCGGCGCGGAGGGCGCTGAGGACCTGGGCGCCGTGCTCGTGGCCTTTGGTCTCCAGGTTCACCGTGATGGAGACGTCTCCCATGCTGATGGAGCCGCCCACCCTGGTGTGGTCCAGGCCGGTCACATTGGCATCGTTTTCGGCGATGATCCTGGCGATGGTGGCCAGTGAGCCCGGCCTGTCGTCCAGCATCATCCGGACAGTCATGTAGCGTCCCGCCGCCGAGAGGCCGCGCTGGATCACCTTCAGCATCAACATGGGATCGATATTGCCGCCGGACAGGACCACGGCCGTGGTTCCCGGGTTCTCGATTTTCCCGTCCATCAGCGCGGCGACGCCCACAGCGCCGGCGGGCTCCACCACCATCTTGGCCCGCTCCAGCAGGAAGATCAGGGCCCGGGCCAGCGAGTCTTCGCTGACGGTGACCACGTCATCCACCAGTTCCCGGATGATGCTGAACGGCAACTGGCCGGGGCGGCCCACGGCGATGCCGTCAGCCATGGTGGACACCTTCTTCAGGGGTACCAGGGCGTCGGCGGCGAGCGACGGCGGGTAGGCGGCTGCGTTTTCGGCCTGCACACCGATAATGCGGATCTCCCGGCCCAGCTCCCTTGCCCGGGCTTTGATGGCCACGGCGACACCGGCCAAAAGCCCGCCCCCTCCAACGCCCATCAGCACGGTGTCCACGTTGGGCACCTGTTCGAGGATCTCGAGGCCGAGCGTGCCCTGGCCTGCAACGACGTCGACGTTATCGAAGGGGTGGACGAACACGGTGCCCGTCTCATTGCTGTACCGCTGGGCTTCTGCGAGCGCTTCGTCGACGTTGTGCCCGTGCAGGATAACTTCCGCGCCGTGGCTGCGGGTGGCTGCCAGCTTGGGCAGCGCCACGCCGAGCGGCATGTAGATGCGGGCCTTGATTCCAAGGCTCTTGGCAGCCACGGCCACGCCCTGGGCGTGGTTGCCTGCCGAGGCGGCCACCACGCCGCGCTTTTTCTCTTCCGGGGACAGCCTGGCCATCCGCACGTAGGCTCCGCGGACCTTGAACGATCCTGCCCGCTGGAGGTTTTCGCACTTGAAGTAGACGTCGCCGCCAACCATTGTTCCCAGCGCCCGCGACGATTCAACAGGAGTGCGCGCAATAATCCCGTCAAGCAGCTTCTGCGCCTCCAGGACATCGTCCAGTGTGACGGGAAGGGTTTCAAGGATGTTCACGGACTATTCTCCTCTGGATTCGTCCCCGGGGCCCGGCTTGGGAAAGCTGCGGACATCGGGATCTTCTGCTGTGGTGCCTGCTGCGGCGTCCCTGCCGTGCCAGCGCACTGCAGGCCGGGCAACATCCTTGATGGTGTTGTCCGCCGGAGCACCGGCCGCCAGCGGCGTTAGCGGCACCTGTTCATGTTCCCACGTTCTGGCGGCAATGTAGCGAATGGCCGAATTTGCGACGGCGAGAATGGGTACCGAGAACAGGGCACCCGGGATGCCGGCGAGGTATGAGCCGGCAGCGACGGTGAGGATGACGGCCACCGGATGCAGTGCCACGGCCTTGCCCATGACCAGGGGCTGCAGGATGTGGCTTTCGAGCTGCTGGACCAGCAGGACGATGCCCAGCATGATGAGGGCGTTGACCGGCCCGTTGGCCACCAGCGCGAGCAGCACGGCGATGGCGCCGGTCACCAGGGCACCCACCACGGGGATGAAGGAGCCAATGAAGACCAGCACCGCCAGCGGCAGCGCAAGGGGAACACCGATGATTGCTGCTCCCACCCCGATGCCCACCGCGTCAACGAACGCAACGAACATCTGGATCCGGGCATAGCTGACCATGGAAGTCCAGCCCTTGCGTCCGGCGCCGAATGCTGCCGCCCGCGCCTTCCTGGGGAGGAGCCGCACCAGGAATACCCAGATCCTGTCGCCCTCCAGCAGGAAGAAAATCAGGATGAAGAGGGCCAGGACCAGGCCTGCGGCAAAGTGGCCCGCAGTGCTGCCGAAGGAGAGCGCGCCGCTGACAATGCTGCTGGTGTTGTCCTGCAGGGCCGCAGTGGCTTCCTTCAGGTACTGGTCCATCTGGTCCGCCGTCAGGTGGAGCGGTCCGTCCGCCAGCCAGTCCTGGATCTTCTTGACCCCGGCCAGCGATTCCGACCAGAGTTCTCCGAAACCGACCCAGAGCTGCCTACCCACCAGTGCCAGCGCACCGGCGATGAGTCCGATGAAGCCGAGCACGGTCATGGCCACTGCCAGTCCGGCGGGCACCCGGTAGCTCTTGAGCCAGCCCACCACCGGGTTGAGGAGCCCTGCGAGGAGCGCGGCCACCAGGACGGGAATGATCAGGAAGCTGATGTGGCTCAGCAGCCACACCAGGGCACCGCCAACCAGGAGGATCAGGCCCAGCCGCCATGCCCATGACGCCGCGATACGGATTCCGTAGGGAATGTCCCGGTCCAGCTCCCGGTCAGCGAGAACCCGCAGCGTCGGTGGTGCTGGAACGGGTTTTTGCTGTACGGAGGCTGGGCTTGAAGGCGGTACGGCATCCCCGGTTGGCGTCATAGCCTAATAATTCCGCAGCGGTGCCCTAATGGGAAACTGCTAGCGGTCCCCGCCTGCGCTGTAGTCGATTCCCCACTCGATGGTGAAGGCCTCGCCTGGCGCCAACCAGCGGAGTCCGTCGCCGGAGTTGAAGGCGTTTGCCGGTCCGGTCATTGGCTCCACTGCGACGGCCCGGCTGCGGCCGGGGTACTCGGTGCTCACGAAGACGTGGACATACTCGCAGGCTGCATCCTGCCAGAGGCTGACACTGCGTCCGTCGGCAGCACTCAGGGTATGCCGGGCTTTGCCGTCCACGCGCGTGAGGCCGGTGAGGGCGACATCCACGCTGAGGTCCGCAATGCGCCGGCCGGACTGGAAATCGGTGTCTCCCGCCACCGGTGCTGAGCCGCGGGGAATGAGCCGTTCATCGGCCACCAGCCGGGTGTCCGCGGCAACCGTGAGCACCAGCTCCTCGATGGGCGCATCACCCAGGCGGAGGTATGGATGCGCTCCCAGGACGAACGGGGCCGAAGCTTTGGAATGGTTGGCAAGGGTCTGCCGGACCACCAGGCCCAGGGTGTGGTCCAGGAGGTATTGGACGCGGTGCCGCAGCAGGAAGGGATAGCCGTGCTGCGGAAAGATGGTGGCCTCCAGGGAGACGGAGTGCTCCGACTCGTCGACCAGGGCGTACGCAGTGTTGCGCAGCAGGCCGTGGCTGGCGTTGTTCCGGGCAACTTCGGTGATGTCCAGCTGCTGCTTTTTGCCGTCCAGGAACCACTTGCCGTCCTCCACGCGGTTGGCCCAGGGGGCAAGCGTGATTCCGGTGGCTCCGGGCGGGATCTGGTCGTCGCCATATGTCTCTGTCAGGAGTACGCCGCCGCGGTGGAAGGAGCGGAGGCCTGCCGCCAGCTCGGTGACCACCGCCAGGGCATCGCCGCGCCGCAGCTCATATTGCCGCCCCGTCGCATAGGCCTGCGGAGTCGAACCGGCCGGGGATTCCTGCTGGGAAGACGATGTCATGGGCATACCGTACCCCGGCTGCCGTTCACGGCACCAATGGTTAATGTTGTCTTTTGTTCTTAACTATTCTTTTTTGATCGGGTATGCCAAACTTTTCTGCATGACAGGGATCACCAGTACCAGACTCTCCGACGGCCGGGAGCTGATCTATTTCGACGACGCGGGCACTACTGTTTCGCGCGCAGCCGAACTGACCATGGACCACCGCGGCCTTCCTCCCCGGGGCGAGCCGGGCGAGGTCCGGTTCGATGCCCTGACCAACGAGTGGGTGGCAGTCGCGGCCCACCGCCAGACCCGGACCCATCTCCCGCCGGCAGACCAGTGCCCCATCTGCCCCACCACCGGCAGCAACCCCTCGGAAATACCGGCCGCGGACTACGATGTGGTGGTTTTCGAGAACCGCTTTCCCTCCCTCGGACCGGCGCTGGGCCCCGTTTCGGAGGATGCAGTATGGGGAACGAAAGGTCGGGCGTACGGCCGCTGCGAGGTAGTGTCCTTCACTCCGGAGCACACCGGGTCCTTCAGCGGACTCAGCCGGACCCGCTCCCGCACCGTTATTGAGGCCTGGGCACAACGGACCGCCGCCCTCAGCGCCCTGCCCGGGATCCAGCAGGTGTTCCCGTTCGAGAACCGCGGCGCGGACATCGGCGTCACCCTGCACCATCCGCACGGGCAGATCTACGCCTACCCGTACGTAACACCCCGCGCCGCCGTGATCGGCACCGCAGCGCAGGAATTTCATGACGCCCGTGACGGCCGGGAGACCCTGACCGGATCCCTGCTGCGTGCTGAGCGGGAGGACGGGGGCAGGATGGTGATGGAAGGTGAAAACTTCAGTGCCTACGTCCCCTTTGCTGCCCGGTGGCCGCTTGAGATCCACCTGGTTCCCCACCGCCATGTTCCGGACCTGGCGGCCCTGAGCGGCGAAGAGAAGGACGAACTGGCGGAGGTCTACCTGGATCTGCTCAAACGCGTGGACGCCCTGTATCCCACCCCCACCCCGTACATCTCCGCCTGGCACCAGGCCCCGTTGGATCCTGTCCTGCGGCCCGCGGGCTACCTGCACCTTCAGCTGACGTCACCCCGCCGCGCTGCGGATAAGCTGAAATACCTTGCCGGGTCCGAGGCCGCCATGGGTGCGTTCATCAACGACACCACCCCGGAAAGCGTGGCAGAGCGCCTGCGTTCGGTCACCGTTCCGGGGTCGCCCACGTCGCCGGCCCTGGCCGGCATGTCTGAAGGAGCCCCCGCTTGAGCACCGCACCCGATCCCTCCACCGCGCCGGCCCTTGCCCCGGCAGGGGACCTGGCTGCCCGTTTCACCCAAGAGTTCGGGAGCGCTCCCGACGGCATCTGGCAGGCGCCCGGCCGCGTGAACCTCATCGGTGAACACACGGACTACAACGAGGGCTTCGTCCTGCCCTTCGCCATCGACAGGACAGCCCGCGTGGCCGTCGGAGTCCGCGCGGACTCAACTGTCCGGCTGCTATCGACCTACGGCGACCAGGGCGTCGTAGCCACCGCGCTTGAGTCCCTTGAGCCGGGGTCGGCCAAGGGCTGGACGAAGTACCCGCTTGGCGTCATGTGGGTCCTGCGCCGGCGCGGCATCGACGTCCCGGGAGTCGATCTGCTGTTGGATTCAGACGTCCCCCTGGGGGCCGGCCTGTCGTCGTCGCACGCTATTGAATGTGCCGTCATCACGGCGCTGAACGACCTGACCGGGGCCGGCCTGGAAGCACAGGACATGGTCCTGGCCACCCAGCAGGCGGAGAACGACTTTGTGGGAGCCCCCACCGGCATCATGGACCAGTCCGCCTCGCTGCGCGGCGCCCGCGGACACGCCGTGTTCCTGGACTGCCGGGACCAGAACGCCAGCCTTGTTCCGTTCGAGACGGAACCCGCCGGGCTGGTGCTGCTGGTCATCGACACCAAGGTGTCGCACTCGCATGCCGACGGCGGATACGCCTCCCGGCGGGCATCATGCGAACTGGGCGCTGAAGTGCTGGGGGTCAAAGCGCTGCGCGACGTGCAGGTGGGTGACCTGGAGGAGGCTGGCGGGTTGCTGGACGAGGTGACGTTCCGGCGCGTCCGGCACGTGGTCACCGAAAACGACCGGGTGCTGCAGACCGTTGAACTCCTCGCCGACCGGGGGCCCGCTGCCATTGGTCATCTGCTGGACGCCAGCCATGCGTCGATGCGCGATGACTTCGAGATCTCCTGTCCGGAACTTGACCTCGCCGTGGATACCTCGCGGGCGGCCGGTGCCATCGGCGCCCGGATGACCGGCGGCGGGTTCGGCGGTGCAGCCATCGCACTGACCCCCGCCGCCAGCGAACAGAAGGTGCGCGACGCCGTCGTGCACGCGTTTGCCAGGGCCGGCTTCACAGCGCCGGACATCTTCACCGTGTCGCCTGCCGCCGGGGCCGTGCGCATCGCCTGAGCCGCAGGATACCCGGACGCAGACAAACGGAGGGCCCCACCAGAAATCTGGTGGGGCCCTCCGTTGCTGTCACGGTCCTGTGGTGGGACCGCCTTGCCGGTTACTCCTCGCCGCGGAGGATAGCCAGCAGGCGGATGATCTCCACGTACAGCCAGACCAGGGTGACGGTCAGGCCGAACGCGGCCGTCCACGAGAAGCGCTGCGGAGCGCCGCTGCGGACACCGGCTTCTATGCTGGTGAAGTCCATGACCAGCGAGAATGCCGCAAGGCCGATGGCCAGGATGCCAATGACGACGCCGATGATGCCGCTTCGCAGTCCGAAGGGTTCGGAGGTGAGGCCGGTCAGCATCATGACGAGGTTGACCACGGAGAAGAGTGCGTAGCCAATCAGGGCGATCATGAAGAACTTCATGGCCTTGGGGGTGGCGCGCACCTTGCCGCTCTTGAAGAGGACAAGCGTCACGGTGAAGACGGACAGCGTGCCGAGGACAGCCTGGAGCCCAACGCCCGGGTACATGGTGTCAAGGACCCGGGTGAGGCCGCCGAGGAAGAGGCCTTCGAGGCCCGCGTACGCAAGAATCAGAGCCGGTGACGGCTGCTTCTTGAACGTATTCACGAGCGCCAGGACGAAGCCGCCCAGCGCACCGACCACCATCAGCAGGGATGCCAGGCCGAGGCCCACCACCATGGTGACCGCGGCACCGGCGAGCAGCACTCCGAGGCAGGCAGCAGTCTTGACGATGACGTCGTCGAACGTCATCCGTCCGGTGTCAGCGGGGCCGGCGGAAGGCCTGCTGTACATCTGCTGCAGTTGCTCGTCCGTCATGCCCTGCGGCTGGGTGTTCCAGCCCTGCTGGCCGTAAGGTGCCTGGCCGTAAGGTGCCTGACCGTACGGAGCTTGTCCGTAGGGAGCCTGCGGGACAGGCGGTGCCTGGGTGGCTCCACGGAAATTCTTTCCGTTGAAGATCGGGTTGCCGCCAAGTGCCATTGCTGGATTCCTCCGTGTGGGTGTGATGTGAACCTTAAGGTTTACGCTACCAATTACCACGCCAATACGCCCCTGAAAGTTCCCGAACGGGCTGCTATGCAACGCAACCGTGACGCAGGCGGCTCCGCTGTCATTGCCGGGCTGCATCCGGCGGGCCTCGAAAATACCGTGGCTCAACAAAGGTTTCTCAGCGCGTTCCCCCCGTCCGGCCCGCCCCTGTTGCCCGAGTTGTTACCTGATCGCTACCAACAAGGCCTGGACCTCGGCATTTGCGGCATCCTGCGCGCTGTAGCATAAGCCAAGCAGGGTGACGGAACTCACACATGCGTGAGGGTGCCGGGCGAGATGGCGCCTCCCCGCCCTGCGCCCGTTCGCAGCGGTTGCAATGGCGCAGCCGAGACCGCCCCCAAGTGGAGGTTTTTCACCTTGAGAAGTACACCCCACGGCCAGCCGGCCAAACGACGGCGGGGCTTGCCGGGAATCATGGGAGCCATCAGTGCAACCATCCTGGCGATCCTCCTCCTCGCGGCACCGGCAACCCAGGCCGCTTCCCCGTCACCGACACCATCCCCGTCGAACCAGACCTTCCAGAACAACATCAGCGGTTTCCTCCGCGACGACACCCGCGCACCCCTGGCGGATGTGACCATCACTGCCAGGAAGGGCGACTTCACCGGCACGGCCAAGTCGTCAGCGAACGGCTCCTGGAACATCGGCGTGCCCGAGCAGGGCACCTACACCGTGGAACTGGACGAATCCACCCTGCCTGAGGGCATCACCCTCGCCGAGGGCCAGGATAACCCGCGTGAGGTCACTTTCAGCCAGACCTCGAACCTGTCAGTGATCTTTGCCTTCGGCAAAGGCATCGTGGTCCAGGAACAGAACTTCGGGCAGAACCTGCTCAACCGCCTGGTGGCAGGTTTGAGCTTCGGCCTGCTCCTGGCGCTGGCTTCCGTGGGACTGTCACTGATCTTCGGAACCACCGGGCTCACCAACTTTGCCCATGGTGAGATGGTGACCCTGGGCGCCGTGCTGGTGTTTGCATTCAATGCGGCCGGGCTGCCCTTCTGGCTGGCACTGATCCTGGCCCTGCTGGGCGGCGCCCTCTTCGGGTATGCCCAGGACCGGGGCCTGTGGCGGCCGCTGCGACGCCGCGGGACCGGCCTGGTGCCCATGATGATTGTCAGCATCGGCCTCGCGCTGGCCGTGCGCTACGTCATCCAGTTCTACTTTGGCGGCGCCACGCAACAGCTTCCCTTTGCCCAGAGCCCGGAAATCCAGTTGGGGCCGGTATCCATCTCGCCCAACAACCTCTGGTCCCTGGGCATCAGTGCGGTGGTGATCACGATTCTCGGCATCGTCCTACTGAAGACGCGGCTGGGCAAGGCCACCCGCGCTGTGGCGGACAATCCCGCCCTGGCTGCTGCCTCCGGCATTGACGTGGACGCCGTCATCCGGCTGGTGTGGATCACAGGCGGGATGCTGGCTGCCCTGGGCGGCATACTCTGGGCCTACTACCGGCCGGGCGTCACCTTCGATATGGGATCCGCCATCCTCCTGCTGATTTTCGCGGGCGTCACCCTTGGCGGGCTCGGAACCGTATTCGGTGCACTGGTGGGATCCGTCATCGTCGGAATCTTCGTCGAGCTCACCACAGTGTTCGGCCTCGCCGCCGACCTCAAGTTCGTGGGAGCCCTGTTCATCATGATCGTTGTCCTCTTGTTCCGGCCGCAGGGCATCCTGGGCCGGCGCGAGCGCGTGGGTTAGGAGACAGACGTGGATTTTGGATTCATTCTTGCCAGCGCTGCCAGTGAAATCTTCAGTCCGACGACCGCCGCCTACGCTTTGGCCGCCCTCGGACTCGCTGTGCACTTCGGATATTCAGGGCTGTTGAACTTCGGCCAGGCCGGCTTCATGGCGGTGGGGGCGTACGGGTTCGCCATCTCCACCCTTACCTTCGGGGTGCCGTTCTTCGTTGGGCTGCTGATCGCCATCATTGCCTCCTCGATTTTCGCCCTGCTGCTCGGCATCCCCACGTTGAGGCTGCGGGCTGACTACCTCGCAATCGTCACCATCGCATCGGCGGAGATTGTCCGGTATATCGTGACCACCAACCAGCTCACCTCCATCACGGGGTCGGCCAACGGACTGGCGGCATTCGAAGGCGGCTTTTACGCCATGAACCCCTTCCCGGAGGGTGACTACTTCAGCATGAACAATCGCGACTTCTTTATCCGGGTTGTCGCCTGGGCTCTGGTCGCACTGTGCTGCACCCTGGTATGGCTGCTGATGCGCAGCCCGTGGGGCCGCGTCCTGAAGGGCATCCGCGAAGACGAGAACGCGGTCCGCTCGCTGGGCAAGAACGTCTACGCCCACAAAATGCAGGCACTGATCATCGGCGGTGTGCTCGGCGCCCTTGCCGGCATGGTCTTCACGCTCCCCCGCGGGGCAGTCCAGCCGGCGAACTACGGCACGGAATTGACGTTCTTCCTGTATACCTGCCTCCTGCTCGGCGGCCTTGGTACCGTCCTTGGGCCGGTGATCGGCGCCATGATCTTTTGGGTGGTCCTGTCCCTGACCCAGGGCATCCTGTATGGCCTGATCGAGTCGGGTGCTGTCAACTGGCTTAACACGGTCCAGGCCGGCCAGCTGCGTTACATCCTGGTTGGCGTCGCCCTGATGCTCCTGATGATATTCAGGCCGCAGGGCGTGTTTGGAAACAAGAAGGAGCTGGCGTTCGCATGAGCATGCACAGCGAAATACCTGCAACCACGGGCACAAACGAGCCTGACTATATGACCGACGACCGTCCTATTCCGGCCGGCGAAACGGGCCCGGGCTGCAAAAAGCGCGACCCCATTCTTGTCGCAGAGAATGTCACCCGCAGCTTTGGCGGCATTAACGCCGTCGACGTCGAGTACTTGGAAATCCCCCGGCACAAAATCACTGCCCTGATTGGCCCCAACGGCGCCGGTAAGACCACGCTCTTCAACCTGCTGACCGGGTTCGATACCCCCAACAGCGGAAAGTGGCAGTTCGAGGGCAAGAGCATTGCAGGGATGTCACCCTACAAGGTTGCACGGATGGGTATGGTGCGGACCTTCCAGCTGACCAAGGTTATGGGCAAGCTGACGGTCATGGAGAACATGCGGCTCGGCGCGGCCAACCAGTCCGGCGAGCGCCTTTCCAGGGCGTTGTTCAAGGGCATCTGGGGCGGCCGGGAGAAGGAGATCACGGCCCAGGCAAACGTGCTCCTTGAGAAGTTCAAGCTTGACGTCAAAAAGGACGATTACGCAGCGTCCCTCTCCGGCGGCCAGCGCAAGCTCCTGGAGATGGCCCGGTCCCTCATGGTGCAGCCCAAGCTCGTGATGCTGGACGAGCCCATGGCCGGCGTCAACCCGGCGCTGACCCAATCGCTGCTGGACCACATCAAAAACCTCAAGGCCGAGGGCATGACCGTCCTGTTCGTGGAACACGACATGCATATGGTCAGGCACATTGCCGATTGGGTAGTGGTCATGGCGGAGGGAAAAGTGGTGGCAGAGGGCCCGCCCGGCGAAGTGATGAAGGACCCCGCCGTCATCGATGCCTACCTTGGCGCCCACCACGACGTCGACCTTGGCGACTCCGAGGGCCTCAAGGAACTGGCAGCCGAGCTTGAGGCCGACGAGGAATCCATCGTCGGAACCGAAAATGCCGGCATCATCTCGCTGGACGTTGTGTCCAATGAAGCCGAGGAGGCCCGCCGGGGCGGGAACCGGCCCAGCGGCACGGAGCCGCAGGGCCGGCACGGTAGCACGGAGACAGGCAGCACGGGGAAGGACACTCAATGAGCAGCACCAGCGCGGCAGCCGCCGCACAGCCGGTGGAAGATGGCGGGTCCGTCGTTAAAGTCACCGACGTTGTGGCGGGTTACCTGCCCGGGGTCAACATCCTCAACGGCTGCAGCATCGAGGCCCGCAAGGGTGAGCTGATCGGCATCATCGGTCCAAACGGCGCCGGCAAGTCCACGCTCCTGAAGGCCATGTTTGGTCTGGTAAAAGTCCATTCGGGTACCGTCGTGGTCCGGGGCCAGGACATCACCGGGCTGAAGGCCAACAAACTGGTGACGCGTGGTGTCGGATTCGTCCCGCAGACCAACAATGTGTTCGCCACGCTGACCATCGAGGAGAACCTCCAGATGGGCATGTTCCAACGGCCCAAGGACTTTGCGGAGCGGTTCGACTTTGTCACCAGCCTCTTCCCCGAACTGGGCAAGCGGCGTGCCCAGCGGGCAGGTTCCCTGTCCGGGGGCGAGCGGCAGATGGTGGCCATGGGCCGTGCCCTAATGATGGACCCGGCCGTGCTGCTCCTGGATGAGCCGTCCGCGGGCCTCTCCCCCGTCAAGCAGGACGAAACGTTCCTCCGCGTGCATGAGATCAACCGTGCAGGGGTGTCAGTGATCATGGTGGAGCAGAACGCGCGCCGTTGCCTCCAGATCTGCGACCGCGGCTACGTCCTGGACCAGGGCCGGGATGCCTACACCGGCACTGGCCGTGAACTGATGAAGGATCCCAAGGTCATCCAGCTCTATCTCGGTACCCTGGCCGACACCGTCGAGTAGCGGCCGGCAGTACACACGAAGGAGCCCCCGTCCGGCAGGACGGGGGCTCCTTCGTGTGTACTGACGATTACTAGAGCTTGCCAAATTCCGACTGTACGGCTTGGAGCTTATTGTCCGCGGTGTACTCGTAGATACCGATGTAAGCCTCGGTCGGGTCACCGGCGTCGGAGAAGGTGATCGGACCCGACTGGCCGTCGTAGTCGATGTCCTTGCCCTCACGCAGCAAAGTAACACAGGAGGGGAAGTCGCTGCACTTCTCACCCGACTCCGAGACCGCCTTGAGCTGCTTTGCGATTTCGACGCCGCTGGTGCTCCCTGCGGCTTCAGAAGCGAGGGCGATCAGGTTGACAGCATCGTATGACTCACCGCCGTAGGTGAAGTCCTTCAGTGCGGGATCAATCTCCAGGAGCTTCTTTGTAAACGCTTCGTTTGCAAATGTCCCCGGGAAGGTGCCGTGTGCACCCTGCAAGGTGCCAGGTTGGAAGTCCTTGCTGTAGTCTGCGGTGTTGCCGTCCACCAGGAACATCGTGGTGGGATCGATCCCCTTGCCTGTCATAAGGGGAACGATGCTCTTGGCCTGGTCAAAGGTGATCAGGGCAATTGCGTCGGGCTTGGCCGCGATAACCTTGTCCACCTGGCTGCTGAACTGGGTGTCACCCTCGTTGAACAGCTCCTCGGCCACAACCTTGCCGCCTGCGGACTCGAACGCGGCCTTGATGTTCTTTGCCAGGCCCGTGCCGTACGCATCGTTGAGGACGATCATGCCCACTGTCTGGGCGCCACAGGTAGCCATGTAGTTGCCAAGGACCTTGCCTTGAAGGACATCGGATGGTGCCGTGCGCCAGTACAGTCCTTTGTCGTCCCAGGTGGTGAAGTCCGGCGAAGTGTTAGCCGGCGAGAACTGGATGACCCCGGCACCTGTGATCTGGTTGATGACGGTCTTGGAGACACCTGACGAGGCGGCACCGATGATGGCGTTGACACCCTGCCCCAGCAAGGCATTTGTCGACTGGGTGGCGATGTCCGTCTTGGTGTCACCTGAATCGCGGTGGATTACTTCCACAGGTTTGCCCAGGACACCACCGGCGTCGTTGACTTCCTTCACGCCAAGATTAACGCCGGCAATTTCTGGTGGCCCGAGGTAAGACAGCGAACCGGTGGTGGGCAACAGCGAGCCGAGTTTCAAAGGAGTCTCGGTTGTGCCAGTGGACGGGGGCACCGAACCACCGCCAGCGCCGCCCGTGGCCGGCGCGCTGGTTTCGCCGGTTGCGCCCGGTGCCGGGCATGCGATTCCGGCCGCTGCTGCTCCAGTGGTGGTTTCGGTCGCCGTGGGTGTGGACGGACCGCCGCAAGCCGTTGCCATGAAGGCAACGCCGATGCCAAGCGCTGTCAGCTTGGCAGCGCGGGCTCCCGCCTGGGGGAATAAAGTCATTTACGAGCTCCTCGATCTAAAGGTGCGAACGGCCTTCGACACGAAAAATCAGGGATTCCTGATTTAGCTTCAAGCTAATGCAAATCACAGGCGAAGATAAGTGACTGAGGTCACATCCTTATAACAGTCGTTGCATATGTGGAATTAAACGGCGGAAGCCGCCCATAAGATGCGGGCGGCTTCCTCGCGGAGACTCTGAAGTCTCCTGCTTCTCTGTACCCCAGGTGGGACTCGAACCCACAACACGCGGATTTTAAGTCCGATGCCTCTGCCAATTGGGCTACTGGGGCGCCGGGTCCATGGTATCCCGTCACGTGAGTGAGAACGGTCCGGCGTACCGGAACATACCGTGGACACCGCCGGACCACAGGGCGAGCGGCAGGAGCTGGAAGTAGTCGCCCCACTCCGGTTCGGGCGCCTGGACACCAAAACTGGACGCCGGGACAAAGCCAAACCTGGAGTAGTAGTCCGGGCTTCCAAGCAGGACGATGCCGCGCTCCCCAGCGGCATTGGCCCTGTCGATTGTCTCGCGCATGAGTGCCGAACCGATGCCCTGCCGTTGCAGCCGCGGAGTGACACCGATGGGGCCAAGGCCGAGGAGCGCCTGATCCCCCACCCACCCGCGGGTGCTGATGACATGGCCCACGATTTCCCCGTCCTGGACGGCCACTACGCTGAGGTCCGGGATGTACTCCTCGGCGTCAAAGAGTGCGCGAAGCACCCCCACTTCCACCGGCTCCCCTCCTGCCGGCAGGCCTGTGGCCGGCGAAATTGCGAAAGCGTCGGCCGTCAGGGCCAGGATGGCGTCCCGGTCTGCAGGGTTCTCGCTGCGCAGCACCAGCTCCCGGCGCGGGGCATCCCGGCTCCGGGCAGCGAGTTCAGCCAGGACTTCAAGTGCCCGCGGCGCATCCGCTACCGGCACCAGCAGGTGGTCGTGATGGAAACCGGCCAGGACGTTGCAGCTGATGCGGGCGTCCGTAAGGGCCCTGCTGACTGCTGCGGTGAGGCCCACCGCCTCGAGGGCCGAATGGACCTGCAGCGTGATCCAGGCTCCCACAAAGTCATAGCTGAGCCCCTGCCGGTCCGCGTCAGCACGCGGCAGCACCACTGTCAGGCCTTCAGCCTCGCGTACTGCCGCCTCGATGCCTGCTGCCAGGGGCCGTCCGTGCGGCCACAGGACGTAGACGTATTCCCCCTCGCGCTGAACGGGGTGCATACCGGCCAGCAGCTCCTGCAGCTTCACTTCGGCAGTCATGAGCCCAGTCTAGGAGGCAGGCAGCACCGGCAGCAGGACCGGGGTCAGGAATGGGTGCCTGTCCGCTGAATGGCCGCCGGGACGCAAAAGGCGGCCGCCCCGGGAAGGGGACAGCCGCCGTCGGGCACTGCGTGTGCTACTTGGCCTGTGCCGTCACAGATTCCTTGGATTGCACCGCTGTGGAGCCGGTACCACTGGCTGCCGGCGGGGCTGTCGCCGCGGGTGCGGCTGCAGCAGCCGGTTTGGGCGCCGGGGTGGCTGCGGCAACGAAAGCACCGCGCGGGTTGTCCAGGTCCATCAGCTGGGTGGTGTCACGGCCGACGAAGAAGCTGATGATCCAGTTGAAGATCACCCGGAACTTGCGCTCAAACGTGGGCATGGCCAGCCCGTGGTAGCCGCGGTGGGCCAACCAGGCGAGCCCGCCCTTGAGCCCAATGCTGCCAACCAGGTTGATGTTGGCTACGCCCTTCCACTCGCCAAAGCCTGCAACGGCGCCGAGGTTCTTGTGCTTGTAGTCCTTCAGCTGCTTTTCCCAGCGCGAAGCCCAGAGGTTCTTGGCCAGGCGCTTGGCCTGGCGGAGCGCATGCTGTGCGTTCGGAACGCAGGTACCGTCAGGCAGGCCCTTGCCCGTGAGGTCGGGCACGGCGGCGATGTCGCCCGCAGCCCACGCGTTGTCCACAATGCCTTCGTCTCCGGCAACGCGGAGGTCCGGGAGGACGCGGACGCGGCCACGGGGCTCCAGCGGAAAGTCGGTGGAGCGGACCATCGGGTTGGCCTGGACGCCGGCCGTCCACACGAGGGTGCCGGCTTCAAACTCCTGGGCAGGGGACTTGTCCGGGAGGTTGATGAGCTTGAGGGTGCCTTCGGCGCTGTCCAGCGAGGTGTTCAGCAGGACCTCGATGCCGCGGCTGCGCAGGTGCTCAACGACCCATTCGGCCTGCTTGGCAGTGACCTCGGGCATGATGCGGCCCATGGCTTCCACCAGGACAAAACGGACTTCTTCCTGCTTGATCCGCGGGTTGTTCCGGACCGCGGCGCGGGCCAGGTCCTCCATTTCGGTGATGCACTCGATGCCGGCGAAACCACCGCCAACCACCACGAAGGTAAGGGCCTTGGCGCGCGCGGCAGGATCGGTCATGGTGGAGGCAACCTCGATGCGCTCCAGGACCTTGTTGCGCAGCGCAACGGCTTCCTCGATGGTCTTCAGGCCGATGCCCTTGTCCGCGAGGCCCTTGATGGGGAAGGTACGGGTGATGGCACCTGCCGCCAGGACGACGTCGAAGTAGGGGACCTCGAAGTTTTCGCCGCCGTCGGACGGAGCGATGACCGCAGTGCGGTTGGCGTGGTCGATCGAGGTGACGCGGCCCTGGATCAGTTCCGTCTGCTTGAGGTGCTTGCGGTGGGATACCACCGCGTGGCGGGCTTCAATGTTGCCGCCCGCCACCTCGGGGAGGAACGGCTGGTAGGTCATGTAAGGCAGTGGATCCACGAGGGTGACGATGCCACCGGCATTCGCGATCTTCTTCTGCAGTTTGAGTGCTACGTACAGGCCGACGTACCCGCCGCCGACGACGAGTACCCTGGGACGGTCCTGGAGCTCTGGGGTGGTTGCCATAGTTTAAGGATAGCGCAGTTTGTGAAAATCTTCACTAACTGCTCGAAGCGCCCGTAAAGCTAGGTTTTCCGCACCGGATGCACCTTTTCCAGCACACCTGTTTCCGGTTCCTCGCCCGCTAGCGCCGGGTCCCGCGCCGCCCGGCGCAGCTGGATCGCGGCCGCAGCGATGATGGCCGCGAACAGCAGGGCAAATCCGATGACGACCGCACCTCCAATGGCAGTATCACGCTTCGACGGCGCCTCTGCAGCCGGGACGGTTGCCTCCGGAAGTGCCGGCGCAGCAACCGGCGCCTCTGCCGTGGGGACCGGGGTGGGGGTGGCAAGGTTGCCGCGCCGGTGCACCCTGATCCACTCGGCGATGGTTCCCAGGGGATTGTTCTTCGCTTCGGGCACGTTATCCTTCAGCGCCGCTTCGGCGTTGAGGATGCCATAGCCGTAGAGGGGGTCCTTGCCCGGCGGTCCGGCATCCTTTGCGGTGGAGACGATGCGGTTGATGACCTGCTCGGCGCTCATGGAAGGCCACTTGGAGCGGATCAGTGCCGCCACGCCGGCAACGATGGGTGTGGATCCGGAGGTCCCTGCCCATTCGGCATACCCCCCGCCCGGGAGGCCGCCCAGCAGGTTCTGGGCCGGTGCTGCCACGCCGATGCTGATGCCTTGCGAGGACGCGTCGACGCTGGCAGTCCCCGAGCGGTCCAGGCCGGCGACAGTGAGGACGCCCGGGATGGTGGCCGGGGCTCCCACCTGGGTGTTGCCGCCGATCCGGTTGCCGGCTGCCGCGACGATCACCACGTCCTTCTGCTCGGCGTATAGGAAGGCGGCGTCCCAGCTTTGCGGCCATTGCGGGGCGGTGCTGCCGAGCGAGATGTTGATGACTTTCGCTCCGTTGTCCACGGCCCAGCGGACCGCTTCCGGAATCTGGTCCTGGTCGCTTTTGCCGGAGGGGTTCGGTGAGCCAAGCCATGTGGACACAGACAGGATCTGGGCCTCGGGGGCCACACCGATGATGCCGTCCGGTGGCGGCGCAGCGGGGCCGGGCGTGGGGGTGGCCGTTTTGTCGGCGGGCTGGTGTCCCCGGCCGGCAAGCATAGTGGCCACCAGGGTGCCGTGTTCGGGCTTCGACCCGACGCTCTTCTGGCCGTTCGGCTGGCCGGAGCCGGACGCGTCGTAGCCGCCTGCCACCGCGCCCTTGAGGTCCGGATGCTGCGCGTCCACGCCGCTGTCGATGACGGCCACCTTGACGCCGGCACCCTTGGACACTTCCCAGGCCTTGGTAATGCCGGAGTCTGCGAGCCAGTACTGCTTGTCCCGCCACTCGTCCGCTTGGGCCGCCGGAGCCGTGATAAGACCGGCAGCGAGGCAGCAGGCGGCGAGGACCAAGGCAAGCGCCGCCGCTCCGGTCCGGCGCAATACGGGGTGGGTGATGGATCGCATCCGGGTTCAGCCGATGCTCAGGGCGATGCCGTCAAGGATGTCGTGCTCGCTGGCCGTCGCCGTGGTGATCCTGCCGCCGGTGAGTTCGCCCAGGCGTTCCAGGATCCTGCGCCACACCAGTCCCCCTGCTCCGATAACATCCACGCGTCCCGGGTGCATGTAGGGCAGTCCGGCGCGCTCCGACCGGACCATCTCCAGGAGGTCCGTCGAGGCGGCGCGGACGGTGTCAATGGGCAGTTCCGCGCCGTGGATGACGTCCGGCTTGTATTCGGGCAGCCGGAGGGCGTGGGCGGTGATGGTGGTGATGGAGCCGGCAACACCGACGACGGCGGTTGCCTGTTCCAGCGGAACGTGCTGTCCGGCGAGGGCCATGGCTGCGTCCACGTCAGCTTCCGCCGCCGCGATCTGTTCCGCGCTGGGCGGATCGTTCCGCAGGTGCCGTTCGGTCAGCCGGACGCAGCCGACGTCCACCGACTTCGCCGCGGTGACGCCCTGTGCGGTGCCGAGGACGAACTCGGTGCTGCCGCCGCCCAGGTCCACCACCAGAACCTGGTGGCCGTCCAGGATGGGCAGGACACTGCTGGCACCGGCAAAGGACAACGCAGCTTCCTCGTCGCCGGAGATCACTTCCGGTTCCACGCCCAGGAGGTTGCGGATTCCATCCACGAAGACGTCCCGGTTCCGGGCATCCCGGCTGGCGGAGGTTGCAACGAACCGGACGGACTCAGCGCCGTGGTCCCGGATCAGCTGTGCGTAATCGGCAGTGGCGGCGAACGTGCGCTCCAGTGCTGCGGGGGCGAGTTCACCGGTGGCGTCCACGCCCTCCCCCAGCCGGACTACGCGCATCTCGCGCACCACGTCGGTGAGGCTGGTGGTGCCGTTGCTGCGGTGTACGTCGGCGATCAGCAGGCGGATCGAATTGGTGCCACAGTCAATGGCGGCTACCCGGGTCACTGGGCAGCCTCGGCAGGATTGGCCGACTTCCGCACAGGGGCGGGGCGGCCCACGATGTCCGGCAGGCCCTGCGGACCGTGCCGGCTGAGGTCCCGGGAAGGAGCTTCACCGGTGGTGTCCCAGGCCCCCTCGCAGTAGCACCTGTCCGCCGTCCACCATTCGCGGATCTGTTGCAGCGCCTCATCCCCCAGCGGATTCACGCCCGGTCCGGCAGCGAGCGATTGCCCCACCAGGACATGCAGGCACTTGACGCGGGTGGGCATGCCCCCGGCGGAGACTCCGTCGATTTCCGGGACAGCGCCGATGCCGGAACGCCGGCCAATCGCGTCCCGCGCGGCAAGGTAGGCTTCATGCGCAGACCGGTAGGCGGCTGCCAGTTCCGGGTCGCCGGCCAGCTGCTCGTTCATGGTGTTCATGACCCCCGCCGCCTCAAGCCGGGACACCGCGGAGGTGATCACGGGATGCGTCAGGTAGAAGGTGGTGGGGAACGGGGTGCCGTTGCTCAGCCGCGGAGCCGTTGCCGCCACCAGCGGATTGCCGCACACGCAGCGGGCAGGGATTTCCACCACATCGCGGACCGGACGTCCCAGCTGCCGGCTCAATACTTCAAGATCGTGTGCTGATGGTTGGCGGGAGTCGTCCCGGGCGGCTGCCGTGTTGTGTTCCACTGTCGCGGGCCGTCCTTCCTTTTGCGGTTCAGTCTGTGGCCGCGCGCTCGATGGACTCCCACAGGG
The DNA here is from genome assembly GCF_059089885.1 of Arthrobacter sp. Y3221159. Lineage (NCBI taxonomy): Bacteria > Bacillati > Actinomycetota > Actinomycetes > Micrococcales > Micrococcaceae > Arthrobacter > Arthrobacter sp. Y3221159. Next base: position 127,615 of record NZ_JBNHFC010000005.1, read on the forward strand.
AATCCACCCACGGCAGATCGGCGGGGTCTTGTGCTGCTGCACCGGTGTGGCTGCTGGCTTCTCCCGCGGGCAAATCGCTGCCGAAAACCCAGTAGCCGGTTTCGCCCGGCATAACCATGTTAATGCGGTCCCGGGCCTGCTGTTTCACGTAGTTGGGGTCCTGCCAGCGGGAGACCTGCTGGCGGAGCCGGTCGCCTTCAGCCTCGCGCGCGGCGATATCGGCATTCAGCGCGTCGATTTCCGACTTCTTGTCGAAGAAGATCTTCACCGTGGGCGCCAGCATGATGGTGATCGCAACCATCACCACGGCCAGTGCCAGCATCCGGCCGGAAAAGGCCTTCGCCGGAACAGGGTGCTGCTCCTCTTCCGCGGGTTGGTTCGCGGCACCGTTGGTTGCGCTGCTGCCCTTTCCCGGCCTGGCACGCCCTGCGGGTGCGCCCGTGGCCGGTGCCTGTCCGGCTGGTGCCTTCGGGGGCTTGCTGTCGGCGCCGGGGCTTCCTGCCGGGCCCGGGTTGTCCTTGGCCGAGCCGAAATCCGCCTGGATGACGTCGGCGCCGTCGGAGGTTTCGCTTCCTGGACGGGCGGGGCTGACCTTGGGGACTTTGGGACGGCGGGTAGCCATGACACTCCTGATCGCGGCCTGCCTGCGGCCGCCACTGTCTGTGCTGAACAACAAAACGGCGCTGGACAACAACCGGGCTGACGGATGCTGCTGAAACAACAACGGTGGCTATGGTCTTTTCAACCATAGCCACCGTTTATTGCTTTATGCGGCTACTAGCCCTTGAAACGCGGGAACGCGCTGCGGCCTGCGTAGCGTGCGGCGTCGTCGAGTTCCTCTTCGATGCGCAGCAGCTGGTTGTACTTGGCAACGCGCTCGGAGCGGGCCGGCGCGCCGGTCTTGATCTGGCCGGCGTTGGTTGCCACCGAGATGTCGGCGATGGTGGTGTCCTCGGTCTCGCCGGAGCGGTGCGAGGTGATGGTGGTGTAACCGGAGCGCTGCGCCAGGCTGACGGCGTCCAGCGTCTCGGTCAGGGAGCCGATCTGGTTGACCTTCACCAGCAGCGAGTTGGCGGTGCGGGTGTCGATGCCGCGCTGCAGGATGGAGGGGTTGGTGACGAAGAGGTCGTCACCCACCAGCTGGACCTTGTCGCCGATGGCGTCGGTGAGGGTCTTCCAGCCGTCCCAGTCGTTCTCGTCCAGCGGGTCCTCGATGGACACCAGCGGGTAGTCGGACACGAGTTCGGTGTAGTAGGCGCTCATCTCGGCCGAGCTCAGGGACTTGCCCTCGAACTGGTAGGCGCCGTCCTTGAAGAACTCGGAGGATGCCACGTCCAGGGCCAGGGCGATGTCCTTGCCCGGGGTGTAGCCGGCGTTCTTGATGGCTTCCTGGATCAGGTCCAGCGCGGCACGGTTGGAGGGCAGGTTCGGGGCGAAGCCGCCCTCGTCGCCCAGGCCGGTGGACAGGCCCTTTTCCTTCAGGACGGACTTGAGGTTGTGGTACACCTCAACGCCCCAGCGCAGGCCTTCCGAGAAGGTTTCGGCGCCGATGGGAGCGATCATGAATTCCTGGATGTCGACGTCGGAGTCCGCGTGGGAGCCGCCGTTCAGGATGTTCATCAGCGGCACGGGCAGGACGTGCGCGTTGGGGCCGCCCAGGTACTTGTAGAGCGGCAGGTCGGCGGAGGCGGCGGCTGCGTTGGCCACGGCCAGGGAAACGCCCAGGATGGCGTTGGCGCCCAGCTTGCCCTTGTTCGGGGTGCCGTCCAGGTCCAGCATGGCCTGGTCGATGGAGCGCTGGTCGGTCGCGTCGAAACCGGTCAGCGCCGGTGCGATCTGGTCGATGATCGCGTCGACAGCTTTCTGGACGCCCTTGCCAAGGTAGCGGCCCTTGTCGCCGTCACGCAGTTCGACGGCCTCGTGCTCGCCGGTGGAAGCGCCGGAAGGTACTGCTGCCCGGCCAATCTGGCCGTCGGAGAGCAGGACCTCAACTTCTACGGTCGGGTTGCCACGGGAATCGAGGATCTCGCGGGCGTGGATGGCATCGATAAGCGCCATGAATTTGCTCCTTATGGGCGATTAACGGGGGATCTTGCAGAAAGACTCGACGTACTCGTCACGGACCAGCGTAGTCGAGAGTGGTGCGGGTTACGGAAACCGGTCCGGGCCGCGGACGTCATGATGGTGTTGGGACGGGGATTTCTCCTGCTGGTAGCGCCGAACAGCCCCGCGCAGGGCACGTTCGGCGTCGAATCCGGCGTCATGTGCGGAGCGTACGACGGCGAGGAGCAGCTCCCCGAGCTCTTCCTCAGTTGCGGGGACGGGCGTCCCTGCCGGCAGGGGTGCGTCCGCGCGGGCTGCGCGGTCCACCGACTTCTGCGCCCGGGCCAGTGCGGGCAGGGCGTGCGGGATCCCTTCGAAGTGGCTGGTGCGCGCTGGCCGCTCCGCCCGCTTCACCGCATCCCACTTCCGCACGATCTCATCCACCGTGGCCGGGAAAGTGTCCTGCAGCGAGCCGTCGGGACGGAAGACATGCGGATTCCGCCGGACCATCTTGGCAGCCAGGCCGCGGGCAACGTCGTCGAACTTAAATGCGCCGCGCTCCTCGGCGAGCCGGGCGTGCAGCACCACCTGGAGCAGGACGTCACCCAGCTCGGCCTGGAGCTCGGCGTCGGGATGGCCCGCCTCGATGGTTTCGGCAACTTCGTAGGCTTCCTCGAGGAGGTACTCCACGAGCGAGCTATGCGTCAGCGAGCCCATCCAGGGGCAGTGCTCGCGGAGCGCAGCAATCACGGACAACAGCTCCCCCACGGGGGTGCTGTGGTCCGGCTGCTCAGCCAAGGTTGGCGTAGGTGTCGTTGATGTACTCCACCAGCGCCTCCTTCTCCTCCAGGGGCAGGAAGGAAGCCTCGGCGGCGTTCAGGGTGAGCTCGAGCAGGTCGTCGAGGTCGTAGTCGAACGTCTCCACCAGCAGCTCGAACTCGTCCGTGAGGGTAACACCGCCCATCAGCCGGTTGTCCGTGTTGATGGTGACGTTGAAGCCCAGCTGGTACAGCATGTCCAGGGGGTGGCTGTCGATACCTTCGCCGAAGGGCGCAATCGCGCCGGTCTGAAGGTTCGAGGAAGGGCAGATTTCCAGGGCGATGCCACGGTCGCGAATCCAGCTGGACAGGTCGCCCAGGGTGACCAGGCCAATGGTGTCCTCGGCGTCGTCGTCGAATTCCACCATGATGTCCTCGGCGATCCGCACGCCGTGGCCCAGGCGGAGCGCGCGGCCGTCCACGAGCGCCGACTGGATGCTTTCCAGTCCGGCAGCTTCACCGGCGTGCACCGTGGCAGGGAAGTTCTGCTGGGCCAGGTAGGTGAAGGCGTCCCTGAAACGGGACGGCAGGAAGCCGTCCTCCGCGCCGGCAATGTCGAAGCCCACGGCACCGCGGTTGCGGTGGCGGACGGCGAGCTCGGCGATCTCCTGGCCGCGGTCGGCATGGCGCATGGCCGTGATCAGCTGGCCGACCTGGATCTCGCGGCCGCTGTCCCCTACCGCCTCGACCCCGGCTTCCAGGCCTTCCTGGACGGCCTCCACGGCTTCATCCAGCGTGAGACCCTTCTGGAGGTGCTGTTCGGGGGCCCATCGCACTTCGCCGTATACGACGCCGTCGTCTGCCAGGTCCTCGACGAATTCCTTGGCCACCCGGTACAGGCCTTCATGCGTCTGCATGACCGCCACGGTGTGGTCGAAGGTTTCCAGGTAACGGACCAGGGAACCGGAATCGGCCGACTCCCGGAACCACTGGCCCAGTGCCACGGGATCGGTGGACGGAAGGGTGTGCCCGGCTGCCTCGGCAAGTTCGATGATGGTGGCCGGACGGAGGCCTCCGTCCAGGTGGTCGTGAAGCGAGACCTTAGGCAGGTTCTTCAGGTCAAAATCGATGGCAGGGGCAGCGTCAACAATAGGCTCAGTCACGTTCCCACCTTAGGGTGGGCGGGGGCGCAAAGCCAGCGGCTAGGGTGTTGCCGGCCCGCCGTCGGCGGACGGCGCGAGGACGCCGGACCCGGGCTTGCCGTTGCGGGCACCGGAGGGCCCGCCGTCGAGCCATTCGTCCACCTCTTGGGCGTCGTTCCGGGCAAGGTGCTTGTGCCACCAGCGGAGCAGGTGGTCGATCAGGATGCCCAGGATGATGGCAAAGACAACGGCGATGCCGGCACTGAGCAGCGGGTTGTGGTGCAGCCAGGGGAAGGAACTGGCCAGCAGCCCGATCCCGATGGAGTAGCCCACCCAGGTGATGCACGCGAAGGCATCCAACAGGAAGAACCTGCGGTGGCCGAAGCCGGTGCTGCCCGCCACGTAATTGACGGCCACACGGCCCCAGGGGATGTAGCGGGCCGTGAAGATCAGGACCGCCCCGCGTTTGTCCAGCTCATAGCGCGCCCAGCTGAAGGCCTTCCTGACCTTGGGCCGGCGCATCCATTTCCACCGGTCCAGCCCGATCCGGCGTCCCAGCATGAAGGCCATGTTGTCCCCGGCGATGGCCCCGATCAGCGCGGTGGTGCCAAGGATCCAGAGGTTGGGCTGGCCGCTGTGCCGGGCGAAGGCTGCCAGGGCGACGATGAGGGTTTCGCTGGGCACCACCATGGCGAAGCCGTCCACGAAGAAAAACACGAGCAGGACCGGGTAGATCCACCACTGGCCCGCTGCATGGAGCACGGCCTCATTAATAAACTCCACGCGGTCTTGCTCCTAGACAATGATGACGCAGCTATAGCGACGCTGCCGTAGCGGAAATCGTTCCTAAGTGTCCCATGGCCCGGGCGCCGTCCGCTACGCCCGGGGCCGGGAAACACCTTTCCCACGCTATCCCCGGCCGGGGGCCCGATGCGTCGTCCCTGGGGGTGATATTCCGTCCGGTCAGGCCTCGGGTTCCCGCATGCGTTCGACCACGGGGGTCTGCCGGCGAAGGCGGTTGATCACCACGTCCACCACGATGCCGAGCGCCACGGCGCACACGATGGCGATGACGGCGCCCAGCAGGTGGTTCTCCTCGAACCACTGGCCGAAGAACAGCCCTATCCCCACGGAGTACACCGCCCAGAGGACGGCTGAAAGGGTTGTGAGGGCGATGAAGCGAAGGTGGTGGTACTGCGTGGCACCCGCCGTCAGGTTCACCGCGACCCGGCCAATGGGCACGAACCGCGCAACGAGGATGAGTGATGCAGGGCGCTTCCGCAGTTCGCCGCCGGCCCAGCGGAAGGCGCTTTGCATGCGCGGACGCCGCATCCAGGACCAGCGGGTGGTGCCGACACGGCGCCCGATCAGGTAGGCGATGTTGTCCCCTGAGAAGGCGCCCAGGGCGGCCACGAGCACTAAAAGCCAGGGGTTGGGGACGTCCGCCGTGGCGGCCACGGCGGACAGCCCCACCACCACGGACTCGCTGGGAATGGGCGGGAAGAAGCCGTCAATGATGCAGCACGCCAACACCAGGAAGAGCACCCAGGGCTGCCCGGCTGCGGCGACGATGAAGTCATTGATGGCCTGCATGATCCCCTATGCTATGCGGTCCAGGATCAGCCGCTGCGCCGGCCTTGATCCTTCCGGGGCGATAACCACAGCCTGTTCCAGGACCTCCTTGGCCCGCGTGAATTTCTCTGGGGTGTCGGTAAGCAGGGTCATCAGCGGTTCCCCGGCCCGGACCACTGCGCCCGGCTTGGCGTGCATCCTGACGCCGGCGCCTGCCTGTACCGCGTCCTCCTTGCGTGCGCGTCCTGCTCCCAGGCGCCATGCGGCAACGCCAACGGCCAGGGCATCCAGTTCCACGAGGACCCCGTCGGCCGGTGCGTACACCGTTTCGGATTCCCGCGCCGCCGGCAGCTTGGCGCGGGGATCTCCGCCCTGCGCCTGGATCATCCGGTTCCACACGTCCATGGCCCGGCCGTCCTTGAGGGCGGCCGCGGGGTCGGCGTCGTGCACCCCTGCGGCGGCGAGCATCTCCTCCGCGAGCCGGACCGTCAGCTCCACTACGTCGTCCGGGCCGCCCCCTGCAAGGACCTCCACGGACTCCTCCACCTCGATGGCATTTCCTGCCGTGAGGCCCAGCGGGGTGTCCATGTTGGTGAGCAGGGCGACCGTGTTGACCCCTGCGTCCTTGCCCAGCGCCACCATGGTTTCGGCCAGCTCACGGGCAGAGGCTTCGTCCTTCATGAACGCGCCGCTGCCCACCTTCACGTCCAGGACCAGGGAGCCGGTGCCCTCGGCGATCTTCTTGCTCATGATGGACGAGGCGATCAGGGGGATGGCTTCCACGGTTCCGGTGACATCGCGCAGGGCGTACAGCTTCTTGTCCGCCGGGGCCAGGCCGGCACCGGCGGCGCAGATGACCGCCCCGACGTCCTGCAGCTGTGCCATCATTTCCTCGTTGCTGAGGGACGCACGCCAGCCCGGGATGGACTCAAGCTTGTCCAGCGTCCCGCCGGTGTGGCCGAGGCCGCGGCCGGACAGCTGCGGCACTGCCACCCCGAACACCGCAACCAGCGGGGCCAGGGGCAGTGTGATCTTGTCCCCCACGCCGCCGGTGGAGTGCTTGTCCGAGGTGTATTTCAGGCCGCCGTCGGGCCGCCGGAGGCTGGAGAAGTCCATGGTCTCGCCGGAGGCGATCATGGCTGCGGTCCAGCGGGCAATCTCCGTCCGGTTCATGCCGTTCAGCAGGATGGCCATGTTCAGCGCGGCCATCTGCTCGTCGGCGATGGCGCCCCGGGTGTAGGCATCGATGGTCCAGTCGATCTGTTCGGGGCTCAGGGTTCCCTTGTCCCGCTTGATGCGGATGATGTCAACGGCGTCGAATGCTTCAGCTTTGCTGTCAGTCACCGGGTTTCCTCCAGGTGTTCGGGACCGAAGGCGTCGGGCAGCACCTGGTCCATGGTCTTGATGCCCCGGGTGGTCATGAGTTCCATGTCCGGGGCGCGGAATTCGTAGAGCAACTGCCGGCAGCGGCCGCAGGGCATCAGGATGTTGCCGCTGCCGTCCACGCAGTAGAACGCGCGCAGCAGTCCGCCGCCGGTCATCTGCAGGTTGCCTACCAGGGCGCACTCGGCGCAGAGGGTCAGCCCGTAGCTGGCGTTCTCCACGTTGCAGCCGCTGACGATCCTCCCGTCACCGGTGAGGGCAGCGGCCCCCACCGGAAACTTGGAGTAGGGGGCGTAAGCGTTGCGCATGGCGGCGACGGCGGCGGCTTCCAGCGCCTGCCAGTCCACCGTGGTTGCCTGGTCCACGCCGGTCATCCCTTGACGTAGGGTATGCCACTGGCTGCCGGTCCCCTGGACTTGCCCACCAGGCCGGCGACTGCGAGGACGGTCACCAGGTACGGCAGCATGGCCATGAATTGGCTGGGAACCGGGGTTCCGATGATGGTGACGATACTCTGCAGGTTGTCCGCGAAACCGAACAGGAGCGCCGCGAAGAACGCACCGATCGGGTTCCACCGGCCGAAGATGAGGGCAGCGAGGGCGATGAAGCCGCGGCCGCCGGAGATCTCCTTGGTGAAGCTGTCAATGGCCACCAGGGTGAAGAAGGAACCACCGATCCCGGCGACGGCACCGCCCAGGGTGACGTTCCAGAAGCGGGTGGCGTTCACGTTGATGCCCAGGGTGTCCGCGGCCTGCGGGTGTTCACCTACAGCCCGGACCCGCAGGCCCCACCGGGTCTTGAACAGGCCCACCCAGACCACCAAGACTGCGATGTACATCAGGTAACCCACCAGGGTCTGCCGGAACAGGATGGGGCCGATCACCGGAATGCTGGAGAGGACCGGAATCTCAATGGCCTCCAGCCCGGGCGGGGAGTTGAACCGTTCGCTGTCCTCCTGCATGACAGTGCTGAACAGGAAGCCGGTGACGCCGGAGACGAGCACGTTCAGGACGACGCCGACGATGATCTGGTTCACCAGGTACTTGATGCTGAACAGTGCCAGCACCATGGACACCAGTGCACCGGCGATCGCGGCAGCCAGGAGCCCCACGAACGGGTTCTGCGTCATGCTGGCCACAATGGCAGCAGTGAACGCACCGCCGAGCAGCTGGCCTTCGATGGCGATGTTGACCACGCCCACCCGTTCGCAGAGGACGCCTGAGAGCGAGCCGAACACGAGTGGAACGGCCAGGGTGACCGAGCCGGCGATCAGCCCGGCCAGCGAGATGCTTGGGGTGCGGGCGCCGCCCACAACCCAGATAAGGAATGCTGCGACGAACAGGACGATGAAGGTCACCGGCAGCCAGCCCGGCGCGGGCCGGTCCTTGGTCTTGAGGTAGACCGCGTAGGCGGCCAGCCCCAGCATCAGCACTGACAGCACGATGCCGCCGGCGAACGCGTTCACCGCCAGGGCAGGCAGCTGGAAGAAGTCCTCGCCGGTGGAGATGCCGAAGCTTGCCGTCTGGTTGGGGGCCAGGAGGCCGAAGAAGACCAGTGCGATCAGACCGAAGGCTGCCAGCAGGACGGGCGTCTTCCAGCCCACCGGCTTGGCGGAAAGGGCGGCGGCACCGGCGTCGGTTCCGGCTGGCTGGGGTGTTCCCGGGCGCGGGGACGAAACTGTTGTGCTCATGCTGCACCTCCGGTAGTTGCTGCCTGCCGGGACTTCGCCGGACGGGCAGGCTTCTTCCGCCGCGGGTTCAGTCCGAAGACCGCGCGGACCAGCGGCGGCGCCGCGATGAACAGGACAATCAGGGACTGGACCACCAGGACGATGTCGATAGGGGTGCCGGTCTGGATCTGCATCTGGACGGCCCCGGCGCGGAAGGCGCCGAACAGCAGGCCGGCTGCAAAGGTGCCCCACGGCGTCGAACGTCCCAGCAGCGCGACGGTGATGGCATCGAAACCGTAGGTGGCGGCAACGCCGTCGGTAAGCACCTTCTCGGTTCCGGCCACCTGCGCGACGCCGGACATTCCGGCCAGTGCGCCGGCCATGGCCATCACGAGGATGGTGGATCGGGAAACGTTGATGCCGGCGGTCTGGGCCGCCTTGGGGTTGGCGCCCACAGCCCGGAATTCAAACCCGACGGTAGAGCGGTTCAGCAGCCACCACACCAGGAAGGTGGCGCCGATGGCCAGGATGAAGCCAAGGTGGAGCCGGTATTGCGTGCCGAAGATCTGCGGATAGACGGCCGAGGGGTCCAGGATGGGGGAAATGGGGTTGGACTCCCCCGGGCGCTGGAACGCCGGCGTGTTCAGCAGGTACCGCAGGAAATACAGTGCGATGTAGTTGAACATGATGGTGAGGATGACCTCGTGGGCACCGGTTCGTGCCTTGAGCACGCCCACCAGCCCGCCCCACAGGGCGCCGCCGACGATCCCTGCCACCAGCACCAGGAGGAGGTGCAAGCCGAACGGCAGGTGCAGCGCGAAGCCCACCCACGCGGCAAGGATGCCCGCCACGATGATCTGCCCCTGGGCGCCGATGTTGAAGAGGCCTGCCCGGAACGCCAGTGCCACACCCAGGCCGGCCGTGATAAGCGGCGTGGCGATGGTGAGCGTTTCCATGAACGGCGCGAACTGGGCGGCCACGCTGTTTCCGCGGGGGTTGAACACTGAGCCTTGGAACAGGGCGACGTAGGATCGGGTGGCTGCGTCCCAGACGGCGACGAGGAAGTCCGTGGGCCGGGCAAGGAAGTAGGTGGAGGTGGCGGCCACCCGCGCATCGGTGCTGGCGATCAGGAGGCCGCCGATGATGAGGGCCAGCAGCACCGCCAGGAGCGAGACCATGCCGCTGCCGGTGAAGATCCTGCGGAGCACCGTGTCGGGGCCGCCCGGAAGCTGTCCGCTTTGGGCGGTGGCAGGTACGGCGGAGGGCTCCATGGCACCGCCGGCGGTGTCAACGGAGACGACGGCGGCGGTTTCCTCCTCCGCCTGGCTGGCCTTGTGGTGGGGCTTGCCGGAAGGCTTGGTGCCATGCCCTTCCCCGGCCGCGTGCTTGGGGGGATGGTTGTCAGACATGGTCGTCTCCCTCGGCGTCTGGAGTGGAAGCGGTGGTTGTGGCCGCGGCGGGTCCGGCCTGTGGAGTGTGCGCGTGCTCCTCCGGCGGGATCCCGGCCATCATGAGGCCCAGGGTTTCACGGCTGGTGCCGGCCGGGACGATGCCCACCAGCTTGCCCTTGTAGAGAACGGCGATCCGGTCCGCCAGCTCCATCACCTCATCCAGTTCGGTGGAGATGATCATGACGGGCGTGCCCTGGTCGCGCTCGGTAACGATCCGGCGGTGCAGGAATTCGATGGAGCCCACATCCACGCCCCGGGTGGGCTGGGAGGCGATGAACAGCCGCAGGGGCCGCGAGAGCTCCCGCGCCATCACCACCTTCTGCTGGTTGCCGCCGGACAGTGTCCCGGCGGCCGCGGCCGCGGAGGGGGTGCGGACGTCGAACTCACCGATCCGTGCCTTGGCGTTTTCGAGGATCCTTGCCGGGCTCATGCTGATGCCTTTGGCGAACGGCGGTTTGTCATACAGGTCCAGGACGAGGTTTTCCGCCACGGAGAAGGTCCCCACCAGGCCGTCCACCTTGCGGTCTTCGGGCACGAAACCGACGCCGGCCTTGAGGACTTCCTTGACGGGGCGGCCCAGGAGTTCCTTGCCGTCGAGGGTGACCGAACCGGAGACCCGCTCCTGCAGGCCAAGGATGGCTTCCGTCAGCTCGGTCTGGCCGTTGCCCTGCACCCCGGCGAGGGCGAGGATCTCGCCCCGGGCGATGTCAAAGCCGAGTCCGTCCACCACATGCTGGCCGTTCGGTGCGATCACCGTGAGGTCGCGCACCACGAACGTCTTTTCCTGGGGCTTTGCCGGCGCCTTGTCCAGGTTGAGGCTGACAGCACGGCCCACCATCATGGAGGCCAGCTCCGAGGTGGCGGCGGAGGGATCGGCCGAACCCACCACCTTGCCGCGCCGGATCACCGTGATGGTGTCGGACACCTCTTTGACCTCCCGCAGTTTGTGCGAGATGAAGACGATCGAGGTACCACCGGACTTCAGCTGGCGCATGATGTCCAGGAGTTCGTCGGTCTCCTGCGGCGTCAGGACGGCTGTGGGCTCATCAAGGATCAGGACCTTGGCGTTCCTGACCAGGGCCTTGATGATCTCCACGCGCTGCTGGACGCCCACCGGAAGGTCCTCCACCAGGGCGTCGGGGTCGACGTCGAACCCGTACTGGTCCGAGATCTCCTTGATCCGGCGGCGGGTTTCGTCCAGGTTCAGGAAGCCCGCGGCCTTGGTGGGCTCGGCGCCCAGGGCCACGTTTTCGGCCACTGTGAAAACAGGGACCAGCATGAAGTGCTGGTGCACCATGCCGATGCCGGCGGCCATGGCGTCGCCCGGTCCGCGGAAGGTTACGGGTTTGCCGTCAACGAGGATTTCCCCGTCAGTGGGCTCATACAGCCCGTACAGCACATTCATCAGGGTTGATTTTCCTGCCCCGTTCTCGCCGAGCAGGCAGTGGATTTGTCCCGGCTCAACCACCACGTCTATGTGGTCGTTGGCCAGCAGCGTGCCAAATCGTTTGGTGATCCCTCTGAGTTCAAGTTTCAAAACTCTGACCAATCTCGAAGCGTCCGGTGGTCCACCGGACGGGATATGAGGCTGCAGCACCAGCCTAGTGGGTGCAGCCGGAGGATGAGCGGGCGGCGGGCCCGAATTGCGGCCAGCAAAAAGCGCCACCGCCCGGCCTGTCGGTAACGGGCCGGGCGGTGGCGCTCATGCAGGAATCAGGCCTTCGGGCTGGCCGCGGATTCCACCTTCAGCTTTCCGTCGATGATGTCCTTCTCGATCTGCTCCAGCTCGGACTTCAGGTCCGCAGGAACCTGGGAGTCAAGATCGTGGAAGGGTGCCAGCTGGACGCCTTCGTTGGCGAGGGTACCGACGTAGGGCTCGTTGCTGAACTTGCCTTCCTTGTCATCCTTAACCACGGCTTCCACGGCCTCACCCATGGTCTTCATGACCGAGGACAGCATGATGTCCTTGTAGTCAGGGGCGGTGAGGTAGCCGTCGGAGTCGACCCAGATCAGCTTGACGTCCTTGCCGGCAGCCTTGGCTTCCTTGAGGGCGGAACCGGCACCCTTGCCCACCGGGCCGGCAACGGGCATCACGATGTCTGCGCCCTGGTCCAGGAAGTTCTGGGTGAGCTGCTTGCCAACGTCCTGCTTTTCGAAGTCGCCGGTGAAGCTGCCGTCCTGGGCTTCCTTGTTCCAGCCAAGGAGCTTGACGTCCTTGCCCTTCTGCTCGTTGTAGTACTTCACGCCGTCCGCGTAGCCGTCCATGAAGATGGTCACGGTGGGAAGCTTGATGCCGCCGAACGTTGCCACGGTTCCGGTCTTGGTGGTGCCGGCGGCAAGGTAGCCGGCCAGGAACGCGGCCTGCGCGGTGTCGTAGATGATCGGCTTGACGTTGCTGATCGGCGGGTCGTAGCTGTAGTCGACGATGGCGAAGTGGCTGTCCGGGTTGGCCTCGGCCTGCTTCTTTGTCGCGTCGCCGAGCAGGAAGCCGATGGTCAGCGTGAGGTCACAGCCTGCTGTCACCATGGCCCGCAGGTTCGGCTCGAAGTCGTTGTTGGTCTTGGACTCCACCTGGTTGACCTTGATTCCAAGGTCCGTCTCGGCCTTCTTCAGCCCCTCGTAGGAGGACTGGTTGAAGGACTGGTCGTCGAACCCGCCCGAGTCGGAGACGATGCAGCCCGTGTAGTCGCTGGCGCCGGCAGTGGAGCCGCCGCCGGCTTCGGGAGGCGCACCGCAACCGGCCAGCACGAGCGCTGTGGCGCCCACCGTGGCCAGGCCGGCAACGGAACCGCGCTTGAGGTGTGCACGCAGTGATGACATCAAGATTCCTCCAGGATGAAGAGAGTGGCGCTACGGCTCGAATTCAATGAGTGTCCGTTTCTGCACTGAAATTCTGTTTTCACTGAGGGCTCGCAGCACTGCGCCGGAGCGCACTGATGGCACCCACTTTAGTGGCCTGCGCCACGTCCAATAGCACGGCAAGGCAACTTCCTTGAGATTGTTTACAAGTTGTTACCAACCAGTACGGGGTGCCGCGTCCGCGCGGCACCCCCTACTGGGCAGGGCAGGCGGAGGTGCTAGAGCCTGACCAGCATCTTGCCCGTGTTGGCACCGTCCAGCAGGTCCATGAATGCCTGCGGAGCGTTTTCCAGCCCGTCCACGATGGTCTCGTCGTACCGGACGGTGCCGTCGGCCAGCCAGCCTGCCATTTTCTCGGCGAACTCTGCGGAGTGCTGCCGCTGGCCGCCCACCAGGAAGCCGCGGAGGGTGAGCTGCTTCCCGATGGCCAGCGCCAGGTTATGCGGGGCCGGCGTGGGCTGGGTGGAGTTGTACTGGGCTATGGCGCCGCACATGGCCACCCGTCCCCCAACGTCCAGCACGGACAGGGCAGCTTCAAGGTGCTCTCCGCCCACATTGTCGAAGTAGACGTCGATGCCCCGGCTGCCGGCCGCCTCTTCAAGCAGGTCCCGCACCGGACCGTCGTGGTAGTCGAAGGCGGCATCGAAGCCAAGCTCCAGGAGCCTGGCTACCTTGGCCGGGGAACCCGCAGAACCGATGACACGGGAGGCACCCATGGCCTTGGCGATCTGGCCCACCAGCGAGCCGACGGCTCCTGCCGCACCCGAGACAAACACGGCGTCGCCCGGTTTGAACTCGGCGACCTTGAGCAGTCCCGCGTAGGCGGTCAGGCCGGTCATGCCGAGGGCGCCCAGGAAGGCCGACGCCGGCGCCAAGTCGGTGCGGGCCGGCTTCGCGGCTTCCCCGTCAAGGACGGCGTATTCCCGCCAGCCGAGCGAATGTACGACGACGTCGCCCTCCTGGAGCGCCGTGGAACGGGACGCAATCACCTCGCCCACCGCACCGCCGTCGAGTGCTTCGTCGAGGGCAAAGGGCGGCGAGTAGGACTTGACGTCGTTCATGCGGCCGCGCATGTAGGGATCAACAGAGATGAAGAGGTTCCGCACCATGACCTGCCCGTCGCCCAGCGCGGGCAGCGGCGATTCTGCGAGCCGGAAGTTTGCTGCTGCGGGACGGCCCACCGGGCGGGAGGCGAGGCGGATTTCCCGGGTGGCGGCAGGAAGGGTGGCGGCAGGAAGGGTGGCGGCGCTCATCCCGCGTACTCCAGGACTTTGATGTCCACGCTGATATTGCCGCGGGTGGCATTGGAGTAGGGGCAGATCTCATGTGCCCTGGCAACCAGGGCCTCGGCTGTATCCCGGTCCAGGGCAGGCAGCGCAACCTCCAGTTCGGCGGCCAGGCCGAAGGCCTCCCCGCCGTCAAGCCGGCCAAGGTGCACCTTGGCAGCCACTGCGGAATCCGTCAGGTCGGCGCGTTCCTGGCGTGCCACCAGGCGGAGGGCCGAGTGGAAGCACGCGGCATACCCGGCGGCAAAGAGCTGCTCGGGATTGGTCCCGTCGCCGGTGCCGCCGAGTTCAACCGGACTGGCGAGGGAAACGTCCAGCCTGCCGTCACGGGTACGGGCGGTGCCGTCGCGGCCGTCGCCGGAGGCAAGGGCAACTGCAGTGTAAAGGGGCTTCATGGATATATCCGTTCTGTCGGGATCAATACTCATGGGGTGGTTCCGGGAAGGCGGTCAAAGCGCAGCGTGGAGGGCGGCGGTGAGCTTGCCCAGGGTTTCGCGCAGTTGCTCGAGCTCTATGGCCGTGAGCCCTGCGGCGTCGGCGAGCCGCTGGGGAATGGCGGAGGCCTTTCCGCTCAGGCGCCTCCCCGCGGGCGTGAGGTGGATGGCCACCCGGCGCTCATCCTCGCCGGACCGGCGCCGCTCAACAAGGCCGAGGGCCTCAAGCCGCTTGAGCAGCGGCGACAAGGTGCCGGAGTCAAGGCCGAGCTCATCGCCCAGTTCCTTCACGCCCCGCGGCTCGTTCTCCCAGAGAACCAGCATGGCCAGGTACTGCGGGTAGGTCAGGCCCAGGTCTTCCAGGACGGGCCGATATACGGCGGTTGCTGCGCGGGAAGCGGAGTAGAGCGCAAAACAGACCTGGCGGTCCAGGCGGGGAGCTTCACTCATGGCAACAACAGTAGAGGACAACTAAGTTGTGCACAACTTACCAAGGTCCGAGGCGCTGGTAAGGCATGAAAAAGCCCGACGCCGGCACTTCAGCACGTGCCGGCGTCGGGCTTTCCCGAAAGCGTTTAGAAGTCGCGGATGGTGCGCAGGGCGGCCGCAGTGAGGACCCGGATGCCCAGGCCCAGGGCCTGCTCGTCCACGATGTAGTCGCCGCGGTGCAGGTCATATTCCTCGCCGCCGGGGGTCTTGGTGCCCAGGCGCATCATGGCGCCGGGGAGCTCGGCAAGGAACCAGGCAAAGTCCTCCCCGCCCATGGACTGGGGCGTCAGCACCACGGCGCTCTCGCCGATTTCCGCGCGCGCGGCTGCCTCAATGATCGCCGTTTCGTGTTCGGAGTTCACCACCGGGGGCACACCCCGGGTGTGTTCAAGCCGGACGTCCACACCGTAGGGCGCCGCCACCTGGTGGACCACCTCGTCCAGCAGCTCGCCGGCCTCGTGCCAGGCCTCGCGGTCCAGGCAGCGCATGGTTCCCGCCATGTAGCCGGTGCCGGGAATCGCATTCGGCGCGGATCCGGCGGAAATCTGGCCCCAGACGACGGACACTCCACTGCGGACATCCACCCTGCGGGACAGGACGGCGGGAACGTTGACCGCGATCTGGGCCAGGGCGAACACCAGCTCTTCCGTCAGGTGCGGCCGGGAGGTGTGCCCGCCCCGGCCGGAAAGCTCGATCCGGATGGTGTCCGATGCCGAGGTGATGGCCCCGATGCGCGTTCCGATCTTGCCCACTTCGATGCGCGGGTCGCAGTGCAGCGCCATGATCCGGGGCACGCCCTCCAGGACGCCCTGCTCAATGCAGGCGTGGGCACCGCCCGGCATGGTCTCCTCGGCGGGCTGGAAGATGATCCGGACGGTCCCGCCCAGGGGGGTCTCCTGGTGCATGCGGTGCAGTACCAGGGCAATGCCCAGCATGGTGGCGGTGTGTACGTCGTGGCCGCACGCGTGGGTGACGCCGTGGTTCTTGGACGCGAACGGCAGGCCCGTTTCCTCGATGATGGGCAGGGCGTCGATGTCGCCGCGCAGGGCGGTGGCAATGGGACCGTCGCCGACGTCCACCGTGAGCCCGGTGCCCTCGAGGCGGCGGGGTTTCAGGCCGGCCTCCTCGAGGCGCTCGGCCAGTTTGTCCGTGGTCCGGTACTCCTTGAAGGAGAGTTCGGGGTGCGCGTGCAGGTCCCGGCGGAATTCAATCAGTTCCGGCAGGAGCGGTTCGAGCCAGGGCGACACCAGGGCGGTGGGCTCGGCTTCAGTAGTGTAATTGCGCACTTCATCACTCTAGCGAGGATGGACGCGATACAGGCCATCACGGTTACCGCGTTACATCCCGGGCAACCGTGACGGCAAGAACTGCAGGCAAACTTTGGGTTAAAGGACGTCCGTGTCGCCGCTGGCCTTGAGGGCGTCAACGGCTGCCTTGACCCGCTGCGAGTTGGCCATGGTGGTGACCAGCAGGGCATCGGGGGTGTCCACGATGACCACGTCCTCGATGCCGATCAGGGCGATCACGCGCTTGGTGTCGGTAACCACCACGCCGCTGGAGTTCTCGGTGAAGACGCGCGCGCCTTCGCCGAGGACAGTGACGTCATCCACTTCCTTGGCGGAGTTGAGCCTGCCCACGGAGGCGAAGTCACCGACGTCGTCCCAGCGGAAGGTTCCGGGCACGACGGCGACGTCCCCGGCTTCCGCGGCGGGCTCCGCGACGGCATAGTCGATGGCGATTTTCGGCAGGGTGGGCCAGATGCGCGACGTGACCTCGTCCCGGTTAGGGGTGTCCCAGGCACGCGCGATCTCCTGCAGGCCCTGGAACAGTTCCGGCTGGTTGGCTTCGAGGTGCTTGAGCAGCAGCGCAACCGGCGCAACGAACATGCCGGCGTTCCACACGTAGTTGCCGCTGTCCACGTACTGCTGCGCCACCGCCTCGTCCGGCTTTTCCACGAACTCCACCACGTCCTGCGCGCTGGGTGCGCCCTCGATGTGGAGGTCCTGGCCGGAAAGGATGTACCCAAAACCGGTGGAGGGGTGCGTCGGCTTGATGCCGATGGTCACGATCTTGCCCGCGGCGGCGGTGTGGATGGCCTCGCGGACGGCCGCCTGGAAGAGATCGTCCGGGCTGATCACATGGTCGGCGGCGAAGGAACCCATGATGGTTCCGGGATCGCGCTCGTGCAGGATGGCCGCGGCTAGCCCGATGGCTGCCGCCGAGTCCTTGGGCTCGGACTCGAGCACCAGATCCGAGTCCGTGACCTCGGGAAGCTGGCGGCACACTGCCTCGCGGTGCGCCTTGCCAGTGACAACCAGCATCCGGCTTCCGGCCAGCGGGTGCAGCCGGTCGTAGGTGGCGCGCAGCAGCGTACTGCCCGAACCCGTGAGGTCGTGGAGGAACTTGGGAGCTGCGGCTCGTGACAGAGGCCAGAGGCGGGTCCCCACTCCGCCGGCCGGGATCACCGCGATGAAGCGGTCAAGGGGTGATGCCGGGCTTGTCACTTTGTCTGTACTCATCACCGCCTACTTTAGCTGACGAGCCGTTGGAGCCTCCCGCGCGAACCGGAGCGCTGACACAGTGTGGCCATGAACCGGGCGGGCGGTGTGGCGTTTGTCTCATAATTTTCAGAAATCCGCGCCACTACAGGGCACCAAGGCGTTCCTAAATTGAATAAGCTGTTAGCTGAGCCTAGATTTAGGCCTGAGCTACGAGTGCTCTCGCAGCAGGCGTTCCCCCCGCGTGGATCTCATGCCAGCGCCGCTGTGTTGCAGGGAGGTTTATCAGTGCCGACAAAACCAGCTGGCACCTTGTACCGCGGCCGTGAAGGCATGTGGTCCTGGGTAGGACACCGTATTACCGGTGTAGTGATCTTTTTCTTCTTGTTGGTCCACGTTTTGGACACCTCCTTGGTGCGTGTGTCTCCCGAGGCTTACACCGCCGTGATCGGTGCATACAAGAACCCCTTGATGGCCCTTGGCGAAACCGGCCTTGTCGCCGCCATCGTGTTCCACGCTTTCAACGGCCTGCGGATCATCGCAGTCGACTTCTGGAAGAAGGGTGCCAAGTACCAGCGGCAGATGCTGTGGGCAGTCCTGGGCCTGTGGGTCGTGACCATGGTCGCCTTCTCCATCCGCCACCTGTCCCTCGCCCTCGGAGGCCACTAAGCCATGTCTGCAACCATCGAGAGCCCCCGCAGCGGGCGGATCGCCCCCCAGTACCGGCGCAACGGCGGCACCCGCGGCAACTTCGAAATGATCGCCTGGCTGTTCATGCGCCTCTCCGGCGTGGTGCTGGTAGTCCTCATCTTCGGACACCTCTTCGTGAACCTCATGGTGGGCGAAGGCATCCACGCCATCGACTTCGGCTTCGTGGCCGGCAAGTGGGCGGATCCCTTCTGGCAGTTCTGGGACCTGGCCATGCTGTGGCTGGCCATGCTGCACGGCACCAACGGCGTGCGCACCATCATCAATGACTACGCAGAGAAGGACACCACCCGCCGCTGGCTGAAGACTGTCCTGTACTCCGCCACCGTGGTCATCATCGTCCTGGGCACCCTGGTGATCTTCACCTTCGATCCGTGCCCCGTCGTGGACGGCGTTCCCCTGCCGGGCGGATTCTGCCCTGCCTAGCACCGGCACCACCCCGGGCCCGCGGGCTTTCCCGCGGGCCTTGTTTTGCGGAGCAGGCAACGCCGCCCCGTTGTTCCATAGCGAATTTTGAGAGAAAGAGCATCTGGTATGCAGGTCCATAAGTACGACGTCGTCATCGTCGGTGCCGGTGGCGCTGGCATGCGCGCCGCGATCGAATCAGGTCAGCGTGCCCGCACAGCAGTACTGACCAAGCTCTACCCCACCCGCTCGCACACCGGTGCGGCCCAGGGTGGCATGTGTGCAGCCCTTGCCAATGTCGAGGAAGACAACTGGGAATGGCACACGTTCGACACCGTTAAGGGTGGCGACTACCTGGTTGACCAGGATGCCGCGGAGGTCATGGCCAAGGAAGCCATCGACGCCGTGCTTGACCTGGAAAAGATGGGTTTGCCGTTCAACCGCACGCCCGAAGGCCGCATCGACCAGCGCCGCTTCGGCGGCCACACCCGCGACCACGGCAAGGCGCCCGTCCGCCGCGCCTGCTACGCCGCGGACCGCACCGGCCACATGATCCTGCAGACGCTGTACCAAAACTGCGTCAAGCACAACGTCGAGTTCTACAACGAGTACTACGTCCTGGACCTCCTGACGGTTGAAGAGGACGCGGTCCGCGAGGACGGCACCCCCTACAAGCAGAAGCGCGTGGCGGGCGTGGTCTCCTACGACCTCGCCTCCGGTGAACTGCACGTCTTCCAGGCAAAATCCGTGGTGTTCGCTTCCGGCGGCGCCGGCAAGGTCTTCAAGACCACCTCGAACGCCCACACCCTCACCGGTGACGGCATGGGCATCGCCTTCCGCCGGGGCATTCCGCTGGAGGACATGGAGTTCTTCCAGTTCCACCCGACCGGCCTGGCCGGCCTGGGCATCCTCCTCTCCGAGGCTGCCCGCGGTGAAGGTGCCATCCTGCGTAACTCCGAGGGTGAGCGCTTCATGGAGCGCTACGCCCCCACCATTAAAGACCTGGCACCCCGTGACATCGTGGCCCGGTCCATGGCCAACGAAGTCCGTGAAGGCCGCGGCTGCGGCCCGAACAAGGACTACGTGCTGCTGGACCTGACCCACCTGGAGCCGGCCCACATCGACGCCAAGCTTCCGGACATCACCGAGTTCGCCCGCACCTACCTTGGCGTCGAGCCCTACACCGAGCCTGTTCCGGTGTTCCCCACGGCGCACTACGCCATGGGCGGCATTCCGACGAACATCGAAACCGAAGTTCTCCAGGACAACGACACCGTTGTCCCCGGCCTGTTCGCCGCCGGCGAGGTGGCCTGTGTGTCCGTGCACGGTTCCAACCGCCTGGGCACAAACTCGCTGCTGGACATCAACGTGTTCGGCAAGCGCGCGGGCATCGCCGCTGCCGAGTACGCCAAGACCGCCAGCTTTGTGGAACTGCCGGAGAACCCGGTGGCATACACCACCGAGCTGTTGGACATTGCCCGCAACGGCGTTGGCAACGAAAAGGTGGCGCAGATCCGCAAGGAACTGCAGGACACCATGGACGCCAACATGCAGGTGTTCCGTACCGCTGAAACGCTGAACCAGGTGCTGCAGGATATCGCCTCCTTCGAGGAGCGGTACAAGCGCATCAACGTCCAGGACAAGGGCAAGCGCTTCAACCTGGACCTGCTCGAAGCCGTTGAGCTCGGCTTCCTGCTGGAACTGGCCAAGGTAATGACCGTGGCCGCGCTGCACCGCGAGGAATCCCGCGGCGGACACTTCCGCGAGGACTTCCCGGAACGTAACGACGAGAAATTCATGAAGCACTCCATGGCGTACAAGGACGACCACGCTCCGGCTGACGGATCGGCAGAAGCAATTGCCGGCATCCGCCTCGCCACCAAGCCGGTTGTCTTTACCCGCTACGAGCCGATGGTGAGGAAGTACTAAGATGTCCGCTGAAATCGCTGAGCCAGCCTCAAAGATTGAACTGCCTGCCGGCGTCGGCGGTGGCGGCGAGATCCCGACGTTCGATGTGCACATGCGCGTCCGCCGGTACAACCCGGAAGTCTCCGAAGAAGCGACCTGGGATGATTTCCACCTCACCATGTACGGCACGGACCGCGTCCTGGACGCCCTGCACAAGGTCAAATGGGAGATGGACGGCAGCCTGTCCTTCCGCCGCTCCTGCGCCCACGGCGTGTGCGGATCCGATGCCATGCGCATTAACGGACGCAACCGCCTGGCCTGCAAGACCCTGCTGAAGGACCTGGACACGTCCAAGCCCATCACGGTGGAACCCATCAAGGGCCTGCCGGTGGAGAAGGACCTCATCGTGGACATGGAGCCGTTCTTCCAGTCCTACCGCGAGGTCATGCCGTTCCTTATCAACAAGGGCCACGAGCCCACCCGGGAACGCCTGCAGTCCGCCGAGGACCGAGAGCGTTTCGATGACACCACCAAGTGCATCCTGTGCGCCGCGTGCACGTCCTCCTGCCCCGTGTTCTGGACCGACGGCCAGTACTTCGGCCCGGCGGCCATCGTGAACGCACACCGCTTCATTTTCGATTCCCGCGATGATGCCGGTGACATGCGCCTGGAAATCCTGAACGACAAGGAAGGCGTGTGGCGCTGCCGCACCACCTTCAACTGCTCCGAGGCATGCCCCCGCGGCATCCAGGTGACGCAGGCGATCGCCGAGGTCAAGCAGGCAATTCTTTCCCGCAAGATCTGACCAGGGATCAAGCGGACGACGGCGTCGCTCACTTGTACGGAAAACGTACGGTGAGCGGCGCCGTCGTCGTATCAACGACAGAAAGGGGACGCGGTGTCCCGCTCCGAAAAAGTCTCGTTCGCCGGCTCCACGGGGGAAATCCTCTCCGGCATCATCGATGTGCCGGAAGGCCCGGTGAAGGGCTGGGGCGTCTTCTCGCATGGCTTCACCCTGGGCAAGGATGCACCGTCGGCTTCCCGCATGTGCAAAGCCCTGGCGGACAGCGGCGTAGGCATGCTGCGCTTCGACAACCTGGGCCTTGGCGGTTCCGGCGGGGAGTGGGCCGCGGGTTCGTTCAGCCATAAGGTGGCGGACACGGTCAAGGCTGCCGAGTTCATGCGGAATGAAGGAAAGGCGATTTCCCTGCTGGTGGGGCACTCTTTCGGCGGCGCCGCAGTGCTGGCCGCCGCCAGGGAGATTCCGGAGCTCGACGCCGTCGCAACAGTCGGCGCCCCCTTCTCACCCAAGCACGTTGCGCATGTCTTTGACGCTGCACTGGACAAGATCCTGAGTGAGGGCAGCGCCGAGGTGGACCTTGGCGGCAAGCGGGTGGAGATCCGCAAGCACTTCGTGGAGGACCTGGAGAGGGCTGACCTCACAGACTGCATCCGGCAGCTGCACAAGCCACTGATGGTGCTCCACTCCCCCACGGACAACACCGTGGGAATCGAGAATGCCAGCACCATCTTCCAGACGGCCCGCCACCCGCGCAATTTTGTGTCCCTGGAGGGCAGCGACCATCTGTTGACGGGCAAGGGCCAGGCGGCACGGGCCGCACGGATTATCGCTGCGTGGGCCGACCAGTACCTCGACGCCGGGCAGTAGCGGCTTTGCCGTCCTCGGAGTAGAGCGGGGCCTTCCCGGGCTGGACCGGTACTTTACCCGGCTGCACCTGGCGTGCACCCCACATGCCCTTGTCGTGACCTGAGGGGCCGTGCCGAAGGTCTGCTTCCCGGATGGCAGCCCAACCTGCAGAGATCAGGTACACCTGGCTCACCAGGTTGAACCAGATCAGGAGGCCGATGATGATGGCGAACGGCGCAAGGATGGGGTTGCGGCTGGCGCCTGCCAGCAGTTCGGTGCTGAAGATCTGAAGCACGCCGGTGCCCAGCGCCGCCAGGACGGTGCCTTCCAGCAGTGCCCTGCGGGACAGTTTGAGGCTCGCAGCGACCTTATACATGATGAACGCCGTTGCCCAGCCCAGGACCAGGGGAACAGCAATCTTGACGGAGGTGGTCAACGGCCCCGCCAGCGCGTCATCGAGCCGCAGGAAGTCCGAGACCCACCCCGCAGCGGCTCCGAACACCAGGGAAGCCCCCGCGCTGATCACCAGCGCAACACCCAGCAGCAGCAGCGTTCCGGCATCCCGCAGCTTCAGGAGGATGGGGTTGACCGTCAGCGGCGCCAGCTGCAGGACGCCGCGCAGCCCCTCCCGGATACCGGAAATCCAGCGCAGCGAGGTGACCACCGTGACCAACGAGCCGATCACAGCTGTCCAGCCCAGCCCATCCGGGTTCAGCAGGTCCTGCGGATCCACCAGCCCGGGGCCGCCGTTGAGCTTCAAGAGCCCGGGCGCACTCGATGCCACACTGCTGATCACCGTCTCCAGGAGGGCCGGCTGTCCCCGCAGGACCAGGCCGGCAATGGAGAAGCCGGTGGTGAGGAGGCCGGTGATGGAGAAAAACATGTTGAAGCCGATGCCGGCGCTCATCAGCGGGCCGCGCTGAAGGGTGTAGTGCCGGAGCGCGCGCATCGGCCGAAATACGTTGAGCCGGGCCAGGATCCACTGGAACATGGCCATCAGTGCGGCCAGGGGGCCTCCGCCGGACCTGCGTGCCCTTCCCCAGTCAATCCGTTTCTGGATGACGGCAAGCTTCAGCTGGGCACGTTCAGTGGGAAGAGGCTGCTGCTCCGCCTGCTTTGGCTGCGGCTTCCGCGGCGGCTTCCGCGAATCTGGTGCCGGCGTGGTTGTCAGTTTCGCTCCCAAAGTCCAGCTCTTCCCGTAGCTGCCAAATGCCGTCTGCATCGTGCTCGTAAAGACCCATGCTAACCACGGGGAAGGTGGCCCTGTAGTTCTTCAGCGCCGTTTCCGCCTCATCAAGGCTTTCCGGGGCGACGTCGTGGGCTATGGTGACGTGCGGATGGTAGGCAAAGGGAAGTTCCCGCTGGAGCGGGCCCTGCTGGAGTTTCCCGTGCAGCTCAACACAGTCCTCGAACCCTTCCTCCACGTTGATGAAGACCACCGGTGAAACGGGTCGGAAAGTCCCCGTGCCGGCGATCGTCACCATGAACGGGCTCTGCCGGCGCGCCACCTCGCGCACGTGCTCACACGTGGCGTCCCAGTCATGCGTGGGCGTGGTGGTCACCAGGGTGATGTGGGCAGGCACAACATCCGCCAGCGGGTCGCCGAAGGACGCCCGCCAGCGCTGCAGCTCCTCCGCAATGTCAGGAGGGAACCCCAGGATGACGCCTACGCTGGATGCCATGGCGCTAGCGGACTCCCGCAAGGCTCAGGGAGGGCAGGAAGCCCATGCGCTCATACACCTGGCCAAGGGTGACCGAGGCAATCTCACGGGCACGTTCAGCACCGAGGGCCAGCAGCCGGTCCAGCTCTGCCGGGTCGGACATCAGCTCATTGGTGCGGTCCCGCAGGGGGGTGACGAACTCGACCACCACTTCGGCGAGGTCAACCTTCAGATGGCCGTACATCTTGCCCTGGTACTCCGCCTCCAGCTCCGCGATGGACTTGCCGGTCAGCGAGGAGTAAATGGTCAGCAGGTTGGAAACACCGGGCTTCTCCTCGCGGTCGAACCTGATCTCGGTGCCCGCGTCCGTCACTGCGGATTTAATGCGCTTGGCCGCGATCTTGGGGTCGTCAAGCAGCTGGATGGCCCCGTTGGGCGACTCGCCGGTCTTGGACATCTTGGCGCTCGGGTTTTGGAGGTCGTAAATCTTCGCGGTTTCCTTGACGATCGTCGCCTCCGGAACGGTGAACGTTGTCCCGAACCGTGTGTTGAAGCGCTGGGCCAGGTTGCGGGTCAGTTCCAGGTGCTGGCGCTGGTCCTCCCCTACCGGTACCAAGTCCGTCTGGTAGAGCAGGATGTCCGCTGCCATCAGGGTGGGGTACGCGAAAAGCCCGAGCGTGGCGGCGTCCGCACCGGACTTCTGGGTCTTGTCCTTGAACTGCGTCATCCGGGAGGCCTCACCAAAGCCCGTGATGCAGTTCAACGCCCATGCCAGCTGCGCATGCTCGGGCACGTGGGACTGGACGAAGAAGATGCTCTTGTCCGGATCGATGCCGGCGGCGATGTACTGTGCGGCCACGATCCGGGTGCGCCTGGCCAGGTCCGTGGGATCGAAGTCGACGGTGATGGCGTGCAGGTCGGGAATGAAAAAGACGGCGTCGTACTCCGCCTGCATGTCCACCCAGTTGCGGACGGCACCGATGTAGTTGCCGAGGTGCAGCGAGTCCGCAGTGGGCTTGGCACCGGAGAGGATGCGCTTCTTTGCGGCCGGGGAGGTCTGGCTAGTCATGGGAAGGAAACTTTCGGGGCTTGGAGCTGCGGGCTTAGAGCTGGTAGTCAACTACCAGGGGTGCATGGTCGGAGAAGCGGGTGTCGTAGGAGGCAGCGCGGTCCACGACGGCGGAGATCGCCGAGGCTGCCAGCGCGGGTGTCGCCATGTGGTAGTCGATGCGCCAGCCTGCGTCATTGTCAAAGGCCTTGCCGCGCCAGGACCACCAGGTGTAGGGCCCGTCCATCTCACCGGACATGGTGCGGTGGACGTCGTACCAGCCGATGTCTTCACCGAAGAACCGGTCGAAGTAGGCGCGTTCCTCCGGGAGGAAGCCCGCCTTCTTCAGGTTGCCCTTCCAGTTCCGGATGTCCAACGGCGTGTGGGCCACGTTCAGGTCCCCCACCACCAGGGCGTGGTCGCTGTGCTTGGTCAGTTCCGGCAGGCGGGTGCTCATGGCGTCGAGGAAGCGGTACTTGTCATCCTGCTTGGGCGTGCCCGCCTCGCCGGAGTGCACGTAGGCGCTGGCGACAGTCAGTTGCACGCGCTCACCGGCAGCGTCGGTCAGCCGGAAATCGGCTTCCACCCAGCGCCCCGCGGTAGCGAAGTAGTCGTCACCGATGCCGTTCCGGGTGGCCAGGGGCTCTTCCCGCGAGGCGATGGCCACCCCTGCGCGGCCCTTGGCTTCCGCCTCAGCGTGCAGGATGTGCCAGCCATCACCCAGCAGCTGGCGCACTACCGCGTCCGGGGCCCGGACCTCCTGGAGGCAAAGGATATCCACCTCGCGCGGTTCCAGCCAGGCCGCCATGCCGTTCTTGTAGGCGGCCCGAAGGCCATTGACGTTGACCGATGCGATGCGAAGGTGGTCCTTCTTCAATGCCGAGCTCACCCGCTCCACTCTAGTCGATGATGGTGCCGGTGACCGGTTCTCCGCTGCCGCCCGAAGACTTGATCATGTCGCGGGCGTTGGTGGCTGTGATCTCGATGGTTTCCAGGGCACGGTTAATGGTGTCCTGGTTGGCCGCGGCTCCCTTGGCGCGCTCATCCTCCACCACGCGGACCTGCACCTGCACGATCTTGAACGAGTGGTCCAGCTTAAGGTCGCGGACCTCGTCCGCCTCGCTGCGTTCGGACACCACGCGCGTCCCGCCATGGTTGACCGCGGACGACGACGGGCCGCGGCCGGCTGCCGTAGTGAAGGCGTTCTGGGCTTCAGTCAGCTTGGCTCCGGCCTTCTTGGCAGCCTTCTGGATGCTGAACACCACGAAGCAGGCCAGCAGGAGCCAGAAGAAGGCGATCACGGCAACAACCCAGCCCACGACGTCGTTCTGGTTGGCCGCGAAGATGACGGCCACAACGAACGCCGTCACCAGGACCATCAGCCCGGGACCGCTGATGCGGAACAAGGAGAAACCGCCCCTGGCGGGTTTGGCGGATGACTTGGAGCTGCCCAGAGATTGCATGAACCTATTCTCTCAAACCCCGGGGTGTGCTCCCGCCCGCTTCCACCTCCGGCGAACAGCGCCTCCCTCCCCCAACCCATTAGCGCCAACTGTCGTTACGGGGCGCCAAAACGACAGTTGGCGCGGCTTGGTTGGGCCCGGGGACTACTTGAGGAACAAGGCCCGCAGGCGCAGCGTGGTCAGCAGCATGCCGACGGCGGTCATCGCCAGGTAGTAGCCAATGTGCAGGGGTGTTGCGGCAGTGAAGGTCCCCACGCTGATCTGGCGGAGCAGTTCCACCCCGTGCCAAAGCGGCATGGCCTGGATGAACCACTGGATGGGCTGCGGGTAGACGCTGAGCGGATAGAACGTGGCGCTGAATAGGAACATGGGGAGCAGGATGAAGTTGATCCAGTCCATCTGCTGGAAGGTCTTCAGGAAGCTGGTGATGCCCATCCCCATGCTGGCGAAGCCAAACGCGATGAGCACCGAGGCCGGGACCATCAGGAGCGCCCAGGGCGAGGTGATCAGCCCCATCACCCCCATGACGGCGGTGAACCCGGTGGCGTAGAGCATCCCCCTCAGCAGCGCCAGGAAGATCTCGCCCAGGGCAACATCCAGCGGTCCCAGCGAGGTGTACAGCATGCCCTGGTACAGCTTGGCAAAGTGCATCTTGAAGAAGACGTTCCACGTGGAGTCGTACACCGCCCCGTTCATGGCCGAGACGGCGAGCAGGGCCGGTGCGATGTAGGCCGCGTAGCTGATCTCGCCGCCGCCCGGGCCCTCCACCGTCCCCACGATGGCTCCCAGCCCCACACCCATGGACACCAGGAACAGGACCGGTTCGAAGAACCCGGACAGCATCACCAGCCAGTTGCTGCTCCGGGTGGCCATCAGCCCGCGCGAGATGACCGCCCTGGCGTTGCCCGAATAGAGCCTGCCGAAAGGCCTGTTGAGGGCTTCCTCAGTGGCGCTTCGTCCCCCTGCCGGAGGTGCTGTCCGGCTCATTGGCCCATCCTTGCCGCGAACCGGCGCCGGGTCAGGACCCAGCCCACCACGGCGAGGCCCGCCAGGACCCCCACGTGAACCAGTGTCAGCAGCGGCGGTTCCTGGTAGCCGTAGCTGGCCACGCGCCCCAGTTCGGTGCCGTGCCAGATGGGTGAGATCCAGCCGATCCAGCGGACCGCCAGCGGGAGCGTGTCCAGCGGAAAGAAGGTGCCGGAGAACAGGAACAGCGGCATCACGATCAGCCGCATCACCAGGGCGAACTGGCCCTTGTCCTCGGTGATGGACGCGGAATAGGCCATCAGCGGCAGCCCGAAGGCCAGCCCGGCGAGTGTTGCCACCAGGATGCCTGCCCACGCGCCGCCGGACGGGGCGGCGCCAAACAGCGCGACGGCGGCGAAGTAGACAGCGGACTGCAGGAGCAGGCGGAGCGTCACGGCCATGATGTGGCCCGCCGCGATCTGGGCCGGCGTCAACGGGGACGCATGGGGGCCAAAGTAGGTCCGGCGCCATTTGAAGCCGGCCATCACCGGGAAGGTGAACTCGTTGGCGGCCGTCATCACCGCGGCGGACACCAGCAGCGCCGGCGCGATGAAGGTCAGGTAGCTGACTCCGCCGAAAGCGTCGGCACCCTGCCCGTCCACCAGCGTGGCAAGTCCTACCCCCATGGCAAAGAGGTAGGCGACCGGCTGGCCCACGCTGTACATCAGGATGGACCAGCCGTAGTTCTTCATGACCCGGAGCACTTGCTCTGCGAAATAGAAGGCACCCCAGCGGCGGGCCTTGGCGGCGGCGACTTCAGGGCCGTGCGCCCGCAGCGCGGAAGGGCCTGGCAGCCCCTGCTCAGTCAACGAGGCTCCTGCCTGTAAGCCGAAGGAAGACGTCCTCGAGTGATGACCTCCGGACCAGCGAGGTCAGCGGCCGCAGGCCGCGGGCCGCCACCTGCTCAAGCGCGCCCTCGCCGTCGTCCGCATAAATCAGCACCCGGTCCGGCAGCACTTCCAGCCGTTCCCCGATGCCGTCCAGCTCCGCGCCGATGGTGGCGTTCCGTTCCGATCCGAACCGCAGTTCCACTACCTCGCGGGTGGAATGCTCCCGGATGAGCCTGGCCGGGGAACCCTCGGCCATGATGCGTCCCTTGTCCACCACGATGAGCCGGTCGCACAGCTGCTCCGCCTCGTCCATGTAGTGCGTGGTGAGGATCAGCGTGACGCCCTGCTCCTTGAGCCGGAACAGCCGGTCCCACAGGACGTGCCGGGCCTGCGGGTCCAGGCCTGTGGTGGGTTCGTCGAGCAGCAGGATGCGTGGTTCGTTGATGAGCGAGCGGGCGATGGTGAGGCGCCGTTTCATGCCGCCGGAGAGGGCGTCCACCTTGGACTTCGCCTTGTCCGTCAGCTGGGCGAACTCCAGCAGTTCGTCGGCTTTGGGGCGCAGGTAGCTCAGCGGCAGGCCGAAGTAGCGCCCGTACACGATGAGGTTGTCCCGGACGCGCAGTTCCTCGTCCAGGTTGTCCTGCTGCGGCACCACGCCCAGGTGCGCCCGCACTTCCGGCCCCGAGGAATCCGGGTCCAGGCCCATGATGCTGAGGCTGCCGGAGGTGCGCCCGGTGACCCCGCCGATCATCTTCATGGTGGTGGACTTGCCCGCACCGTTGGGACCCAGCAGGCCAAAGGACTCGCCCGCCGGGACCGTGAACGATATGCCGTCCACCGCCACCACGTCGCCGTACGTCTTGGTCAGGTTTTCGGCCGCGATGACTGTGCCGCGCGGCGGCGGGCTGCCGGCCCGTGCGCCCGCGGGCAGGATGGCTTCGTTGTGCACCCTCCGCAGACTAGTGGAGGGCCAGGGGATGTGGAAGGGGACTTGCAGTTCCGGCGTGCCGGAGGGGATTAACGGACGACGGCGGCGCGGCGCCTTTCGTGCGAAAGGTGCCGCGCCGCCGTCGCGCGCATTGGAAGGGAACTAGGCTGTGATGCCTGCCTGGCGTTCCGCGGCTTCCACCACGTTGGTCATCAGGAGCGCCACGGTCATGGGCCCAACGCCGCCGGGGTTCGGCGAAATCCAGCCCGCCACCTCCGCGGCGGCGGGGTCAATGTCGCCGTGGACCTTGCTCTTGCCCGTTTCGGGATCGGTTTCCCGGGTGACGCCGACGTCCAGCAGGGCCGCGCCAGGCTTGACGTCGGACGCTTTGACGATGTGCTTCACGCCTGCGGCGCCCACGATCACGTCGGCCTGCCGCAGCAGCCCGGACAGGTTCGTGGTGCCGGTGTGCGTCAGGGTGACTGTGGCGTTGACATTCCGGCGCGTGAGCAGCAGCCCAATGGACCGGCCGATCGTGACGCCCCGGCCAACCACCACCACGTGCTTGCCCGCAAGGCTGTAGCCGTTCCGCTCCAACAGCTCGATGACGCCCCGGGGGGTGCAGGGCAGCGGCGAGGTGATCTCGCTGTTGACGTTCAGCACCAGCCGGCCAAGGTTGGTGGGGTGCAGGCCGTCGGCGTCCTTGGCGGGGTCGATGCGCTCCAGGATGGCGTCGGTGTCCAAATGCTTGGGCAGGGGCAGCTGCACGATGTACCCGTGGCAGGCGGGATCCGCATTGAGTTCATCAATGAGGGCCTCCACCTGCGCCTGGGTTGCATCTGCCGGAAGCTCGCGCTGGATCGAATTCATCCCGATCTGCACAGACTGCTTGTGCTTCATGGAGACGTACAGCTGCGAAGCCGGGTCCGCGCCCACCAGCACAGTGGCGATGCCGGGAACGACGCCTTTGGCCTTGAGTGCGGCCACGCGTTCGGTCAGCTCGGCCTTGATGGCAGCGGCGGTAGCCTTGCCGTCGAGGATCTGTGCAGTTGTGGTTTCAGGCATGGGTCACCACTGCTCGTGCTGCGGGTAGAGCGGGAAGTCCGCGGCCAGCTTGTCGACGCGTGTCTGCAGGGCCTCGACGTCGGCGCTGCTGCCGGCCTTCAGGGCGGTGGCGATGATCTCGGCAACCTCGGTGAATTCGGCTGCGCCGAATCCACGGGTGGCCAGGGCCGGGGTGCCGATCCGGAGGCCGGAGGTGACCATCGGCGGGCGGGGATCGAACGGCACGGCGTTGCGGTTGACGGTGATGCCCACCGAGTGCAGGAGGTCCTCGGCCTGCTGGCCGTCCAGCTGGGAGTTGCGCAGGTCCACCAGGACCAGGTGCACATCGGTGCCGCCGGTCAGGACGGAGACGCCAGCCTCGGCGACATCCGCCTGGTTCAGGCGGTCGGCGATGATCCGGGCGCCTTCAAGGACACGCTCCTGGCGCTCCTTGAATTCCTGCGTGCCGGCGATCTTGAAGGCCACGGCCTTGGCGGCGATGACGTGCATCAGCGGTCCGCCCTGCTGGCCCGGGAACACGTTGGAGTTCAGCTTCTTGGCCCACTGTTCCTTGGCCAGGATCACGCCGGAGCGCGGACCGGCCAGCGTCTTGTGCACGGTGGAGGTGACGACGTCGGAGTGCGGGACCGGGCTCGGGTGCAGGCCGGCGGCAACCAGGCCGGCGAAGTGTGCCATGTCCGTCCAGAGCAGTGCGCCCACTTCATCGGCGATGGAGCGGAAGGCTGCGAAGTCAAGGTGGCGGGGGTAGGCGGACCAGCCGGCGATGATGACCTGCGGCTTTTCCTTGATGGCCTGTTCGCGGAGCTTGTCCATGTCGACGCGGAAGGTGTCTTCCTCCACCTGGTAGGCCGCTACTTCGTAGAGCTTGCCGGAGAAGTTCAGCTTCATGCCGTGGGTCAGGTGGCCGCCGTGGGCCAGGGACAGGCCCAGGATCTTGTCGCCGGGGGTGATCATGGCGGAGAGGGCTGCCGCGTTGGCCTGCGCACCGGAGTGGGGCTGGACGTTGGCGTATTCGGCGCCGAACAGGGCCTTGACCCGGTCGATAGCCAGCTGCTCTGCGACGTCAACGTACTCGCAGCCGCCGTAGTAGCGGCGGCCCGGGTAGCCTTCGGCGTACTTGTTGGTGAGGACGGAGCCCTGGGCTTCCATCACGGCGCGGGGCGCGAAGTTTTCGGAGGCAATCATCTCCAGGGTGCCGCGCTGGCGGCCAAGCTCCTGGTCCAGGACTGCGGCGATTTCGGGGTCCAGCTCGGCCAGCGGCTGGTTGCTGACGGCTGTGGTTGAGGTGGCTGTGGTAGTCACGGAGAACTCCTGGCTAGGGATTGGGCACTGCTTAGGTCAGGCTACCGGCTGGCGCGTCTTCGCACCGCGTTGATGAACGGGCGTGAAAGCGCGGGGCATGGCGCTGCAGCACTGGACGAAGTGCAGCCCCACTTCCGGCAAGACATGACCCTCGGCCCAGGCGTACGATCCGTGGTCTTCGTGATTGCCGCTCCCTGGTGGTTAGCCACCCAACGCCAGTTGCGACCCTTCCAGCCTACCAAAACCGGTGCCCGCCGCGCGGGTAGGCTTGTACGCGTGAGTGAACAGCAGCTGAACCAAGCGTATGTAGTAACCCTGTCCTGCCCCGACCGGCCCGGAATCGTCCACGCCGTGGCAGGTGCCCTGCTGGTGGCAGGCTGCAACATTCTGGACTCACAGCAGTACGGCAGCCCCGCCACCGGGAACTTCTTTATGCGCGTGGAAGTGACGACGGCGGCATCCGCAGCGGAGCTGCGTGCGGCGCTTGAGCCGGTGGCTGAGGCCTTCGGCATGCAGTGGGGCCTGCACGCCGTGGGCCAGAAGGTGCGGACCCTGGTGATGGCCAGCACGTCCGCCCACTGCCTGAACGACCTTCTGTTCCAGCAGCGTTCCGGCACCCTGCCGGTGGAGATTCCGGCCATCGTCTCCAACCACCAGGACCTGGCCGGGCTGGCCGATTTCTACGGGATCCCGTTCCACTACATCCCCGTGACCAAGGACACCAAGGCCCAGGCCGAGGACAAGCTGCGGGCCCTGATCGCCGAGCACGACGTCGCGCTGACGGTCCTGGCCCGTTATATGCAGATCCTGTCCGATGAGCTGTGCACCGAACTGACGGGCAAGGCCATCAACATCCACCACTCGTTCCTGCCCTCGTTCAAGGGTGCCAAGCCGTACCACCAGGCCCACGCCCGCGGCGTGAAGCTGATCGGCGCCACCGCCCACTACGTCACGGCCGCACTGGACGAGGGGCCCATCATCGAGCAGGAAGTCATCCGCGTGGACCACGCCCGTACCCCCGAGCAGTTTGTGCAGATGGGCCGCGATGTCGAGGGCCGCACCCTGGTCCAGGCGGTGCAGTGGCACGCTGAACACCGGGTGCTTCTGGACGGCAACCGGACGGTGGTTTTCAACTAGCTCCGGAACCAGCCGCCCGGCCCTAGGCTGAAGCCATGGCTGACGCACCGAAGCACGCGGACCACGAGGCCGACCTGGCACTGTTCTATGACCGGCAGGCCAGGGTCCGCAACACCCGGGCTGCCACACCCAACCGTGTCGAATGCCGGGAGTGGTTCATCCGGCTGCTGAAGGACGAACACCGGGACTCCGTCTTCGAACTCGGATGCGGCACGGGCGTCGAGGGCCTTGAGTTTGTCCGTGCCGGCCTGCACTACTGCGGCGTGGACCTGTCCGGCGAAAGCGTCCGCCTTGCAGCCGCCAAAGGTTTGAACGCCAGTGTGGCCAGCGGACGAAGCCTGCCGTTCCCGGATGGCTCCTTCGCTGCCGGCTGGACCATGAGCACCCTGCTGCACGTGCCCAACAGCCTTATCCACGAGGTCGCCAGCGAGCTGGTGCGGGTCTGCGCGCCTGGCTCGCCCATCGCCGTCGGACTCTGGTCCGGGGACGATGAAGAAGTCCTGAACCCGGAAGACGACGAGGAGCCGCGCAGGTTCTTCAGCCGCCGGAGCGACGCTTCCGTCCGCCGGATCTTCGGCGAACACGGCGAGGTGGAACACTTCCGTACCTGGCCGGAGGGAACCGGGGACGACTCAGGGCCGGGACGGGGCGCCTGGACGCAGCACTACCAGTTCCTGGTCCTCCGCACCCCAAGCTCCCCCAACTAGGCGCGGACGACAGAGTCATACTTGGGGCACACAAGCCAGCCCGCCCGGGAGTGGCCTAGGGTGTTGCCATGGCTCCCCTGTACCCTTTCGCCGGCAGCAGCCCGGCAGTCCACGAATCAGCTTTCGTTGCTCCTACGGCGTCCATCATCGGCAACGCCAGCCTGGGCCCTGACGCCAGCGCCTTCTACGGCGTCTCCGTGCGGGCCGACACCGCTGCCATCTCGGTGGGCGCGGGCAGCAATCTGCAGGACAACGTGGTGCTGCATGCCGACCCCGGTTTCCCCTGCACGGTAGGCGAGCGCGTCAGTGTGGGGCACGCCGCCGTCGTGCACGGCTGCACAGTGGAGGACGACTGCCTGATCGGCATGGGCGCCACGGTCCTCAACGGCGCGGTGATCGGCGCCGGCTCGCTCGTGGCGGCCGGCGCCGTGGTCCTGGAAGGAACCGTGGTCCCGCCCCGCTCGCTCGTGGCGGGCGTTCCGGGGAAGGTGCGCCGTGAACTCACTGATGAGGAGTACGACGGCGTGCGCGCCAACGCTGCCCGGTACGTCGAGCTCGCGGCCCAGCACCGGCAGCTTCAGTCCTGAATCAGTCCAGGTTGATAGGGCCGATGGCGTCCAGCAGTTCGCCCGGGCCGGGGTTGGCCGGCGCCGACGAACCGCCCAGGTGGTTCACCACGCCCCACACCGCGTTCAGGCCCGTGGTGACCGCACCTTCGGCCCAGCCGGCGGTAAAGGAGACGTCGTCGCCGGCGAGGAAGATGCCGCGCTGGGACTCGGGCAGCCGGTCCTGCTTGAAGTGCGTGAACAGCCGCTGCTGGTAGCGGTAGTGCCCCGGCAGGTTGGCCTTGAAGGCACCCATGAAGTTGGGGTCCGCCTCCCAGGACACGGTGATTGGCTGGCCCACGATGTGGCTGGCGATGTCCACGCCCGGGTAGATCTGCTCCAACGAGTGCAGCATCAGTTCCACCCGCTCGTCGGCGTCCAGGGCGAGCCACTTCAGCGCGTCGTCGTTCCACGTGTAGGAGAGCAGGATGACGGCGGGCTGGTCCGGGCCGTTGTCCAGCAGGTAGGTGGCGCGGTTGAGCCGGTCGGTCAGGGTCATGGACAGGACCTCGTTGCCGGTTTCCGGATCGATGTCCTTCCAGAACGGCCGGTCCACCATCACGAACGTCTTGGACGACTGCATGTAGTGAGAGCGCTCGATGGCAGTCCACAGCTCCGCCGGAAACAGCGCCTCCTCGGTGTGGATCCGGGTGGACAGCAGCCAGGACTGGCACGTTGTCACCACGGCCGGGTAGCTGGCTTCGCGGCCCCACCGTTCGCGGACCCGCAGGTTACCGTCCGGGTCGCGGCTGATTTTGCCGACGGCGCCGCGGGGCGAGCCGGAGTGCAGTGACGCCAGCGAGGTGCCCTCGGGCCAGTGCCTCATGCCCGACGGCGCGTGCTGCCACAGTGCCTCGGGCAGCCGTTGGGCTCCCCCGCAGATGAGCCGGTGCTGGTCGTCCGCGTCCGTGTACACCACCCGCAGGATTTCCAGGATGGAGTTGGGGAAGTCGGTATCCCAGCCGCCGGTGCCGAAGCCCACCTGCCCGAATGCCTCGCGGTGCGCGAACCCTGCCTCCTTAAAGGACTCGCTGGCGGCGATGAACCCGTAGAACGTCTGCTCGTCCATCAGTGGCAGCAGCTCGTTCCACAGCTCCTTGATCCGGGCCGTGTCCCGCGCACGAATGGCGTCCTGCATCTGCGCGAACTTGGCGCCGTCGTTCACTGCCGACTTCCACGCGTCCGCAACCTCGCGGAAGAAGGGCGGAAGGTCGGTGGGCTTCTCCGCGTAGTGCTTCTTGCCCGCAAGTTCGATCACCGTGCTGGAGGTGGCCTCGGCCAGCGGGTTGGGGAAATCCTGCGTCTCCAGGCCCAGCAGGTCAATGTAGTGGTAGAACGCCCTGCCGGAGACCGGGAACCGCATGCCGCCCAGGTCCGCAACCACACCCGGGGCAGCCGGGAAGGCGGCGGTGCGGAGCCGCCCGCCGATCTGGTCCGCTTCGTAGACCACTGGGCGGAGGCCCAGCTTCATCAGCTCATATGCCGTCACCAGGCCGGACAGCCCCGCACCAATAACCGCAACTTCGGTGCCCAGCATGTCCTCCGGAACGGATCCCAGCCCGTCCGGGTGCGCCAGGTAGTGGTCGTAGCTGAACGGGAAGTCCGGATTGAGCATGGTGATGGGCGCGGTTTGCTCTTCCGGGCGCCGGCTGACGCCGTCCTCTGTCAGGGTGGAGGTGCTGGACGGGTCGGAGGCCGGAAGTTCAGTGGCGATGGTCATGGAAGGTCTGCCTTTTGTTGATTCGGGGCGTCGGTAAGCGGCTAGGGGCGGTCAGGACTTGTTAGGGGACATGGCGGACAATTCACGGTATTCCCCCTCATCCAGGGCCGCCACCCTGGAGTTGCGCCGTCCGTAGGCGAGGTAGGCGGCCAGGCCCACCAGCATCCACACGGCAAAGGTCACCCAGGTGTCTGCGCCGAGGTTGGCCATCAGGTAGCCGCACATCAGCGCGCCAAGGATGGGAGTGAGCGGGAACAGCGGAACCCGGAAGGTCCGTTCCAGTTCTGGCCGCGTGCGGCGGAGGTAGATGACCGCCACATTCACCAGGGCGAAAGCGAACAGGGTACCGATGCTGGTGGCGTCCGCGAGCGCGCCCAGCGGCACCAGTCCGGCGGTCAGCGCGACGGCGATGCCCACCAGCAGCGTTCCGGCCACGGGGGTGCCGGTACGGCGGGAGACGCGGCCGAAGACGGCAGGAATGAGGCCGTCGCGGGACATGGACAGCAGGATGCGGGTCTGGCCGTAGAGAACGGTCAGGACAATGCTGGCGATTGCCAGGACGGCGCCCACGGCGAAGACCAGGGCAATCCACGGCTGGCCGGTGGTCTCTTCCAGGATCTTCACCAGGGCCGCCTCGGTGCCGTCGAACCAGCCCCAGGGGCGGGCGCCGATTGCGGCCACTGCCACCAGCACGTAGATGGTGGTGACAATCAGCATGGAGAGCATGATGGCGCGCGGCAGGTCCCGCTTGGGATTGCGGGCTTCCTCACCGGCGGTGGAGGCGGCG
This sequence comes from Arthrobacter sp. Y3221159, assembly GCF_059089885.1. Taxonomy (NCBI): domain Bacteria; kingdom Bacillati; phylum Actinomycetota; class Actinomycetes; order Micrococcales; family Micrococcaceae; genus Arthrobacter; species Arthrobacter sp. Y3221159. The sequence continues at coordinate 164,147 of NZ_JBNHFC010000005.1, forward strand.
TCGAAGCCGATGTAGGAGAAGAAGACGCGGGACGCGGCGGCGGAAACCCCGGCGGCGCCCATCGGCAGCAGCGGTTCGAAGTTGCCTGCGTTGAAGGCGGTGAAGGCGACGGCGCAGAAGAAGAGCAGGATGCCTACCTTGACCACCACGATGGCGGTGTTGATCCAGGCACTTTCCTTGGCGCCGCGGACCAGCAGGACGGTGGCCAGCACCACGATGACCATGGCGGGGATGTTGACCATGCCGCCGTCGCCCGGAGGCTGGGAGAAGGCGTCCGGCAGTGCTGTACCGAACACGGCCAGGGCTTCGTTCACATATTGCCCGGCGCCAACGGCCACGGCGGCTACGGACACCGCATACTCAAGGACCAGGCACCAGCCGCAGATCCACGCCATGCCCTCGCCCATGGTGGCGTAAGTGTAGGAATAGCTGGAGCCGGACACGGGCACCAGGCCGGCCATTTCCGCATACGACACCGCTGACAGCAGCGCGGCCAGCCCGGCGATCGCAAAGGATATCCAGATGGCCGGACCGGCCAGCGGCACGGATTCACCGAGGATAACCAAGATGCCGGTGCCCAGCGTCGCGCCCACGGAGATCATGGTCAGCTGCAGGACGCCGAAGCTGCGGACAAGGCGGGGTCCGCCTTGTCCGGACTCGGCCTCGTTGACCATCTGGGCGATGGGCTTACGGCGCAGCAGCTGCGCTCCAAGGGTGGGGCGGGCGGCCGCGCGGGCAGGTACCTGGCCCGAAAGTGTAGGCACAGTCATCGTTGACGTCCGTTCGTGTCGGTGGATGGTTGGACTGGTTTTCCCCTCACCCAGCGTAGGGGTGTGAGCCGCATCTCAAGCTGTGCAAAATGCCCTATAGTCTTCACTTATGAGACGCAATGCACCAGAGAGCGAGTCCGCTTCCGGCGGGCTGCCTGCCCAGCTGGACGCGGTGACACTGAACCAGTTCCTGGCCAGGCTGCCGGCCGGGGTGGCGATGCTGCACGATGCCGGCAACGGCCACACTCCCCTGCGGTGGGTGGAGCCCAGTGAACTTGAGGACCCTACGCCGTACCTGCTTGATGGCGAGTTCGTGCTGACCGCCGGGCTTCCTTTCAGGCGTGGGGGCAGCGGCCCCGGTGACGACGGCGGCACGAGCCGCGGCAGCGAGGGATCCGCAGAGGGGGCCGACGCCGACGCCTACGTCCGCCGCCTCGTCGCGGCGGGAGTCGCGGCACTCGGGTTCGGCCTCGAACCGTACTTCGACGCTGTGCCCGGTGATGTTGTGGCGGCCTGCCGGAAACACGGCCTGACGCTGGTGGCGGTGCCCGCCAGCATCCCGTTCGCTGCGCTGGGACTCGAGTTCTCCAAGCTGCTGGAATCAGGAAACGCCCAGGTGTTCCGCCAGCTCGCCGAGACCAACCGCCATCTCATGCGGGCGGTCCTGTCGCCACGGCCGGAGCACGAGTTGCTGGCGGCCCTGGCAGAGCGGGTTCCGGCATGGGCCATCCTGGTTGGCGCGGACGGCAGGGTACGCGCCCGGGCGGGCACCGCCGTCGAACTTTCCACGCTCCAGCCGCTGGTCAAAAGGCTCCTCACCGGAAGCGGCCCACGCGTGGAGACCGAAGCCTTTGATGTTCCAGGATCAGCGTTGGTGTTCGGCCACCCGCTGCGGAGCACCAGGGACGCCACCCTGGGCGGCCTGCTGCTTGGCACGGACAAGCCGCTGACCCCGGCGCAGAACAACGTGGTCTCCTCGGTAGTGGGCCTGCTGGAACTCCTGGTCCGGCAGCGGACCAGTGGTTCCCTGGCTCCCAGCCAGCTGGCCACGGCGTTGCTCCTGCATCCGGAAAGCATTGCAGGGGCCAGCACCACGGAGCTGGACACCATGAGGGACCTGCTGGCGCAGAGCGTCGGGGGCACCCGCAACGGGCTGGTCCGGGTGGTACAGGGAACCCGGCCCAAGGCAGCGGCTGCCGCCGACGGTCCTGTGCGCGAACTGCTGCAGTGGCGGCGGCTGTTCGATACGAAAATGGTGGAACTTACGGACTACGGCTTTGCCGCCGTGACACGGCTGAAGGTGGACGACCAGCTGCTGGCCGAGGTGGAGCAGTTGGGCTGGCGGCTGGTGGTGGGCCGGGCCACGGAACTGCCAGGCCTTGCCGCCGCCTACCGCAGCGCTTCGGCATTGCGTCCCCGGGTCCAGGCCACCGGGACCACCGTCCGGGAAGAAGAATTGACGTGGTCCGTCACGGGCCTTTTGGGCGGTGAGGCAGGCGGGATGCTGGCTTCCCGCCTGCTGGCGCCTGTTCTTGGGCAGGAGCCGGAGCGCCGCCAAGCCCAGCTCCAGGTCCTCCGTGCATGGTTGGGCGCGAACGGCAACTGGGACGCGACAGCCAAGGACACAGGACTGCACCGGAACAGCGTCCGCCGGCAGATCAACGCCCTGGCGGAAATCCTGGATGTGGACCTGGCGCACGCCGGAACGCGGGCCGAGCTATGGATCGCCCTGCAGTTTGCCGACTTCGCGGCGTTGCCAGGCAGCGGAGCGCCAGCCGGCGATACAGGTACTTAGGCTTCCCAGGCGCGGTAGAGGTCAGGGCGGCGCTCGTCCAGATAGGGCACGGCGGCCCGCTCACGCTTCGCCGCTTCCGCATCCACTTCCGTGAAGAGCAATTGCGGCCCTTCCCCCGCTGCGGCCAGCAGCTTCCCGTCCGGCCCGGCCACAACGCTGCCGCCGAGGAACCTGCACCCGTCCTCCACTCCCGAATGGTTGGCGTACGCGACGGTCAGCTGGCTTTCAAGTGCCCGGGCCCGCAGCAGCACCTGGGGGACGTCGTCGAACCCATGGGCCAGTGCCGTGGGCACCAACAGCAGCTCGGCACCGCCGGCCGCCGCGGCGCGCACGGCTTCCGGGAATTCCACGTCGTAGCAGATGACCATGGACGTGGGGATCCCCTGGAAGTCCACGACGGCGGGACGCTCTGCTGCCGGACTGAAGGCGGCACGCTCGTCGGGTCCGAACAAATGGATTTTCCCGTACTCCAGCAGCACGTCCCCGTTCGCAGCCAGCAGGGTGGCGCTGATCTGCCAGTCCCCCTCGGCCGTGACACGGGGAAGGCTGTAGACCAGCCCGATGCCGTGATGGCGGGCGGTGGCGGCGAGCCTTTCGCGAAGCACGGGGAGGATTGCCGGATCCAGCCCGGACCGGACTTTCCGGGGGGCGTACCCCACCGGGAAAAGCTCCGGGGTGACCAGCACGCGGGCGCCGGCCGCTGCTGCTTCCCGGGCGGCGGCATGGATGACGGCACAGTTGGCCTCAGGATCAAGGACTGCAGAGTTTGCCTGCAAGAGTGCCAGCAGCACCGCTACCACCTTCCATCGTTGGAGCGGCCGCGTGACGGGCCGCTCTTCCCAGCGTAGCCAGAGGGGCCGGGCAAAGGGCGGGGCCATTTGCACCGCAGGGCGAATCTAGGCGGCCGGATCGTCCCGGCCCTCCGCATGCGGCCCTGCAGCAGTAATGCGTTAACTTCTTGACGCCAAGACTGCGGATAGGGCAATCTTCTTAGCATGTCCGCAACCCCGCGCTCAACGAGGAGCAAGCCAAAAAATCCGGGTTCCCAGTCTGCCCTGCGGCAGTTGAACCAGCAGCGGATCATCGAGAGCCTGATGGGCGGTCCGTCCACCCAGGCAGAGCTTGCCCGGCAGACGGGCCTCTCCACCGCAACGGTGTCCAACATCGTCAAAATCATGCTGGACACGGGCCTCGCATCCACGGAACCGATCACCAGTTCCGGCCGCCGGGCGCTGAACGTCAGGCTCAACAGCAACGGTGCCGTGGCGGTGGGGATCGACTTTGGCCGGCGGCATCTGCGGGTGGTCCTCGCTTCGCTCAGCTACCACATCATTGCGGAGGAATCGGTGATGCTTCCCCTCGGCCACCAGGCAGAGGAGGGGATCCAGGCCGCCGTCGTCCTGCTGGACAAACTGTTGCAGGACAGCGGCATTGAACGGTCCGCCGTGGTGGGTGCCGGCGTCGGAATTCCTGGACCCATCGACCGCCGGACCGGAACCGTGGCGCAGGGGGCCATCCTTCCCGAATGGGTGGGTATCAACATCCTCCAGCACATTGAGGAAACCTTGAGAATACCCGTACTTGTTGACAACGACGCGAATCTGGGCGCGTGGTCGGAGGTGACCTGGGGGCAGCACACAGGGGTCAGCAACCTGATGTTCCTGAAGATCGGTTCGGGCATTGGCGCAGGGTTGATCCTCAACGGCGCCCCCTACTACGGGAACGTTGGGATCACCGGCGAGATAGGCCACGCGACCATTCACGAGCAGGGCCTTGTCTGCCGCTGCGGGAACCGTGGCTGCCTGGAAACCATCGCCTCCACCACCACCATGATCGAGCTCCTTAGCCGCGGGGAGGACCGGCCCCTGACGCCTGCAGACATCGTCCGGAAGGCCTTGAACCGGGACCCCGCGACGCTGCGCGTCGTGGACGACGCAGGTCTGTCCGTGGGCCGCGCCCTGGGCAATGTTGCCAACTTGATCAACCCGGAAGTGATCGTAGTGGGCGGGCCCCTGGCGGGCCTCGGCGACCTGCTGCTGGATCCGATCCGCCGCGGCCTCGTGCGGCACGCGGTGCCGGTGATCGGCGAAACCACCACCCTGACCATGTCCTCCCTCGGGGACCGTGCCGAAGCGCTTGGGGCGGCGGCGCTGGTGTTCCAGCATGCCGGAATCAGGAAAAGCTAGACCGTTTCGTTATCCGGCAATTGCGTTCAAGACTTGACGACAACAGCTGTGATCCAGTTTACTTTTTCATCAGACGGCCCTGCGCTTTGCCGGCCGGACAAAGAAGTCATTGCATTGGAGGGTTAGGGCTTATGACGTCCCAGGCCAGGCAAAACGAACCGATCATCCTGGAGATGCGGTCCATCACCAAGGAATTCCCCGGCGTGAAGGCGTTGGATAACGTAAGCCTGCGGGTTAAAGCGGGAGAGATCCACGCGATCTGCGGTGAGAACGGCGCCGGCAAGTCAACCCTGATGAAGGTCCTTTCGGGGGTATATCCCTACGGCAGTTACGACGGCGACATCGTCTACCAGGGGCAGGTCCAGCAGTTCCGGGACATCCGGGCCAGCGAGCACGCCGGCATCGTGATCATCCACCAGGAGCTGGCGCTGATCCCGGAACTGTCCATCATGGAGAACATCTTCCTGGGCAACGAACCCACCAAGCGCGGCGTCATTGACTGGGCGGAAGCACGGCTCCGGTCCCTGGACCTCCTGGCCCGGGTGGGCCTGCGCGAGGACCCCGACACCCCCATCAAGGAAATCGGCGTCGGCAAGCAGCAGCTGGTGGAAATCGCCAAGGCCCTGAACAAGTCCGTGAAGATCCTTATCCTGGACGAGCCCACTGCAGCGCTGAACGAGTCTGACTCCCAGCACCTGCTGGACCTGATGCTGGGCCTGAAGGGCAAGGGCATCACCAGCATCATCATCTCCCACAAGCTCAACGAGATTGAGCAGATTGCCGACGAGATCACCATCATCCGTGACGGCAAGTCCATCGAAACGCTGAACGTGAAGGCCGACGGCGTGGATGAGGACCGCATCATCAAGGGCATGGTGGGCCGCGCGCTCGAATCCCGGTTCCCGGACCACACGCCCAAGATCGGCGAGGTGTTCTTCGAGGTCAAGAACTGGACCGTGGGGCATCCCAACGTGCAGGACCGGCTGGTCTGCAAGAACTCCAGCTTCTTCGTCCGCCGGGGCGAAATCGTCGGGTTCGCCGGGCTCATGGGCGCGGGCCGCACCGAGCTTGCCCGCTCCGTCTTCGGCCGCTCCTACGGCCGGTTCATCAGCGGCCAGATCTACAAGGACGGCAAGGAAATCACCCTGAAGTCCGTCCGCCAGGCCATTGACGCCGGGCTGGGCTACGTCACGGAGGACCGCAAGTCCCTGGGGCTGAACCTGCTGGACGACATCAAAACCACCACGGTGGCTGCCAACTTGAAGAAGATCAGCCGCAACTTCGTGGTGGATCCCAACCAGGAATTCACGGTGGCTGAGCAGTACCGCAAGTCGCTGCGCACCAAGACCCCGTCCGTGGAGGAAGGGGTTGCCAAGCTCTCCGGCGGCAACCAGCAGAAGGTGGTCCTGTCGAAGTGGATGTTCACCGATCCGGACCTGCTGATCCTGGATGAACCCACCCGCGGCATCGACGTTGGCGCCAAGTACGAGATCTACGGCATCATCCAGCAGCTCGCCAACCAGGGGAAGGGGGTCATCGTCATCTCTTCGGAGCTCCCCGAACTCCTGGGCCTGTCCGACCGCATCTACACCATCTTCGAAGGCGCCATCACCGGCGTCCTCAACAAAGACGAGGCCAGCCAGGAAAGCCTGATGAAACTAATGACCTCCGCACGAAAAGCCGAAGCCGCCTGACCCTCTGGATCATCCCAGAACCTTCCGGACACAAGGACTGACACCATGAACGCCCTCAAAAAGCTGTTTGGCGGCAACACCCGCCAGTTCGGCATGATCTTCGCCCTTGTGGCACTGATCGTCTTCTTCCAAATCGCCACCGACGGCCGGACCCTCACCCCCGGCAACGTCATCAACCTCTTCAACGGCAACTCCTACATCCTGATCCTGGCCATCGGCATGGTCCTGGTCATCATCGCCGGGCATATCGACCTCTCCGTGGGCTCCATTGCAGCCTTCGTAGGGGTCACCGTTGCCCTGGCCATCAGGGACTGGGGCATCCCCTGGTACGCCGGCGTGCTCCTGGGCCTGGCGCTCGGGGCGCTGATCGGCGCCTGGCAAGGGTGGTGGGTCGCCTACGTGGGGATACCCGCATTCATCGTCACGCTCGCCGGCATGCTCCTCTTCCGCGGCTTCAACCAGTTCGTCGGCAAGTCCAACACCATCCCGGTCCCGAGCGATTTCCAGTACCTCGGGGCAGGCTACCTTCCCGAAGTCGGCCCGAACACCGGGTTCAACAACCTCACCCTCCTGCTGGGCATCGCCGCCGCTGCATTTGTGGTCTGGGGCGAACTCCGGTCCCGTGCACGCGCCAAGGCCCTCGGCGCGGAGGTCCCGGAAATGTGGGTCACCGCACTGAAACTGGTCCTGATCGCGGCCGCCATCCTCTACGCCACATACCTCTTCGCCACCGGTCGGCCCGGCACGTCGTTCCCGATCCCCGGCCTCATCCTGGCAGTCCTGGTCCTGATCTACGGCTTCATCTCCTCCCGCACCGTCCTGGGCCGCCACGTCTACGCAGTGGGTGGCAACCGTCACGCGGCCGAACTGTCCGGCGTCCAGTCCAAGAAGGTCAACTTCCTGGTCATGATGAACATGTCCATCCTGGCCGGCCTGGCGGGCATGATCTTCGTGGGCCGGTCCACCGCATCCGGACCGTTCGACGGCGTCGGCTGGGAACTTGACGCCATCGCCGCAGTCTTCATCGGCGGTGCAGCTGTCACCGGCGGTGTGGGCACCGTGGTCGGATCCATTATCGGTGGCCTGGTCATGGCAGTCCTGAACAACGGCCTGCAGCTCCTGGGCATTGGCGCGGACCTCACCCAGATCATCAAAGGCCTGGTGCTCCTGATCGCCGTCGCCTTTGACGTTTACAACAAGAGCCAGGGCAAGAAGTCGATCATCGGCCTGCTCACCCAAAACTTCAACCGCCCCTCCGGTGGCGGCCCCAGCAACCCCCTCCAGCCGGACGAGACCACCTCCACCAAGGAAGCAATCGCCCGGGAAGCCTGAGCCTTACAGCCTGAATAGCGTTTCACCACAAAAGAGAAAGAGAACCAACAATGCGTATGTTTGGTAAAGCAGGAAAGGCCGCAGCGGTAGCTGCCATCGCAGCACTGGCGCTGACGGGCTGCGGCCGTTCGGAAACCGGCACGGGCGGCGGGACCGAGGGTGCTGGCGGATTCGAAGAGGGCGCCTCCATTGGCGTCGCACTTCCGCAGAAGACCAGTGAAAACTGGGTCCTCGCGGAGAAGCTGTTCAATGAGGGCCTCAGCGAGGCTGGCTTCAAGCCTGACGTGCAGTTCGCCAACGGCGGCGTGTCCGAACAGCAGAACCAGGTCAGCGCCATGGTCACCAAGGGTGCCAAGGTCATCATCGTGGGCGCCATCGACGGCTCCCAGCTGGGCACCCAGCTCAAACAGGCCAAAGATTCCGGTGCCATCGTCATCGCCTATGACCGCCTGCTGCTGAACACCGAGAACGTGGACTACTACGTGGCTTACGACAACTTCAAGGTGGGCGAGCTCCAGGGCCAGGCACTGCTGGAAGGCCTCGAAGAGAAGAAGGGTTCCGGTCCTTACAACATCGAACTCTTCGCCGGCTCTCCTGACGACGCCAACGCGAAGGTCTTCTTCGACGGCGCCATGAGCGTCCTCAAGCCGAAGATCGACGACGGCACCCTGAAGGTCCTTTCCGGCCAGACCGACTTCGAACAGGCTGTCACGCAGGGCTGGAAGGCTGAGAACGCCCAGCGCCGCGCAGACACCCTGCTCACCGGCAGCTACTCCAGCGAGTCGCTCGACGGCGTCCTCTCCCCCAACGACACCTTGGCCCGCGCAGTCCTGACCTCCGTCAAGGCCGCCGGCAAGGAGATCCCCGTCGTCACCGGCCAGGACTCCGAGGTTGAGTCTGTCAAGTCGATCATGGCCGGCGAGCAGTACTCCACCATCAACAAGGACACCCGCAAGCTCGTGGAGCACGCCATCACCATGGTGAAGGACCTCCAGGCCGGCAAGGAACTGGAGATCAACGATCCCAACTCCTACAACAACGGGGTCAAGACTGTCCCGGCCTACCTGCTGGAGCCAGTCATCGTCACCTCCGAGAACGTGAAGACCGCTTACCAGGGCGATCCCGTACTCGAACCCATCACCAAGTAGTCCCACTCCGGAAAAGCCCGGTCCTCCGCTTCGGAGGCCCGGGCTTTCCTCATGTTGCAGGAGCTTTACCGCTTGACGGCCAGCACTCCCGGGCCCGTGAACTGCAGCGCGTGGTTTCGCACTGCCTGCGGGGTGGTGAATGCCTTATAGCTCTAGGCATCCGCCGGGCCCCGACCCAAAGCTGCCGCTCCACCTCTGGGGCCCTCCTGACGAACGCTCTCTCACTTCCGGCGGCCCATTCCCGAACGCCGGCGCAGTTTTGGCGGGTAAACAGCAAACCCTTCCGCAGCGCTGTGACAGGATTGGGCCATGAGCGCGCCCATCGCCACGCCGTGGCTGTCCAGCCAGCCCAACACGGACCCCCGTTCCGCCACCGGGGACTCCCTGCGCTGGGGAATCATCGCCACTGGCGGCGTTGCCCGGTCAGTGGCCCAGGACCTTGCCCTGCTGGAGGACGCGGAACTTTATGCCGTCAGTTCCCGGGGCCAGGGGACGGCAGACGCCTTCGCCGCGGCGTACGGCGTCTTCACTGCATACGGGGACGACGACGGCGTGCACGGCTACCAGCGACTGCTCGCCGATGAGGCGGTGGACGTCGTCTATGTCGCCACCCCGCATGCCCAGCACCACCAGATTGTCCTCGCGGCCCTCAACGCCGGCAAGCACGTCCTCTGCGAAAAGGCATTCACCGTCAATGCCCGCGAAGCCGCGGAGCTCATCGACGTCGCCGGGAGCCGCAACCTGTTCCTGATGGAGGCAGTCTGGAGCCGCTTCCTGCCGGCCATGCAGCGGGCGTTCGAGATTGCCGCCTCCGGCGAACTCGGAGACCTTCATTGGGTCTCGGCCGACCTCGGCTTCCCCGCTCCGTACTCCCCCACCTCCCGACTGTGGGCACGCGGGGACGGCGGCGGAGCACTCCTGGACATTTCGGTCTACCCCCTGCTCTGGGCGCTGGGAACCCTGGGCTTTCCCCAGACGGTCAGCGCCACAGGCTTCGTCAACGACGACGGCGTGGACGCCCAGAACGCGATGACCCTTGGCTACAGCGACGGCGCGCAGGTCCAACTCACCTCATCGCTGTTGTCCCACGGTCCACGCACCGCTACCGTGGCCGGCAACCTCGGCTTCCTGCAAAGCATCGGGTCCATCAACAACCCCCACAAACTCAGCGTTGTCACAGGCCGTACCGACCACAGGACCGAGACCTTCGAAGTCGTGGGCAAGGGTTACACCTACGAGCTGCGTGAGGTAACGCGCTGCATCCAGCAGGGCCTCATCGAAAGCCCCGTGATGCCGCTCGAGGATTCGCTGAACACGATGCGTCTCTTTGATGGCGTGCGTGCACAGCTCGGCGTCAGCTACCCGAATGACAGCCACTGAAGGCATAACTGATAGGCGGATTCGCATTAGAACGCCTGCCTGTTTTTCTCCTGCGAACATTTGCATGACGGACATTTGCGAGCTGTCATGATGTTTACCCGGGAATGTTTTGAGTTTGTCGATTTGTTTTAGAACTCCCTAGACTTTCCGCAATATCCGGTCTTACGCTATAGGCATCGTCGAATGCAGCAGTACTGGGGGTGGTACGCGTGGGTGAAGCTCATTCACCGTGGCGTGCCCTGCGGCCGGTCCTTATGGCCGGCGCCGCTGCCTTCACCTGGCTGACATTCTCGGCCACGTCCGCCTCTGCAGACCTGCTTCCGGACACATCATCCCTGTTGGGGGGCGTCACCAGCTCAACGCAGTCGGTGACGGAGAGTCTTGTCCCGGCACTGCCCGCACCACCTGTCCAGGTCCCCGCGGCGCCACCTGCGGCCCGCCTGCTGCAACCCGTAGCGGGGCAGGTCTCAACTGTGGCGGATAACCTCGTTGCCTCCGTACCGGTGGTGAACCAGGTGGTTCCGGCCGGCACCGTTGATGCCATTTCCGCGCCAGTTGCACAGATTGCCGACGGCGCAACCACCGCCGTGGTGGAAACTGTTGTGCCACCGGTCGTTGAGACTCTTCCTGCACTTGAGCCCGTACTGCAGCCAGTAGCGGATGTTGTGACCGGCACTGCTCCGCTTCCTGTTCCGGTTCCCGAACTGCCCGAGGTGGCAGCCGGGGAAGAACCTGCTCTGGACGTCCTTCCGGCCGTACCTGCAGATTCCGGAAGCGCATCTGCAGTGACCGATGTGGTGCCTGCCGGCGACGGCGCTATTGGCGCTGATCAAACCATTCGGGGAGCAGGAACGGCCGGCACGGAGGCAACCGCTCTCGCGGGCACATCTGCCGTTCCCCCGGCCGGCCGCACCGTGCCTGCAATGACTGGTGACCAGCCCGATACGACGGAGGCCTCACCGCACCCTGCCCAGGTCCCGGCTGCGCCCGGTTCAGGCAGCGGCAGCAGCGGTTCCCCCGCCGGTTCTTCCGGCTCCGCCGCGTGGCTGAACTCCTTCGACTTCAAGCTTCCTGATGTCGGCGCAGTACTCGCCGACGATGCTCCCGAGCACGCTCCCGCACCGGTGTCCTTCGACCCCGGTTCTTCTCCTGACTAGTTGAGTCCACCCTGCCCTTTTGGGCAGCACGTGGCCATACGGGCAGCTGACCAGCGCTCGAACCTCAACTCTTTCAGGAGACATCACCATGAGTTCCAACCTTCGCAGGGGGCTGCTTGGCACCCTCTTTGCCGGCGGGCTCCTAGCCGTCGGCTGCACCGCGGCAAACGCTGCGGACACCACTAGCGGATCGGATCTTTCCGCCTCCGCCCTCATCTCGGCGGCGGCGTCCGCTGACACGACGTCGTTGGGCCTGCTGGGTGACCCAACGCCGTCCGGCTCAACGGACGTCGCCGCCGTAGCAGATGCCGCCGTCGTAGCTGACGTCGCCGTCGGCCTCGGAACCGGAACCATTGTCGATACGACCGGGACGGACGTGGCCGTAGCCGCAGACGCCGCCCTCGCCCTGGGCACCGCCACGGGAACCGGCACAGGCACCACTGACCTGGCCGCTGTCGCCGACGTCGATCTGGGCCTCGGCACGGCCACGGGTACCACCGACGTCGCCGCTGCAGCCGATGTCGCCGTCGGCCTCGGGACCGGAACGGTTGCCGATACGACCGCCACGGACGTGGCCGTAGCCGCAGACGCCGCCCTCGCCCTCGGCACGGCCACGGGTACCACCGACGTCGCCGCTGCAGCCGATGTCGCCGTCGGCCTCGGGACCGGAACGGTAGCCGATACGACCGCAACGGACGTGGCCGTAGCCGCAGACGCCGCCCTCGCCCTTGGCACAGCCACCGGCACAGGCACAGGCGCCACTGATGTGGCTGCAGCAGCTGACATCACCCTGGGCGCCGGTAGCGGAGATGGCGTAGCAACAGATGCAGCCGTTGCCGCCGACGTAGCTCTGGGGTTGGGCGGTGTGACGGGTACGGACGGAACCACCGGAGGCCTGGATGCCGCCGTTGACGCAGCCCTCGGCCTCGGAAACGTCACCGGCACAGACGGCACCACCGGCGGACTCGATGCCGCCGTTGACGCAGCCCTTGGCCTCAACCTGGGCCTCGGAAACGTCACCGGCACAGACGGCACCACCGGCGGACTCGACACCGTCGTAGACGCCGCCCTCGGCCTCGACCTCGGAACCGGCACCACCGGCGGCAACGGCAGTCTCGATGCAGGTGTCGATCTCGGGATTGACCTAGGTATCGGCGTCGTGGGCGGCGGCAACGGCACCGAAAACCCCGGCACCGGCACTCCGGGTGACGGCAACACCGGCGGTGTTGGCACCCTTGATCCCGGCACGGACAACCCCGGCACCGATAACAGCTCCGGCAGCGGAAATGGTACCGACAACGGCACCACGGGCACGAACAACGGCGCCAACGGCGGGGGCACTGCCACCGCCGGGACCGGCAGCTTCTCCGTAGCACCGGCAGGTTCCACCGCGGTGGGCGGCGCCATTGCGGCGGACACCACCGAGCGGAACGTGCAGCCCCGGTCCGCCAATACCCTGGCAAACACGGGCATGGACGCCTCCCTGGTCCCGCTCGCCCTGCTGCTGCTGGTGGCCGGACTCCTGATGCTTCGCAAGCGCAAGGTGTCCTAACCGTACTAAAGGATCAGACAACGCCTGCGTCATGCGCCTGAAGCGGCAGCAACCAGCAGGCTGAAGGAGATGAGGCCCCTAGAAGCACCAAAATCAAACGCAAACATGTCCTCAGCACACATGTCCTTGTGGCTGGTGGTCCGGTGGCGAAAGCACCTGTTTCGCCTCCGGACCACCGGTATGCCCCCACCGGTACATCCGGACCAATCGCTAGTTCGGCCGTAGCCCCCGTATAATTTGAGTACGACAGTGCCGCAGCGCACCGGGAGGAACGGTCATGGTGGCGGAATCGCCTAGCTCCATTACGAATGAAGTGGTTGGCGGACGTTATCGGTTGGGTGAAGTTATTGGCCGTGGCGGAATGTCATCCGTGTATTGTGCCCGGGACGAAAACCTGGGCCGCGATGTAGCCCTCAAGCTCTTCGCACCGCAGGCCCCGGACGCCGATGAACTGAAGCGCCAGGAAGCAGAAATCCAGCTTCTGGCCACACTGAATCATCCGGGCCTGGTCACCCTTTTCGACGCCGGGATCGATGACCGCATACCCGACGAGCCCCGCCCGTTCCTCACCATGGAACTGGTGGAGGGCCAGGACCTGCGCACCCGGATCCGGCACAGCACCGTCCCGCTGGAGGAGTTGGCCGTCATCGGCGCGGGCATCGCCGATGCCCTGGCCTACGTCCACGGACTCGGCATTATTCACCGGGACATCAAGCCCGCGAACATCTTGTTGGTCCAGATCCGTCCCGGCGAGCCGCTGCGCCCGAAGCTGACCGACTTCGGCATCGCCCGGATCGCCGATTCAACCAGGCTCACGGCGACCGGAACCATGGTGGGAACGGCCGCCTACCTCAGCCCTGAACAGGCCATGGGCCAGCCCCTCTCCCCCGCATCCGATATTTATTCGCTGGGCCTCGTGCTTTTGGAATGCATCAAGGGCGCGGTGGAGTACCCGGGCGGCGCGGTGGAGTCTGCAGTTGCCCGCCTGCACCGGGCACCCGAGATCCCGGACGACGTCCCCTCCGAATGGGCAGACCTCATCCGCTCCATGACCGCCATCGAGCCGCTGGAGCGGCCAGCCGCCGCGGACATCGAAACCGCGCTGCGGCAGGCTCTGGTGTCACCGGCCTCGACCCCCGGGGAGCTGGCGCCGGAAACAACCAGGGTACTGCCCGCCATGCCTTTCCACCCGCCTTCCATCACTGCCGAGGAATCGGTGGAAGAGATCCGCGAGGCGGCTGCTTCCCCCGATAAACCCGCACCTGCAGCAGCACAGGAAGAACCCGCAGCAGCCCGCCCTGAACCGCAGGCCGTCCAGCCTGCACCGGCTGACAATCCTGCCGCAGGACCTTCCTTGCATCCGCAAACCCGGACTAAGCGCTTTTGGTTGGCCGTGGTCATGGGGCTGGTGGTGGTTGCCGCGGCTGTCGCCGCGGTCCTGATGACCCTCAACGCCCAGGCTCCCGCCGACGTCGTGCCCTATCCCGAGGTGACCGGCGTCCTGGGTGAGCATTTGGAAGAATTGCAGAAAAGCGTGGAACCGTGAGGTTTAACCGGGGCAACCGGCTGGCCCTTGCCTGGTCAGCCACCCTGGTGGCAGCAAGCCTGCTCACCGGCTGCGCTACCGCGGAAACGGGACTGCAGCGTGATGCTGCCCGCCAGCTCCAGGCCCGGGTCCTTGAGGTGACGCAGGCTTCGTCGCAAAGCGACCCTGCGGCAGCCCTGAAAGCCCTGGACGGGCTCGAAGCCGAGCTTGAAGCTGCCCAGGCAAAGGGCGATATTTCCGAGGAACGACGGCGGAGCATCACCACCATCGCCACTGCTGTGCGCGCAGACCTCGAGGATGCAATAGCCGCGGCGGAAAAGGCTGCAGCGGAAAAAGCCACGGCTGAGCAGGCGGCAGCGGATAAAGCCACGGCTGAGCAGGCGGCAGCTGACCAGGCCGCAGTTGAGCAGGCCGCTACCCAGGCTCCTCCCCCGGCCGTCCAGGAGCCGGCACCCACTCCGGTGCCGGAGCCCCAGCCGCAGGAAGCCGACAAGGATGACGACAAGGACGACGACAAGAGGGACGACAGGGGCAAGGGCAACGACTAAGCCGCTGCAGGCTCTGATCTGGCCTCAATTTGGCTCAGCCACCATTCACCTGTCATGACGAAGGAGGCGGCGCCCCGTTTACCGGGCCACCGCCTCCTTTGTCTTTACGGCTGCCGCAGCAGCGCTTCACCTAGCTCAGGGTGGCAATGACCTTGTTCAGGGTGGCCGACGGGCGCATCACTGCCGAAGCCTTGGCGTCGTCCGGACGGTAGTAGCCTCCGATGTCCACGGGCGAACCCTGGACCTCGGCCAGCTCGCCGACGATCGTGTCCTCCTTCGAGGTCAGCTCGTCGGCGACGGAGCTGAAGGCGGCGGCGAGGTCGGCGTCGTCCGTCTGCTTGGCCAGTTCCTCGGCCCAGTAGCGGGCCAGGAAGTAGTGGCTGCCGCGGTTGTCGAGCTCGCCGGCGCGGCGGCTCGGGGACTTGTTCTCGAGCAGGAAGGTGCCGGTGGCGCGGTCCAGGGTGTCTGCGAGGACCTGTGCGCGGGCGTTGCCCGCCGTGGTGGCCAGGTGCTCGAAGCTGACGGCCAGGGCCAGGAACTCACCGAGGCTGTCCCAGCGCAGGTGGTTTTCCTTCAGGAGCTGCTGGACGTGCTTCGGCGCGGAACCGCCGGCGCCGGTTTCGAAGAGGCCGCCACCGTTCATCAGCGGAACAACGGAGAGCATCTTGGCGCTGGTGCCCAGTTCCAGGATGGGGAACAGGTCCGTGAGGTAGTCGCGGAGGACGTTGCCGGACACGGAGATGGTGTCCTCGCCCTTGCGGATCCGCTCCAGGGTGTAGGCGATGGCCTTGACCGGGGACATGATCTGGATGTCCAGGCCCTCGGTGTCGTGGTCCTTCAGGTACTCGTTGACCTTGGCGATGAGGTTGGCGTCGTGGGCGCGCTCCTCGTCCAGCCAGAACACGGCGGGGGTCTGGGAGGCGCGGGCGCGGGTGACGGCCAGCTTGACCCAGTCGCGGATGGGGAGGTCCTTGGTCTGGCAGGCGCGCCAGATGTCGCCCTCGGAGACCTGGTGTTCGATCAGGACGTTGCCGGAGCCGTCAACGATCTGGACGGTTCCCGGCTCCTGGATCTCGAAGGTCTTGTCGTGGCTGCCGTATTCCTCTGCGGCCTGCGCCATGAGGCCAACGTTCGGCACGGTCCCCATGGTGGTGGGGTCGTAGGCGCCGTTGGCGCGGCAGTCATCGATGACCACCTGGTAGATGCCGGCGTAGGAGCTGTCCGGCAGGACGGCCAGGGTGTCGGCTTCCTTGCCGTCCGGGCCCCACATGTGGCCGGAGCTGCGGATCATGGCCGGCATGGACGCGTCCACGATGACGTCGGACGGGACGTTCAGGGTGGTGATGCCCTTGTCCGAGTCCACCATAGCCAGCGCCGGACCGTCTTCGAGGCCCTTCTTGATCAGCGACTGGACGCCTTCGCGCACGTCCTCGGGCAGGTCTTCGAGGCTGCTCAGGATGGCGGCCAGGCCGTTGTTCGGGCTGATGCCGGCGGCGGCGAGCTGTTTGCCGTAGGTCTCGAAAAGCTCCGAGAAGTAGGCCTTCACCACGTGGCCGAAGATGATGGGGTCGGAAACCTTCATCATGGTGGCCTTCAGGTGTGCGGAGAACAGCACGCCCTCTTCCTTGGCGCGGGCAACCTGGGCCTTGAGGAATTCGTCCAGTGCGGCGGCGCGCATGACGGTGCCGTCCACAACCTCGCCGGCCTGGACCGAGAAGGCCTTCTTCAGGACCTTCACGGAGCCGTCTTCGCGGACCAGCTGGATGGCGATGGTGCCCTCGGACTCGATGACCACCGACTTCTCGTTGGAGCGGAAGTCGTCCTTGCCCATGGTGGCCACGTTGGTCTTGGAGTCTGCGGTCCAGGCCCCCATGGAGTGCGGGTTCTGGCGGGCGTAGTTCTTGACGGACAGTGGTGCCCGGCGGTCCGAGTTGCCCTCGCGCAGGACCGGGTTCACGGCCGAGCCCTTGATCTTGTCGTAGCGGGAGCGGATGGCCGTCTCCTCATCCGAGGAGGGGTTGTCCGGGTAGTCCGGCAGTGCATAGCCCTGGCCCTGCAGCTCTGCAATAGCGGCCTTCAGCTGCGGGATGGACGCGCTGATGTTCGGCAGCTTGATGATGTTGGCTTCCGGCGTCTTCGCCAGTTCGCCCAGTTCAGCAAGTGCGTCACCGATCTGCTGCTCCGGGGTGAGGTAGTCACCGAACACGGCGATGATGCGGCCGGCGAGCGAAATGTCGCGGGTCTCCACCTCCACACCTGCGGTCGAAGCGAACGCCTCGATGATGGGCAGGAACGAATAGGTAGCCAGCATCGGCGCTTCGTCGGTGTGGGTGTAGATAATCTTGGACATGCGCGGGCGTCTCCCTGTGGGTCGGCTTGGTTGTGAAATGTCGGTCTATTTCACCATCTACAACTTACCCGAGGACGCGGGTTTGAACCTTACCGGCGCCGCTTGATTACCCCGCGGTGAGTAGGATTACAGCGATGCAGAACAGCCGACGGCGGCACGCACCCGCGTGCCCTCCCGCCGTCGGAATAAGCCTGCCTTCCCGCGCCGATAACGGGCACAGGGCCCTACATGATACGTCACTACTATTTACAAACTTGTCATGCGACGGTAAATTCGCTACGTCACTCTCCGGCCCGCGCCGGGGCCGATACCCCGTTCAGACAGGACACCAATGACACGCACCAGGTCTCTCGCTTCGTGCTTCCTGAGCCTTTCCGCCGCCGCCGTCCTGGCAGTTGCCACGGCCGGCGGAGCCTCAGCCGCACCGGCCACAGAAGACAAGAACACCCCGGCCATCGCCAGCGTCACCGTCGACGGCACCGGCGCGGCCGAATACTGGACGGCGGACAGGATGAAGGGCGCCATCCCGGGCGATGTTTTGGCCGGCAAGGCCCTGGAACGCGGCAACCGCTCAGCTGTTCCCGTCGAAAAGGGAAAGGGCTCGCAGGTCAGCCCCACCCGCGGCAAACAGACCATCGCTGCCAGTGAGGCCCCGGTGAAGCACATCGGGAAGGTCTTCTTCACCCTGGGTGGCGCGAACTATGTGTGCTCTGCCAACGCGGTGTCGTCGGTCAATAAGAGCACGGTAGCCACGGCGGGGCATTGCCTCAACGAGGGCCCGGGTGCGTTCGCCACGAACTTCATCTTTGTTCCTGCCTACGACAACGGGGCTACGCCGTACGGAAAATGGACGGCCCGGAAGTACTTCGCCCCCACCCAGTGGAGCGCCGGCGGGGACATGGCCTACGACACCGGCTTCGCCGTGATGAACCGGCTGAACAACCAGAACTTGACCGACGTCGTTGGCGGGTCCGGCGTCGCCTTCAACCAGGCGTACGGCCTCACCTATAAGGCCTTCGGCTACCCCGCGGCCCGCCCGTTCAACGGCGAGACCCTGAAAAGCTGCACCGGAACGGCCAGCCCTGACGGCAACAACCCGCAGTTCGGCACGCAGGGCATCCCATGCGACATGACCGGCGGCTCGTCCGGCGGCCCGTGGTTCATCGGCACCAGCTCCTCCGGCGTCCAGAACTCCGTCAACAGCTACGGCTACACCGGCTCCAACATCATGTACGGCCCCTACTGGGGCACGGTCATCCAGGCAACTTACCAAAGTGCAGCACTCTCCTAGCAACGAATCCGGCCAGGACCCTTCGGTCACCCCCAGCGACGTGACGCAGACGCACGAGGAGATCCTCGAGTACTGGACTAAGCAGCGGATGGCAGAAGCCAAGCCCCGGGAGCTCCGGCTTCCGGCGGAGGGTCCGCGTCTCAAGCAGAGGGACGCGGACGCTGGTGAAGCCGGGTCCTAGACCATCTGCCCTTAACGACGACGGCGCCTGTCCCCTTCGCGGGGACAGGCGCCGTTGTCGTTAAGGGAGGCGGTGGGGATCAGTGGAAGAAGTGGCGCGCACCCGTGAAGTACATGGTGATGCCGGCCGCGTTGGCTGCCGCGATCACTTCATCGTCCCGGACGGAACCGCCGGGCTGGACCACGGCACGGACGCCGGCGTCGATCAGGATCTGCAGCCCGTCGGCGAACGGGAAGAACGCGTCGGAGGCGGCAACGGCCCCGCGGGCACGCTCAGGGGCGTTGGAACCGCTGGCGTTGGACGCGCCGCCGGCACCGTCGACGTCGGACTCCACCGTCACGCCCAGCGTGTTGGCCCGCTCCACAGCCAGGCGGCACGAATCCAGGCGGTTGACCTGGCCCATGCCGATGCCGACGGCGGCACCGTCAGCGGCAAGCAGGATGGCGTTCGACTTCGCCGCACGGCAGGCGGTCCAGGCGAACGCAAGGTCCGCGAGGGTCTTCTCGTCCGCCGCTTCACCCGCTGCGAGCGTCCAGTTGGCGGGGTTGTCGCCGTCGGCGTCCACTTTGTCGCTGACCTGGACCAGCATGCCGCCGGACACCTGGCGGAACTCCGTGGGGTACCGGCCGTAACCCTCGGGCAGGGCGAGCAGGCGGATGTTCTTCTTCTTGGAGAGAATCTCAACGGCTTCCGGCTCGAAGCCCGGGGCGATGACCACCTCGGTGAAGATGTCCTTGGCGGTGTTGGCCATGCCGGCGGTGACGGGACGGTTGGCTGCGATCACGCCGCCAAACGCGGAAACGGGGTCGCAGGCGTGGGCCTTGGCGTGCGCATCTGCAATGGGATCGGCGGCGTCCGCGGAACCCACGGCCACGCCGCAGGGGTTTGCATGCTTGATGACGGCCACGGCGGGCTCGCTGAAATCGAAGGCTGCGCGCAGGGCGGCGTCGGCGTCCACGAAGTTGTTGTAGCTCATGGCCTTGCCGTGCAGCTGGTCTGCCTGGGCGATGCCTACCGGCGCGGCCTTGTCCACGTACAGGGCTGCCTGCTGGTGCGGGTTCTCGCCGTAGCGCAGGACCTCGGAGCGCTCCAGCGAGAGGCCGGCGTAGGCGGGCCAGTCGATGACGCCGTCGCCGTCCTCGTCCAGGAACTGGCTGGCCGTCCAGGTGGCCACGGCGTTGTCATAGGAAGCGGTGTGGGCGAACGCCTTGGCGGCCAGCCGGCGCCGGGTCTTCAGGTCGAAGCCGCCCTCCGCGGCCGCGGCAACCACCTGGCCGTAGAAGGAGGGGTCCACCACAATCGCGACGGCGGCGTGGTTCTTTGCTGCCGACCGCACCATGGCGGGGCCGCCGATGTCGATCTGCTCGACGACGTCGTCCGGGGCCGCGCCGGACTTGACGGTTTCCACGAACGGGTAGAGGTTCACCACCACCAGGTCGAAAGGTTCGATCTCCATGCGGCTGAGCGTTTCCATGTGGGCGGGCACGCGGCGGTCCGCCAGGATGCCGCCGTGGACCCGCGGGTGCAGCGTCTTGACGCGGCCGTCCAGCATCTCCGGCGAGCCGGTGACTTCCTCAACCTCCTGGACAGGAATGCCGGCGGCGGCGATCTTCTTGGCCGTGGAGCCGGTGGAGACCAGCTTCACTCCCGCTGCGTGCAGGCCCTGGGCGAGTTCCTCCAGACCGGTCTTGTCGTATACCGAGATCAGCGCCCGGCGGATGGGAACACGGTCAATGGATACGCGCTCATGCTGCGTGAAGCTCACAAATGTCTCCGTCTTATCTCGCGGAACAGTGCCGCGGTTGGTGGGGATAGGGCCAGTTTATCGCGAAGCGCAGGTTGCCCCGCGTGTCAGCCTGAGTGTGAACGCCAGTGGGCCCGGCTAGAGTTTTTCCCAGGAGGCTGCGATGAATACTTACACCACTGTGCCGAGCGGCGAGCAGGTGGTCCAGGAACTGCCCTGGCGATGGAAAGTCCAGGGCAGGATCTTCCTGATCGGCGGGCTCGGGTTCATGTTCGATGCCTGGGATGTGACCCTGAACGGCATCCTCATTCCGCTGCTCTCCACGCACTGGGCACTGACTCCGGGTGAAGTGGCATGGGTAGGAACGTCCAACCTCATCGGCATGGCCCTCGGCGCCTTCGTCTGGGGCACCATCGCGGACACCATCGGGCGCAAGAAGGCATTCACGGCCACGCTGCTGATCTTCTCGCTCTTCACCGTGTTCGGCGCCTTCTCCCCCGACTTCATCTGGTTCTGTGTGTTCCGGTTCATGGCCGGCTTTGGCCTGGGCGGGTGCATTCCCGTGGACTACGCACTGGTGGGTGAGTTCACGCCACGGAAGCAGCGCGGCAAGGTGCTGACCGCCATGGACGGCTGGTGGCCCATCGGAGCCGCGCTTGCGGGCTTCGTCTCGGCCGGCCTGGTGGCCCTGTATGGCGACTGGCGCTTCACCATGCTGGTGATGGTCCTGCCAGCACTGCTCGTCTTCTGGGTACGGCGGAGCGTGCCGGAGTCACCGCTGTTCCTGATCCGCCAGGGCCGGCGGGAGGAGGCCGCCAAGGTCATCGACGGCCTGGTGGAAGCAACCGGGGCCGAGCCCCGCGCCTACAGCCTGCCGGACGCCAAGGACGTACCGCGGCTCTCCGCCGGCAGCGCCTGGACCCAGCTGCGGTCCGTGTGGCAGTTCAACTGGAAGATCACCGCTGCGGCATGGGCGCTGTTCTTCAGCATCCTGCTGGTCTACTACCTGTCCCTGACCTGGATGCCGCGCATCCTCATCGGCGCCGGCTTCGCGGAGTACAAGGCGTTCGTGACCACCGCGTCCATGGCCGCCGTCGGCCTGCTGGGTGTGATCGTGGCCGCCCTCCTGGTGGAGCGGGTGGGCCGTAAGTGGATCCTGGCCATCACCGGTCCGCTGTCCGCACTGACGCTGGTGATCGTGGCGTTCGTGGTGGACATCCCCACAGCGGCGGTGTTCTGGCTGCTGGTGTTCGGGTTCGTGGTGCAGGTGGCCATTCCGGTGCTGTACGCCTACGTGTCCGAGCTCTACCCCACGGAGCTGCGCGGCAGCGGCTTCGGCTGGGCGTCCACGTTCTCACGGCTGGGCGCAGGCTTCGGCCCGCTCATATTCGCCAACTACTTCTGGCCCGAGCTGGGGCTCGCAACATCCTTCGCCCTGGCCGGCGGGCTGGTGCTGCTGGCGGTGCTGTGGATGGCGTTCTTCTCCCCAGAGACCAAGCAGCGCCGCCTCGAGTAGGGCTGCTTTCGACGCGCTCATCCGGGGCCGACACGCATGTGCACTTACGCACCGTGTATTTTGGGTGCGGCCAATGCGTGTGCGCGTCGACAAGTAACCTGCGCGTCGACGGCGGGTCAGGACCGGGCGGCGGCGAGGTCTGCCAGGGTGGAGACCAGCAGCCGGCGCTCCACCACCTTGATCCGTTCATGGAGGGTTTCCTCGGTGTCGGCGTCCTCGATGGCCACGGCTTCCTGGGCGATGATCGGGCCCGTGTCCACGCCGGCGTCGGCCCAGTGCACCGTGCAGCCGGTAACTTTCACGCCGTACGCCATCGCGTCCCGCACGCCATGGGCGCCCGGGAAGGCGGGCAGCAGCGCCGGGTGGGTGTTCAGGTATTTACCGTTGAACGCGTCGATGAACTCCGGGCTCACGATCCGCATGAACCCTGAAGACACCACAACGTCAGGCTCGAAGGCAGCCACAGCCTTTGTCAGCGCGCTGTTCCACTCCGCCCGGTCCGGGTAGGCCTTGAAGTCCACCACGAACGTTGGGATGCCGACGGCGGCGGAGCGCTCCACGCCGTACGTCCCCGGGCGGTCGGCCCCCACAGCGGCGATTTCCACGTCCAGTTCGCCGGCCTTCACCGCGTCAATTACTGCCTGGAGATTGGACCCGGTGCCGGAAACGAGGACTACGATGCGCATTGGTCTAGCTTATGGGCAGCCTCGCGTAGGCTGGAAAACATGAACAGCAACCCCGAACCGGCGCAGCAGCAGCGGACCAGAGCTCCGCTCAGCGAGGCGGCAAAAGCCTCGCTCGCCAGGACTCACACGCTGTTCCGGATGTTCGTCGTCTCAGTCCTGGGCGCGTTCTTCGTCTACCAGCTGGACGTCAACTACCTCTGGCTGACAGCCATCCTCACGGCCGCCAGCCTGGCCCTGGGGGTGGTGCTGTTGATCCGGGCAGCGAGGTTTCGGGAGTCCAAACTAGTCCTTATCGGCACCATCTCAGGGATGGTGGTTGCGGCCATCCTGGTGCTGCTGATCGTTGTTACAGCAGTTTTCTTTGGGGAAATCCGTGACTACCAGGCGTGCGTGGGCCGGGCGCTGACGGACCAGGCCCAGACTGCGTGCCGGGTACAGCTTGAGAAGTCGCTGCCCGCCCAGCTCCCCTAGCACCCACAAGGGGCATCCACGCTAGTGGATCAGTTCTGCATCCGCTTCTTTTGCGGCCCGCTCGCGTTCCAGCCAGGGTCCGGCTGCGTAGCCGATAACGACGCCGGCCCCCACCTCGGCTGCCACCCACACTCCCGTCCACAAGGGGTCGGGCCCGATTTCCGTCAGCCGTCCGATCCCGGCCGAGCCCCGCGCCATCCACGCCAGCGCCATGGTCAGCAGCCCGGCCGCGAGCCCGGTCAGTGCGCCGAGCACCAGGGTGGAGACGGTGGCCGTAAACCAGCGCGCGCGGACCTTGATGGAAAGCCACTCGTCAAAGTGGTTTTCGCCTTCCCGCAGGAACCACCACCCGGCCAGGACACCGGCAAGAACCGGGGCGATCAGGGCAACGAAGGCATAATCGAGCGGCCCGCTCGGAATCGCTGCCAGGACGGGGATGGAGGGCAGCGGTCCGACGGCGGTGCCGAGCGGACCAACCTGGGAGCCCATCCCCATCGCAAAGCCCGAGCCGGACGTCCACGCGAGGGCGAAGACCACCAGGTTGGGCAGGTAGCCGAGTTGCGCGACGGTGAGTGCCGCGCCTCCGATGGCGCCGGCGTCGAGCGCTTCATAGACGGCGACCACGAGGTTCCAGTGGATGAACAAGTCCACGGCCAGCAACGCCGAGGCAAGTGCCAGGGCGGACACGACGCCAACGAAACCGGCTTTGGCAGCGGAAGCGAGGTACGAGCCGGCCCAGCGGGAATGCTGGCTGGTGCGTGAAATCCAGTCCACGGCGTCGACGCCGATCAGCCGGCTCCAGGACCCTGCCTCACGGCGGGCGCCGATCACCATTCCCAGGGCGTAGGGAATCAGGGGGAACAGCATCGCGTGCCCCAGGTTAATGCCGACGTCGGCCGTGCGGCAGACAAATCCGGTAGCGGCACCAAAGGCGGAGTAGACAAGCCACGATCCCAGGAGCGCCTGCCAGAGCTGGTCCGTGTAGGACGCCCGCGCCAGGCGCCGGCCCGCGCGCCACGCCAGCAGGAACGGGATCAGGGTCAGCCCCAGGGGAACGAGCGTCAGGAGGCCGGCGTCACCGCGGGCCGCGGTGTCCGATCCCGCGGCCGTGAGTGCCAGCGGCACTCCGTGGACCAGCAGCCAGGACTGCCCGGCGAGCCGTGCCAGAGTTTCGAACTGCCCGTCCCGGAAGCCTGCAGTCGCCCAGACGGCAATGATCGGTGCGATCACCACGAGCGCGGAAATGACCGCTGCCTGGGCTGTCTCAAGGGCACCCTGCAGCCACAGGGGCATGGGGAGGCCACGGTCTCCGGTCTGGTCGGCGCGCAGTTTCATCGTGTCCATGGTGTCACGGCGGGTCCGCCAGGCCCGGAAGCGACAGGCTCCCGGGCCGCATCAACCGAGACTTACATGGCTTTTCCCGGCGCTTTTTACAGGGGTCCGCCGTAAAATGGGATTTACTGCAAGCGCCGGCACCCCAAGGGTGCATCGAGAGTACGCCTGGCCCCTGTCGTGTGATCGAACAGCAGCATCGCGAGCAGGCCAGCGAGGGCCCGGAAACCGTAAGCCGGGAAACAGGAGCCGCGAATGAGAGATGAACACTAAGTTCTGAAGATATTCGTCCTACTGGCTGGTGCAGTCACCGTTTCGGCGGAGGCTGCACCAGCGTTTTCATATTTCTGCAAGCACAGCGGCGCCGGGAGCCCCCAAGTAGGCTCCCGGCGTCGTCTGTTACTTTCGCGAATCGTCGCAGGTCCGGACCTTCCCGCTGTCAGCGGGGTGTCAGGACCTCTGGCTTCCGTTCACTCAGAGGCGGCGGTCGCGGTCCACGCCGTCAGCATCAATTTGTTCCTTGCGGACTTCCTCATCGACCCGGACGTCCTCCTGGACCACGTCCTTGTCCAAGCGGACACGCTCCACCGGCACGGTTTCCTTCTCCACCACGGGGCGCTCCTCATGGAGGATCACCTCGTGCTCTTCTTCGCTGATGTCCGGCCCGGACATTGCAGCGCCGCGGTTGGCGTCCGTAATGGGCTCGCGCTCCAGGCGCACCTCTTCCCGCTGCACGGGAACAGTCTTTGTGACGTTCTCGGTAGTGACATACTTCCGCAGCCGGGCACGTCCGGTGGCCTCGCGTTCCTTGCCGACGTGCAGCCGTTCCTCGGAACGGGTCATGGCATCGTCGGTGTTGGGGCCCGAGGTGTCGTGACCCACCGTTCCACGATCGGTGTCGCGGTCAGTGAAGTCGCGGTCCCGGCCGATGCCGGCTGTGGGGGTGCCGGTGTTAAGGTCGGCATCGCCCTGGAGGTCCACATCATTCCGGGACTCGGAGTAGGTGCGGGCTCCGCGGTCGTAGTAGGTGTAGAGGCTATCCTCTTCCTCGGGGGTGAGGTGGCCGTCCACGTCCACGCGGGGTGCGTCCTTGACGTGTTCCTTGGTGTACGGAACCACCAGGTCATCGCCCTGGGTGTGCGCGCCTTCGACGGGGACGAAGGACTGGGAGGTGCCGAAGAGCCCCGTCTTCACAGTGACCCACGTCGGTTCACCCGTGTCGTCGTCCGCGTACAGCTGGCCAATCGAACCGATCTTCTCGCCATCGGAGCCGATGACGTTGCCGTTCCGGTTGAGCAGGTCTTCAATGTTTTCCCGATTGAGCATGACGTCTCCTTGGATGTGTCGTTGCACTGGGTTTTCACCAGCTGCGGATGGTCCGGTGCAGGGGTTGCCCGCTCTCCGGCCGAGCCCCGGCTGCTTGAGGCTTTTGTGCTGGCTGCCCCTCTACCGTAAGCATGCTTAGCATCATATGCAAAGCCTACTTAGTAATTTTTTTAAACCGGACCGCCTGCCGTTCACCCAAGCTTTCCCTCCGGGTAACCCGTTCTCCCCCGCCACGTCAGGGCCGGAGCCCACGGTGGTGGGGTGAGGATCGCAATTGTTGCTGAATCATTCCTGCCGCTGATGAACGGGGTAACGCACTCCATCCTGAGGGTGCTGGACCACCTGCAGGACCGGGGCGATGACGTCCTGGTCATTGCGCCGTCCACCCAGGACGGAGACGCGCCCGATCAGGTCAAGGGTGCCGAGGTCCATCGGCTGCCCGCCGTGCCGCTGGCGGGATACACGAATGTCCGGGTGGCGATGGGCGGTGTGTACCGGGTCAAGAGAATCCTTGCCGACTACGCACCGGACGTTGTCCACCTTGCCTCACCGTTCGTCCTCGGCTGGCGGGCGGCGCAGGCAGCACGTCAGTTGGGGATCCCCACCGTGGCCATCTACCAGACAGAGGTTCCCAGCTATGCGGCCCGCTACGGTGTGCCCTTCCTGGAGAACTGGGCCTGGAACCGCGTGGAAAACATCCATTTGCTGGCCTCCCGCACCCTGGTGCCGTCCACGTTCGCGCTGAACCAGTTGCGCGGCCGCGGCATCCCCCGGGTGCAGATGTGGCGCCGAGGCGTGGATACCGCCCGGTTCTCGCCGGAAAAGCGCGACGACGGGTGGCGGGCTTCGGTGGCCCCCGGCGGCGAGCGGATCATCGGCTACGTTGGCAGGCTCGCCGTGGAGAAGCAGGTTGAGGACCTCGCAGCCCTCGCCGGGATACCCAACGCGAAACTGGTGATCGTGGGCGACGGTCCCCAGCGGGCCGCACTGGAGGAAGCCCTGCCGGCTGCCGCCTTCACCGGATTCCTGGGCGGCGAGGACTTGGCACGCGCCATGGCATCCTTCGACCTGTTCGTCCACCCCGGCGAGTTCGAGACGTTCTGCCAGACCATCCAGGAGGCCATGGCGTCGGGTGTGCCGGTGGTGGCCACGGGCCGCGGCGGCCCCCTGGACCTGGTGGAGAACTCCCGGACGGGCTGGCTCTACGAACCGGGTGACTTGTCCGCCCTGCGCGCCCGCGTCCTGGACCTGATGGGTGATGACGCGAAGCGCCGGGCGTTCGCCGCTGCGGCCCATGCGTCAGTACAGGACAGGACCTGGCCTGCACTCTGTGCCGAACTGGTCCGCCACTACGAGGACGTCCTGGCGGACGCACCGGCGGCACGGGCATCCGGGTCCTGGACATCCGCTTCAAAGACAGGGGCAGCATAGTGAAAATCTCGGTCATCGGCTGCGGCTACCTTGGTGCCGTCCACGCTGCCACTCTGGCCTCGATGGGCCACACGGTGGTGGGCATCGACGTCGATCCAGCTAAAGTTGAACAGCTGGGCCGCGGGGCCGCTCCCTTCCACGAGCCCGGACTGGACGAACTGCTCCAGGACGGGCGCAGCAACGGCAGGCTGCGCTTCTCCACGGATGCCTCGGATGCCAAGGATTCGCAGGTCCACTTCCTCTGCGTCGGGACTCCCCAGGACAAAACGTCCGACGCCGCCGACCTCACCTTCCTGGTCTCCGCCGCCAGAACGCTACTGCCGCACCTGGCGGCGGGCGCCGTCGTCGTCGGTAAATCCACCGTGCCCGTGGGCACCGTTCAGATGCTCCGCGGCGTCCTGGCCCGGCGGCCGGACGTGCTGCTGGGCTGGAACCCCGAATTCCTCCGCCAGGGCACCGCGGTCAAGGACTCGCTGGTGCCTGACCGGCTGGTCTACGGCGTGGACGGCGGCCGGACCGCCGCGTTCAACCCGTCCACCGGCGCGCCGCTGGGCGTGACGGCCGCGCTGGATGCGGTGTATGAGCCGCTGCTCCGGGCCGGGATTCCGCGGCTGGTCTGCAATTTCGCGACGGCGGAACTCATCAAGTCCGCGGCTAATGCGTACCTGGCCACCAAGGTCAGCTTCATCAACGCCGTGGCCGAACTCTGCGACGCCTCCGGGGCGGACGTGGGCGAACTCAGCGAGGCGATGGGCTTGGACCCGAGGATCGGGAACCGGTACCTGCATGCCGGGCTGGGCTTCGGCGGCGGCTGCCTGCCCAAGGATATCCGCAGCTTCCGGTCCCAGGCCGCCGGGCACGGCGTCACTGCCGTGGAGGACTGGATGCGCCTGGTCGACTCGGTGAACCTTGGGCAGCGGTCCCGGACGGTGGACCTGGCAGCGGAGCTCTGCGGCGGAACCCTGGCCGGCCGTTCGGTGACCGTGCTGGGGGCGTCCTTCAAACCGGACACGGATGACATCCGGGACTCCCCCGCCCTTGACGTGGCGGACAGGCTTGCGGCCGCAGGGGCACACGTGACGGTGACGGATCCCAAAGCGGTCAACCATGCCTGGCGGCGGTACCCCCGGCTGCGGTTCGAAACCTCCACCGGACGTGCGCTCGAGGGTGCGGAACTGGTGCTGCTCCTGACGGAGTGGGACGAATACCGGCAGCTCTCCCCCACCGTTGCCGGCGGGCTTGTCCGACGGCGGGTGGTGCTGGACGCACGCAATGTGCTGGACGCCGCTGCCTGGCACGCAGGCGGCTGGGTGGTGCGCGGCCTGGGTTCGGCGGCCGGGACGTCAACCGGCAGTGCCGCACCTGCCGCACCTGCCGCTGAACGCGTACCGGCCTCCCGGGCGCGGTAAGACCTCTTAGGTAAGCAGCCCCAGTTCGGCGAACGCGAGCGCCACGCCGTTGCCGGCGGGGCCTGGGGTAACCCGGTCTGCGACTGCCAGCACGCCCGGGTGGCCGCCTTCCACGGCGATGCCCGTGCCGGCGTACTCCAGCATCTCGATATCGTTGGCGCTATCCCCGATCGCCACAATGTCTTCCCGCTTCAGCCCCAGGCGCTGCTCCAGCACCTGGATCCCCAACGCCTTGTGGGTTCCGGCCATGTAGATCTCCCCGGCGCGGTCACCCAGTGCGGAGAGGGAGCTCGGGATCAGCCCCACCCCGGGACCGAAGTCGTGCATGAGGCCGGTCAACGGCACGGGCGAGTCGAAGCAGGAGATTTTGGCGAAGGAAACGGACCTGAGGTCGTCGCTGTACTGCATGGGTCCGAGGATGTCTTCAAGGGGATCCACGTCGGTGCTCAGGACGCCGTCGTGCTGCGGGCGTCCGGCAAAGATGGGTCCCAGAACCTCCCGCAGGCGCTGGTCCACGCCGGTGCGTCCGTGCAGGGCCTCGGGTGCTTCCAGGATGTAGGCGGCGTTGTTGGCGTCCAGGGTCTCGACGATGCGGGCAGCGACGTCCGGCTCGAAGCGCGAGTCCTTGAGGATCTCACCGTCCATTTCCACCCGGGCACCGGCGCCGGTGATCACGCCGTCGAATCCCGCCGCCAAGATGTGGCCGGGGACCATGGACAGCGGGCGTCCGGTGCAGACGAATACCAGGTGGCCGTTCCGGCGCGCGGCCTGGACGGCCTCAACGTGGGCTTCCGGGGCCAGCCCGTGGTCGGCATAGGTACCGTCGATGTCGAGGAAGATGGCACGCGGCCGGACGGTTCGCTGGCTGGACATGCCGGACTCCTTGGTCTGTTACGGGGACCGTTTCATCCTATCCAAGGCGGGAACCGCGGCAGATTATTGCCGTTCAGGGCCCCCAAAACCCTGCGGCCCGACGGGCAAAGTGATAGTCATCCTGTGATGTTTGAAGCCTTGCAGGCAAGTAAGCACACTGATTGAATTAGCACACCGGAATATGGGGGCCCGGCACAACTTACTGACTAAGGAGTGACAACATGGGCATTCTCGGATTTCTCATTTTGGGCCTGATCGCCGGAGCTATTGCAAAGGCAATCCTGCCGGGCCGCCAAGGCGGCGGCTGGGTGATCACCATGGTCCTCGGGGTTGTCGGGGCCATCCTCGGCGGCTGGATCGGTTCGCTGATCTTCGGTGGCGGGCTGGCGGAATTCTTTGACATCCGCACCTGGCTCCTGGCCATCCTCGGTTCCGTCATTGTGCTGCTGGTCTACGGGGCAGTCACCAACCGCAGCCACCGCAGGGTGTAGCCGCACCATAATTCCCAACGCAAAACGCCGTCCTCCGTTTGGGGGACGGCGTTTTTGCGTCCCGGCCTTCCGGGAGCAAACTTCCGGATAACTTAATGGGAACCGATTTCCCCTTTCCGGGTGAAAGTCCCAGGTCCGCATTTATGATGTGCGAGGGGGTGGTCTCATGGCTGATTCAAGCCACGCGGAAAATGTGGCGGTCCGGGCATTCAGTGCAATCCTGGACGCGAATCCGGACGCCCTTTTGGCCCTTTCTGCGGACGGCACCATCACCATGGCCAATGCCGCGGCGGCCCGGCTCTTCGGGTTTCCACCTGAGGAACTGGCCGGCCGCAACTACCGGACGCTGCTGGCCGGCGGGTTCGGTGACGACGTGGACCGGCTGCTCCGCCGGCTTGCGCTCGAGCCCGGCCGCTACCCACCGCCCGTGGAGATCCGGGGGAAGCATCGCGACGGTACGGAATTCCCCGCGGAGGTGGCGTGTTCCCTGGTTCCTTCCGGCGGGCGTGATGAGGCAGCGGGCCAGGCAATCCAGCCCACGCAGGCGGGGCACGACGGCGGGATGCCCGCCGGTACGTGCCTGCTGCTGTCCGTCCGGGGTACGTCACACCGCCAGGCCGCGGACGCGGACCTGCGGGAGGCCATGTCCCTGCTCACGGCCACCTTGCAGTCCACCGCCGACGGGATCCTGGTGATTAGTTCCGAGGGACACGTGGCCGGCTTTAACGACCAGTTCCTCACCATGTGGAACATCCCGGCGGAGCTCCTAAAGGGCGACAGCGAAGAACCCATTATGCGGCTGATCGTTTCGCAGCTGGCGGACCCCGCTGCCTTCATGGCCCGGCTGACAAAGCTGGAAGAGGACCCGGCAGCCGAAAGCCACGACGTCCTGGACTTCAAGGACGGCCGGACCTTCGAGCGGTACTCCCGGCCGCAGCGGGTGGGCGAGAACGTTGTGGGCAGGGTATGGAGCTTCCGCGATGTGACGCCGCGGCGGAAGGCCCAGGAACAGGCCCAGCAGGCCATGCTGGACCTAGCGGCGCAAACAGAAAAACTCCGTGCCATGGCCTTCCAGGACCCCCTGACCGGGCTGGCCAACAGGGCAGTCTTCAACGACGCCCTGGCCGAGGCGCTGCAGGAGCCGCGGCTGAAGGCCGTGGACGTCCTCCTCCTGGACCTCGACGACTTCAAGGAAGTCAACGACATCCTGGGCCACCAGGCCGGCGACGACATGCTGATCGAGGTATCGCGCCGGCTCCGCGGCTGCGTCCCCACCGCCGACGTCGTGGCACGCCTGGGCGGCGACGAATTCGTGGTGCTGCTCACCGCCTGCCCCGACGCCGATGACATCGCTGCCTGCATAGTCCGCTGCCTGCATGTACCGCTGACCATCAACGGCACGGTGCTGCGCCCCCGCCTCAGCCTGGGGCTCGCATCGCTGGCCCAGGACAGCGTGGGTCCGTCCGAACTCCTGCGCCAGGCGGACATCGCTATGTACGCGGCGAAGGCCGCCGGCAAGAACCGGTTCCTGCGGTTCCACCCGGACATGATGACTGCACTCGTGCAGCGCACGGACATGGAAAGCGCCCTGCAGCTGGCCGTTCCTCGCGGCCAGATCACCGTTGACTTCCAGCCCATCGTGTCGCACCGCATGGGGCAAGTGGTGAAGTTCGAGGTGCTGGCCCGGTGGGACCGCGGCGGCGAGCGGGTCCCACCGTCGATCTTCATCCCGCTGGCTGAGCGCACCGGACTCATCAACGAAATCGGTGCGGAGGTGATGGCGCTGGGGATGGTGCAGCTGGCACGGTGGCTCAGCGAGGATCCCTCGCGGTCCCTCGCAGTCAACGTCTCCGGGGTCCAGCTCCAGGACCCTGAGTTTGCCCAAGGGGTGCTCCACCTTGCGGAGGCCAGCGGCGTGGCGGCCTACCAGCTGGTGCTGGAGGTGACCGAGAGCGTGTTCTTCGACGCCGACTGCAGCCTGATCAGACAACTCAGTTCGCTGCGCGACGCCGGCGCCCGGGTGGCCCTGGACGATTTCGGAACCGGCTACTCCTCCCTCGGCAGGCTGCAGGACCTTCCCGTGGATACGGTGAAGATCGACAAGACCTTCGTGTCCATGGTCCGCACCGGCGAGGAACGCCTGCCCATCCTTAGCTCCATGATCAACATGGCCCACAGCCTCGGCCTGACGGTGACGGCGGAGGGCGTGGAAACGGCGGCGCAGGCGGACTACCTGACAGCACTGGAATGTGACTCCCTGCAGGGGTACCTGTTCTCGCTCCCCGAGCCAGGTGAACGTCTGGACCACGCCCTGCGGCGGGCCGAGGAAGCCCTCCAGGCCCTCAATGGGAGGTAAGTTTCAGGCACAGGCAGCCCGCCGCCCTTGAGGTGCGAGGGATACCATAGGGAGGCGTCTCCACCCAGGTCTCGGGTGGGCCCGGCTGGGGGCTCAGGGCGCCGGTAGGGGAAGGGTTTGTCCGTGTCTCAGGCTGGTCTCTTGGAACAAAGTCCCGCCACGGGCGGCAGGACGCGGCTGGGCCTGCTTGGCTTGTTGGCGGCCGCAGGGTTTGCGGCGCTTGGGCTGTATTTCGCCGCGAACAACGGCACGCCGCATGCGCTGGTGACGGGCGATTTCCTGATTCTCGCCGCATCGCTGCTGGCAGGGGCCAGCTGCGCCCGTGCAGCCCGGCAGGGCGGAGTGAACGCCCGGGCCTGGACCTTCATGGCCGTAGCCGTGTTCGTCTGGGCGGCCGGAATGGCCGTGTACGCGTACTACGGCCTGGCCTTCAATCACGTCTACCCGTTCCCGTCGCTGGCCGACGCCGGGTTTATCGGTTACGCGGTGCCCGCCGTCATCGCGATTTTCGCCTTCGCAAGGCGGGCGGGAAACCCCGTAGCGTTTTACCGGGCCCTGATGGACGCCGCGGTCATCGCCGGTTCGTTGCTGGTGGTCAGCTGGTACACGGTGCTCGGAGCTGCGTTCAATACGGAAGGGGACGCCCTGGCCCGGCTCACCGGCATGGCCTACCCCGTGGTGGACCTGGTGATCACATCCCTGGTGCTGGTCCTGGCCATGCGCCGGCAGCCCGGTGAGCGGCTTCCTTTCCTGTGCTTCGGGGGCGGCATGCTGGTCCTTGCGGTCACGGACAGCATTTATGTGCGAATGACGTTTGACGGCTTCACCGGTGCCACCGGTTCGCTGCTCACCCTGGGCTGGGTCGCCGCCTTCTTCCTGATCGCTTTTGCCACCCTGGTGCCGGATGAGGACAAGCCAGGCCCGGTGGGGAAGGGTGCCACGCTGGCGCTTGAACTGCTGCCATACGGGCCGTTGCTGGCGGCCGTGATCCTGTTGGCCGGGCCTGATTTGGCCACACACGATCCGTTCCCGCTGGTGGTGGGAGCCGCCGTGCTGGTATCCGCCCTGATACGGCAGGTGCTGATTGTGTTTGAGAACATCACGCTCACCGGCGGACTCGAGGAGGAAGTGGCGGCCAGGACCCGGGAACTGGAGACGGCACGGGAGGCGGCCATGGAATCCAGCCGGCTCAAGTCGGAGTTCCTGGCCACCATGAGCCACGAAATCCGGACCCCCATGAACGGCGTGGTGGGCCTGACCGCACTCCTCCTCGAAACACCGCTGGACGAAACCCAGAAGCAGTACGCCCAGGGGGTCCGCGGCGCCGGCGAGTCGCTGCTTGCCCTGATCAACGACATCCTGGATTTCTCCAAGCTGGAAGCCGGCAAGGTGGACCTGGATGTCCGTCCGTTCGATCCCCGGCTCCTCGTGGAAGAGGTGGCCGGGCTCCTGGCCGAGCCGGCCCTCGCCAAGAACCTGGAGCTGATCGGATACTGCGAGCCGGATGTGCCGGCGCGCCTGCAGGGCGATTCGGGGCGGATCCGGCAGGTCCTGCTGAACCTCGCCTCCAACGCGGTGAAATTCACGGCATCCGGGGAGGTGTCCATCCGGGTGACAACACAGAACCCCGGCGCCGCCCCCGGAACCATTTCCGTGGTCCACTTCGAAGTCCGGGACACCGGCATCGGCATCGATCCCGCGCACCACCGGAAACTGTTCGAATCGTTCTCGCAGGCGGATGCCTCCACCACGCGCCGTTACGGCGGAACCGGCCTTGGCCTGGCCATCAGCAGCCGGCTCACCGAGGCGATGGACGGCGATATCGGACTGAAAAGTGTCCCCGGGAAGGGCAGCACCTTTTGGTTCCGGCTGCCCCTGCCCGTGGCGCCGCCGTCCACCGATCCCGTTCCCGCTGCGGGCTTCCTCAACGGCCTGCGCGTCCTGGTGGTGGACGACAACGCCACCAACCGCCTGGTGCTGGAGTCGCAGCTGCGCGGCTGGCGGCTGCAACCGGAGGCCGTTCCGGACGCCGCTGCAGCACTGGACCGCGCCCGGGAAGCAAGTGCCGCCGGCGAGCCGTTCCAGCTGGCGGTGCTGGACTTCTGTATGCCGGACATCGACGGCCTGGAGCTGGCCCGGCGCATGAAGTCCGATCCCCGCCTGGCCGGCATTGAACTGATCATGCTTACCTCCACCATGCAGGTGAACACCGCCGAGATCACCGGGGCGGGAGTCCGCGAATGGCTGATGAAGCCCGTGCGCAGCTCCGAGTTCTACAACCGGCTTGTCCGCCTCATGTCCAGCAGCGAAACCGTGCAGCCGGCAGGGGCCTCCGGCCTCCAGGAGGCAATCACGGGCACCGGCCCCGACCGCGGGCGGGTCCTGATCGTGGAGGACAACGAGGTCAACCAGCTGGTGGCCGAGGCGACGGTCAGCAAGTTTGGCTACGCGGTGGACGTTGCCTCCAACGGGGCCGAGGCCGTGGACGCCACAGCAAGCACCCGTTATTCCGCCGTCCTGATGGACTGCCATATGCCGGTCATGGACGGATTCGAGGCCACCCGCGTGATCCGCGCGCGCGACGGAAGTTTCCGCCTGCCGATCATCGCCATGACTGCCGGCGCCCTGGACGGGGACAGGGAACGGTGCCTCGCCGCGGGCATGGATGATTACCTGGCCAAGCCGGTGGATGCGGCAGCACTGCAGGCTGCACTGGCCCGGTGGGTTCCTGAACCGGCCGCCCAGGTATTGGCAGCCACCGGCGCCACCCGCGCTGCCACAGAGCCCCCGGCTGTGGACCAGGACCGGCTCGCCATGCTCCGCGGCCTGGGTCCCGACGACGGCCGCGGGCTGCTGCCGGCCACGGTGGAAGCGTTCCGGAAGGACGTGCCCGCTCGGATGGCAGCACTGCAGGCCGCGCTGGATGACGGCGGCGGGGAGGCACTGGTGCAGGCTGCGCATGCCTTGAAGGGGTCGGCGGCCAACATCGGCGCCGGCAGGGCGGCCGCCATCTGCGCCGACCTGGAAGGGCTGGGCCGGGCAGGAAACCACGACGGCGGAACGGACCTGCTGCGCCGCCTCAAGGCAGAGCTGCGGTGGGTGGATATTGAACTCGATGCGGCGCTGGGGGTGGACGGATGAAAGTCCTCGTTGCCGATGACGATCCGGGTTCGCTGCTGGTGGCCCAGGCCGCCGTCGAGCGCGCCGGGCACGATTGCCTGGCCGCAGCGGACGGTGACGAGGCGTGGGGACTGTACCTTGAGCAGCAGCCGGATGTGGTGGTTACGGACTGGATGATGCCCGGCATGGACGGGCTGGCCCTCTGCCGCGCCATCCGGTCCCGGGGCGCGGACCTGTACACGTACATTGTGATGCTGACTTCGCAGGACTCCCGTGATGACGTGCTGGCCGGGATCGAGGCCGGGGCTGACGACTACGTCACCAAGCCGCTGGATCCATTCGTGCTGCGGGCCAGGCTGCTGGTGGCACTGCGGATAACCACCCTGCATGCGGACCTGGCCCACTACCGGAAGGTGCTGTCGCAGCAGGCGCGCACTGATCCGCTGACCGGGCTGCACAACCGGCTGAAGCTGGCTGAGGACCTGGAACAGTTGCATGCCCGCAGCGTCCGCTACGGGGAGCAGTACAGCCTGGCCATGTGCGACGTGGACAATTTCAAGGCCTACAACGACGTTTACGGGCACCAGGCCGGCGACCTTGCGTTGCGCGCTGTGGCCGCGGCCCTCGCGGGGCAGGCCCGGAAGTCCGACGGCGTGTACCGGTTCGGCGGCGAGGAGTTCCTGCTGGTCTTCCCGCACCAGAGCCTGCTGCGCGCGAAGGCCTGCATGGAGCGGGCGCTGGACGCCGTGCGGGATCTTGCCATCCCCCACTGCGGCGACCCGTCAGGCCAGTTACGGCTCAGCGCCGGGATCTCGACGTTTTCCCCCACTGAGGGCCGGGACGCCGAGACACTGCTCGGTGCTGCGGACGCGGCACTCTACGCGGCGAAGACGGCCGGCCGGGACCGGGTGGAACTGGCCGGGTAAGCCGGGTTCTCAGGCGGCTTTTTTGGTGCCGGCCTTCTTGGAGACCGGCTTCTTGACTGCCGGCTTCTTGGCTTCCGGCTTCTTGGCTTCCGGTGTCGCGGCGGCCTGCGGCTGCGACGTTGCTTCGGGGCGGGGCGGTGCCTGGTAGGCCGGGTCGCCCGCGGTGTCAGGAACCACTTCCTCCGCGGCAGGAGCCTGGACTGACGCGCCGAGGTAGGTATCGCCGTCGGCCGGCTCAACGGCGGCTGCCGCGGCGCGGTTGCGGCGCCAGCGGCGGAGCAGGTCCGCGGCGGCCAGCATGCCCGCGAGGGGCGTGAGCACCGCGGCGCCGTAGACGAACAGCATCCAGGTCAGGGTGGTCAGCGGCGGCTGGTTGTTGTGCAGCAGGGACAGCCCGCCCAGCAGTCCCACGGCCCAGAAAAGAATCACTGCCGTCAATACGGCAGCTGCCGGAAAATACTGGTTGGTCACGACTTTTTTCAGGGTTTCCATGCACTTCCTCCTGCCTGGCCGGGGGCTGCGGAAAGTGGCCGCATCAACACAAGTATGGGGCTGGATCAAGGCAAAACACGGCAAGACACCGTGGCGAGTGACGAACATAACTGGCGGCCCCGCCGTCGTCCGTTTTTGCCCGGATCTTCCCCGCTGCGCCCAGTCCCGTTACGGTGAATTTTGTCCGCCCGATTTCCGAGAGGCTTTCCATATGCGCAAAGTAACTGCCGGCTTGTTCCATTCCGTGGATGGCGTGGTGTCAGATCCCTACAAATTCCAGTTCGACAGCTTCGATGACGAGCTTGGTGAAGGCCTCACCAGGATGATGGACAACGTGGACACCGTGGTGCTGGGCCGGGTGAGCTACCAGGAGTGGGCCGGCTACTGGCCGAACGCGTCGGTGGACGAGGACTTTGCGGCCTTCATCAACCCGGTGGAGAAGCACGTGGCCTCACGAACCCTCACCGAACCGCTCGCCTGGCAGAACTCCCACCTGATGGATGCCCCGCTGGAAGAGTTCGTGGCAAAGCTGAAGGAGCGCGACGGCGGCGAGATCGCCGTCTGCGGCAGCATCTCCGTGACCCGGCAACTGCTGTTCGCCGGGCTACTGGACTCGCTCACGCTGATGACCCACCCGGTGATCGCCGGGAGTGGCCGCAGGCTCTTCGAGGACGGCGATCCGACAACCCGCCTGGTGCTGCAGGACGAAAAGCGCACCAGCAAGGGCAACGTCCTCAGCACCTACAGCCGGCTGGAGGGCTGAAGCCGGGGCAGGCCATCGCCGGCTAGTGGCTGACGGTCCCCCGCCGGGATTCCAGGACCGGCCGGATCCAGGTGTCGGCCAATAGTCCGGTGGCCACCGAGTAGAGGGCCTTATGCGTCACGTCCACCAGCTGTTCCCTGGCAGGCCAACTGGTGGGCGGGGCGCCGGCGCCTGTGGAGTTTTCCAGCGTCTGGTCGAACGCGAGCCGGACAACAGTGTGCTTGACATGGGCCAGCGGACCCCGGATGCCGGTGACGGCCCAGATCCCCCGCAGCGACCCCAAAGCAGCGCCGGTCCCCCAATGCATGATGTGGTTCCAAACAAGGGGCTGTTGCGCGTCGTCGGCCCGCTGCCCCAGCAGGGTCAGCAGTGTCCGGGCGGGAACGTAGGAGTTGGGACGCTTGGTCAGGGTTTGTTCAAGCTTCTCCCCCGCCGTCATCACAGCGACGCCGGCAAGGCCGCAAACAGCACCTCGTGCAGCCGCCGCAAGTAACACTTCACCGCGTGATTGGGGCATGGCTCCTCCTGTTGATTCTGGAACGGTGACAGGACATTCCGTACCCCCTCGCCCGTGGCGGCAAACAGGAGGCCGTTACACGTGCGGTTCAGTCCCTGGGGGACAGCAGGCGTCCGACGGCGGCGATGTCACCCGGGGTTGTCCGGCAGCACCCGCCGATGATGAGGGCACCGAGGTCCTGCCAGGTTGCCCTGCCCTCGGCAAGGCTGGCCGGATGCCCGAGCCGTGTGCCTTCGGACGGTGCGGCAGGGCTCCAGGTCTTGGTACCGGGATCGTAGGTCTCACCCGAGTTCGGGTAGGCCACCAGCGGCTTGCTGGTGGCCGCCCCCAAAGCGGCGAGCGCCGGGGTGACCAGCTCCAGTGGCACGCAGTTCACGCCGACAGCTGCAACGGACGCCTCGCCGTCCAGCAGTGCGGCCACCAGCGTCAGCGGAGTGCCGTCACTGATGTGTCCGCCGTCCCGGAGCGAGAAGGAGAACCAGGAGTCGACGTCGAACTCCTTGCTGAGTACCAGCAGCGCCTCCGCCTCGGCGAAGGACGGGAGTGTTTCGAAGGCGAGAACATCGGCGCCGGCGCTCACGAGGGCTGCGACCCGGGGATAGTGGAAGTCGCGGAATTCTGCGGGAGACAGGGAGTAGTCCCCGCGGTACTCGGAACCGTCCGCAAGGTAGGCGCCGTAGGGTCCCACAGAGCCGGCAACCAGCAACGGCTTGGCTTCCGGGTGGGCGGCAAGGTGTTCGCGGCGGGCCTCGTCGGCAAGCCTGACCGACAATGCCACCAGCTCCAGCGCCTCCTGCTCACTGATCCCCCGCGGGGCAAACCCCTGGGGCGTGGCCTGATAACTGGCTGTGGTGGCGATCCTCGCTCCCGCCGCAAAGTAGTCCCGGTGGACGTCCCTGATCAGGTGGGGCTGTTCGAGCAGGACCTTGGCAGACCACAACGGGTCGTCCAGATTGCAGCCCCGGGCCTCAAGCTCTGTTGCCAGGGCGCCGTCGGACGGAAGGTACTCCCCCGATTCGAGGAGGGAGGACAACGCGTTTACAGGCATGACAGTCATTATACGCATTTCCTTATGCTTGTAATGAATGTTTCTTTCTGCCACGATGGCAGGCAGCCGCCAGCCCGGAGGAAGGAAAGAGGACAGGTTCTTGGACGTTCAACTACACGCGGTGCGCAAGCTGCGCGTCCACTGGCCCATCAGCGGCGCCACGTTTGCGCAGCTGGCCCAGGGGAAAGCGGATGCCTTCCGGGACGATCCGGGCATCGCAGCCCTGCTCCGGGCCTTGGCGCAGTTCCAGGAACTGGGCGACTTTGGCACCTACAAGCACGTGTTCGAATCCGGGCTTGGCTTCGAAGGGTTTACCACAGCAGAGGGAGCCAACCCCACACTGGGGCGCGTCGGCGAACAGACCCTGTCCCCCACCTTCGTTTTCACCACCTACTTCGATGCCTCGCTGGAAGACGCCGTCGTTGACCGGTTCATGCGGCAGATCGTGGACATCCACCCGTGGGAAGTTCCAGTGATCGAACTCGAAGGACCCCTCAGCGTAACCAGCACGGCACTGGCACCGGTCACCCAAGGAGCGGCAGCATCATGACGGAAACCCTCACCACCTCCCTGTGGGAAGGACTGCAGCAGGTGCTCGCGGGCCGCCGGTTCATTGACCTGACCCACGCCTTCCACCCCGGCCAGCCGCATTTCGCCGCCTTCCCGGACGAGGAGCGGGAAGCCCTCTTCGACCTTGAAAAGGGGGACGGCTTCACCGCCCACCGCTATTCGATTGTGGGCCAGTGGGGCACGCATGTGGACCCGCCGTCGCACTTCATTCGGGGCGGCCGGACCCTGGACCGGATCCCGGTCCAGGAGACGATCCTGCCGTTGGTGGTCCTGGACATCTCCCACCAGGTGGCCGGCAACCCGGATGCCACCCCCACCCTGCAGGACGTACGTGGCTGGGAGAGCCGCAACGGCACCATCCCGGCGGGCAGCTTCGTGGCCCTCCGCACCGGCTGGAGCCACCGCTGGCCGGACGCCGAGGCCATGGCCAACCTGGACGGGCTGCCCGAGGCCGGAGCCGCCGTCGTCGCAACCTGGGCCAAGCCTTTGGACGGCAGCGGGTTCCCGGCGCGGGTGTTTGCCATCTGCTGAACCGGTGGCCGGGAGAGCCGGTCCACTAGACTCACATCCATGTCGAAAACCTCCAGCATGGGCCGTGGAATCCAGGCGGTCCTGGCCGTGGGGGCACGGCATGGGGCAGGGCTTCCGGGCGGCACGGTTGCCGACATCGCGGCGGACCTGGGAAGGGACCGCAGCCAGGTTTCCCGCAACCTCCGCAGCGCCGAGCACGAGGGCTTCCTCTCGCGCACGTCCCGCAGCTACGCCCTTGACTGGTCGCTCCTCACCGACGCCCAGATCCTGACCGAACGTCGGCTGCAGACCGACGGCGGCACAGCCCTGGACAGCCTCGCTTCAGCCACTGATGAGGCTTGCTTCCTCGGGGTGCTGCACGGTGACAGCACCGTCACCATCGGTGAGAGCGTCCCCGCCAGCAGCAACCTGGTGGGATCCTGGCTGGGCCGCCCGTACCCCGCCTACTGCAGCGACGCCGGGCAGGCCGTCCTGTGGGAAGCGTCGGAGGCCGAAGTGCGGACGGTGTTTGCCGGCGTCGACTTTGTCCGCCACGGTCCCAACACTCCCACCGGCATTGAAGACTTCCTCGCCCGGCTGGAGGCAGCGCGGCAACGCGGCTACTCGATCGTTGACGAGGAGGCCGAACCGGGGCTCTACTCACTGGCCGTCCCGGTTCGCGATTTCAAGGGCGACGTAGTG
Organism: Arthrobacter sp. Y3221159; assembly: GCF_059089885.1. Classification (NCBI taxonomy): domain Bacteria; kingdom Bacillati; phylum Actinomycetota; class Actinomycetes; order Micrococcales; family Micrococcaceae; genus Arthrobacter; species Arthrobacter sp. Y3221159. The sequence goes on from NZ_JBNHFC010000005.1 coordinate 205,360, forward strand.
GCGGCATTTCAGATTGTGGGCATCAAGGACCGGCTGGAACCGAAGCGGGACAGCTGCGCCGCGGCATTGGTGCCGCAGGGACAGTGGCTCGAGACCCGGTTGGGCTACCGGCCCGAGGGCTAGTTACAAGCCGATCAGCCGGCGGCTGGAGATGCCCCGAGCCGCTCCGCCGCCCCGTGCAGGGCAGCGGCGGCGGCAGCAACAGCGCCGGACGCCAGCTCGGCCCGGCTGCCCAGGACACTCAGCGAAGCGGTGATGCGGCCGGCGGCATCGCGGATGGGAAGGGCAATTTCCACCACCTCGTGCTCGAATTCCTGGTAGGCGGCAACAAACCCGGCGGCCCGGTCCCGTTCCATCAGCCCCCAGACCTCGGCGGTGGTGTGGGCAGCCCCCGGACCGCCGATCCCGATAAAGTTCACCCCGCCGAGCAGCGCGTCCAGGCCGGGGCGGTCAAAGTCCCACAACAGTGCCCGCCCGGCACCGGTGCACCACACCGGCGTCACCATCCCCGGCTTCACGAAGCTTCCGGGACCGGCGTCGTTGCTGGAGGCACGGAGCAGGACCACGCGGAAGCCGTCCCGAACGGAGAGCCTTGCCCGGAGCCCCAGGGCGGCCACTAGCGCCTCAAGCTCGGTCTTCGCTTGCCGGACCCAACCGGTGTTGAGTGAGGCGGCGAGGGTGAAGAAACGCGGGCCGGTCCGGAAGGGGCCGCGGTCCGCGCGCTCCAGCAGGCCCACGTCGCACAGTTCCTGGGCCAGCCGCGAGACCCTGCTCTGGTCCATGCCCAGCTCGGCGGCGAGCTGTGAAACCCCGAGCAGCTGCCGGCCGCGGATTTCCCGGTCCGCCACCAGCCGCACAAGGCGCAGCCCTTGCGCCATCGACGACGCCTCGGCGGACGATTCCACGCTCACATGCCCCTTCCGGCCGGTAATCCCGCCCCATTCTTCCACGGCAGCGCCACGCCCGGCGGGGAAGAAAGGGACAATGAACGACGGCGCCCAGTAGAGCAGGTGCCTGAAGCGCACCTGCGGCGCGGCCGCCGTCGTCCGTCCCTAGCCCTGTCTGGCAGCGGCAGCCTTGCGCCCGTGCCGGACGTGGAACCAGGCGTAGCAGGCAGCGACGAAGGGGATGCCGAAGTAGAGCGCGGCCACCTGGGTGGGGTCGAGGGCGATGCCCACCAGCGAAACCACGCACAGGGTGAACGCCAGGATGGGCACCAGCGGGAACAGCGGGGCCTTGTACGCGAGGTCCGCCACGTTGCCGCCGCTGCGGACGAACGCCTGGCGGTGGAAGAAGTGCGAGGCGGTGATGGACATCCATACGCCCACCACGGCGAAGCCGGCCACGGACACGAGGACCAGGTACACCGTCTCCGGTGCCACCACGCTGCTGACCAGGGAGGCGAGGCCGCCCACCATGCTGACGGCGAGTGCCACCAGCGGGATGCCGCGGCGCGTCAGCTTTTTGAAGGCGCGGGGTGCGTGGCCTTCGTCGGCGAGGGAGTAGAGCATGCGGGCGCAGGAGAAGAGGCCGCTGTTGCCGGCGGACAGGAGTGCGGTGATGATGACGAAGTTCATGATGTCGGCGGCGAACGGGATGCCAACGGCGGAGAACACTGTCACGAACGGGCTCTCGCCAGTCCCACCTCGGTGTAGGGGATGGTGGCGGCTATGACGGCGATGGCTCCGACGAAGAAGATGAGCAGGCGGATCACGGTGGTGCGCATTGCCTTGGGGATGCTGGTGGCCGGGTCCTTTGTTTCGCCCGCCGCGACGCCGATCAGCTCGGAACCGGAGAAGGCGTAGAAGACGGCGAGCACGGTGACCAGGACGCCGGTGAATCCGTTCGGGAAGAGCCCGGCTTCGGTGCTGAAATTCTCGAACAGGTGGGGGTGGCTGCCACCGGCACTTAGCGGGTGGAAGCCGAACAGGGCCGCGCCGCCCAGGACGATGAGGCCGATGATCGCGGCCACTTTCACAATGGCGAACCAGAACTCGGCCTCGCCGAAGAACTTCGAGGACACGGCATTGAAGCCAAACAGGACCGCGGCGAACACCAGGCACCAGACCCAGACCTCCACGTCCGGGAACCAGCGCTGCATCAGCAGGCCGGACGCGGTGAACTCGGAGCCGATGGCCACGGCCCAGCAGAGCCAGTACAGCCAGGCCGTGGCGAATCCCGTGGCCGGTCCGATGGAGCGGGCGGCGTAGATATGGAACGCGCCGGACACCGGGTAGGCAATGGCGAGTTCGCCCAGGCAGGCCATCACCAGGTACACCACGAAGGCGCCGATGAGGTAGGCGATGACCGCGCCGAGCGGCCCGGCCTGCGAGATGGTGTAGCCCGAGCTCAGGAACAGTCCCGAACCGATCACGCCGCCCATGGCGATCATCACCAGGTGCCGCGGCCCCATGGAGCGCCGGAGCCCCGACTCGGCTGGGGATGTATCCGGCGGTGAGGCCAGGGTCAGCGGTGATGAGGGTTCCATGGGCGTCTCCAGTAGGGGTGTGGTGCACCGCGCGCCTGCGGCAGTGGTCACCGAAGAAGTGAACGGCGGCAGTGCCGAAACTAGCACGCTTGCGAAGAAACGGTCTCCAAATACATGGATGCATGCTTATATTGCACGTTGTTACGTTGCCTTCGGCTGCGGCCGCAGAACCGGGGTACGACGGCGGCGCTGGGCCGGGTGCCGCCGTCGAGGTTTCCGCGGGCGGGTAAAATTGTCCGGTCATGCATTGTTCCTACTTCGACGCCGCCGCCTGCCGCTCCTGCACCCGGATGGGCGTGCCCTACGCGCAGCAGCTCGCCGGCAAGCAGGGGCACTGCGAGACGCTCCTCTCACCGCACACCGAACTGGAGTGGCTGCTGCCCGTCGGGAGCCAGGAGTCCGGCTTCCGCAACAAGGCCAAAATGGTGATCGGCGGGACGGCGCAAAACCCGACCATCGGCATCCTTGATGCCGACGGCCAGGGCGTGGACCTGCGTGAATGCGGCGTCTGCTCGCCGGGGCTGCTGGCCTGCTTTCCGGTGCTGGCCGGATTCATCGGACAGGCGAGGCTGACCCCCTATGACGTGCCGCAGCGCCGCGGCGAGCTCAAGCACATCATCATCACCGAGTCCCCCGACGGCGAGGTGATGCTCCGCCTGGTCCTGCGCTCCGAGCAGCTGTTGCCCCGGATCCGGAAACACTTCCCCTCGCTCCTGGCCGCGCTGCCGCAGGTGAAGGTGGTCTCGGTCAATCTGCACCCGGAACACAAGGCGGTACTGGAGGGCGAGCGCGAGATCCTGCTGACGGAGCAGTCCACGCTGCGGATGCGGCTCAACGGACTGGACCTGCACTTGCGGCCGCAAAGCTTTTTCCAGACGAACACCCCGATGGCCGCAGCGCTCTACCGGCAGGGGCGGGAATGGGTGGATGAGCTGGATCCGGCGTCGGTCTGGGACCTGTATTGCGGCGTGGGCGGTTTCGCCCTGCATTGCGCCGGACCCGCACGGGACGTCACCGGGATCGAAACAAGCCGGGAGGCCATCGTCTCGGCCAAACTCAGCAGCAAGGAGGCCGGCCTGGATCGCGTGAGTTTCCAGGCTGGCGATGCCACCGCGTTTGCCCTCGGGGCGGACCGTTCGCCGGAGCTGGTCATCGTCAACCCGCCCCGGCGCGGCATCGGCAAGGAGCTCTGCGGCTGGCTGGAGTCCTCGGACGTGCAGCACGTGGTCTACTCCAGCTGCAACGCCCAGTCACTGGCCCGTGACCTGGCCGCGCTCCCCTCGTTCACGGCCCGGCGTGCCCGGGTCCTGGACATGTTCCCGCAGACCATGCACTACGAGGTGATGGTCCTGCTGGAGCGCGCCAGCTGACCTTTCCCCTGCGGCTCAGCCGCGCACGCGTTCGACGGCGGCGGCGCTGGCTTCCTGCCCGGCTGCCCGCAGGCCGGCGATGACTCCGCCGGCGTCGGCTGCGGAGCGGTTCTGGCTCAACTTTTCCTTTGCCTCGATGCGGGTGATCAGCAGTTCGACCCCCACGATGGCGCGCAGCTGCCCGGCGATGAACCGCTCCGGTGCATCGTCCACGCTCCACGGATGGTCCCGCCCTTCCTCATGCAGATCCGTGAGGCTCCGCACATGCCGGGCCAGCCATCCGGCCTCGTCATGGATCACCAGCCGGCCGTACACATGGGCGGTGGAGTAGTTCCAGGTGGGCACCACGCGGCCGTGCTCGGCCTTGGAGGGGTACCAGGACGGGGAGATGTAGGCATCGGGCCCTTGAAGAATTGCGAGCGCCTCTCCAACGGGCAGGCTGGAGAACTGCGGGTTGTTGCGCGCGGCATGGGCGTGCAGCGCGCCACGCTTTCCCACCGACGGTTCATAGACGAACGGCAGCAGCGTGGCCTGCAGGCCATGCTCCGTCATGGTGACCAGGTTGGCCGCCGCAGGGCGGGACAGGAGGTGCTGGAGGGCGTCGGGGCCGGCGGCGAAGTGGGCGGGAATGTACATCTGGGGTCCTTTCAGGTTGGGCAGGGGCTTGTCAGGAAGCGGGGCGGTTCAGCCGGACGCGCACGGCGCCGCCGGCGCAGGCGACCACGGCAAGGCCGCCGAGGACGGTGGCCCAGGTGAGGGCCTCGCCCAGCAGGAGCGCAGCCCAGCAGATGCTCATGACGGGCTGGAGGAGCTGGACCTGGCTGACCTGGGCGATGGGCCCGACGGCCAGCCCGCGGTACCAGGCGAAGAACCCGAGGAACATGCTCACCACGGCCAGGTAGCCGAAGGCTGCCCACTGGACGGGTGTGGCCTGCGGGGGCCGGTCCGCGACGGACACGGCGGCAAGGGCCAGCATCAGCGGGGCGGCAAGGACCAGGGCCCAGGCAATGGTCTGCCAGGAACCTACCTCCCGTGCCAGCAGGCCGCCCTCGGCATAGCCGACCGCGGCGCAGGCCACGGCGCCCAGCAGCAGGAGGTCGGCCCAGTGCAGGTGCCCGATCCCGCCGGACTGCAGGAACGCGAAGCCGAGCGCCGCCAGCGAGCCGAGGCCTGCGACCAGCCAGAACGCCAGGGGCGGGCGCTCGCCCGTCCGCAGCACGGCGGCCGTGGCCGTGGCGGCGGGCAGAAGCGCGATAACCACTGCACCGTGCCCGGCGGGTACTGCGGTCAGGGCGTAGGAGGTGAGGAGGGGAAAGCCGACGACGACGCCTCCGGCCACCAGCGCGAGCCTCGCCCAGGTGCGGGGCCCGGGTAGCCGTTGCCGCGTGAGTGCCAGGGCCGCGGCGGCCAGGCCTGCGGCGATGACCGCGCGGCCGGAGCCGATGAAGAGCGGATCCAGGCCCTCAACGGCTACGCGGGTGAAGGGAACGGTGAAGGAAAAGGCCGCCACGCCCAGGAGTCCCCACCAGAGCCCGGTCTGCGCCTTTGCACCGGGCGGTACCGGTGGGCGGACTTGGACAGTAGCGCTACTATTGTCTCTCATGAACAACGATAGCAGTTCGCGGATCGTCCTGGCACTCCGCGGCTGGATTTCCGCTGCTGCCCCCGGCGCCCGGCTGCCCTCCACCCGGCAGCTGGTGGCGGAGTACCAGGCCAGCCCCGTGACGGTGCAGAAGGCGCTGCAGGCATTGACGGCGCAGGGGCTGATCGAGAGCCGGCCGGGGGTGGGGACGTTCGTGCGTGCCGTCCGGACGGCCCGGCCCTCCGACTACGGCTGGCAGACGGCGGCGCTGCGCTCGCCGTCGTCGATCCTGCCCTCCTCCAGCACCATGCGCGACGTGCCGAACAGCGCCATCTCGTTCCACGCGGGATACCCGGACCGGGAGCTTTTGCCCGAGCGGCTGGTCCGGGGCGCGCTGACCCGGGCCGCGCGCGGCAGCGCCGCACTGTCCCGCCCGCCGGCGGCCGGGATGCCGGAGCTGCAGCAGTGGTTCGCGCATGAACTGGGTTCCGCTACTCCTGCCGGCTTCACTCCCCCGATGCCTAATGATGTGATCGTGCTGCCCGGAAGCCAGAGCGGGCTCAGTTCGATTTTCCGGGCGCTGGTGGGTGCCGGACAGCCGCTGTTGATGGAGTCACCCACATACTGGGGCGCGATCCTTGCCGCGGCGCAGACCGGTGTGCGGGTGGTCCCGGTGCCGAGCGGACCCGAGGGACCGGCTCCGGCAGAACTGGCCCGGGCATTCACGGAAACCGGGGCGCGGGTGTTCTACGCGCAGCCCAACTATGCCAACCCCACCGGTGCGCAGTGGGCGCCGGGGCGTGGGGAGGCGGTGCTGGAGGTGGCGCGGGCGCACGGAGCATTTGTTGTGGAGGACGACTGGGCGCACGACTTCGGCATCACCTCCGACCCCGTGCCGGTGGCCACCCGGGATGATGCGGGGCACGTGGTCTACATCCGCTCGCTGACGAAGAGCGTTTCCACGGCCATCCGCGTGGCGGCGGTGGTGGCCCGCGGGCCCGCACGCGAGCGCATCCTGGCCCACCGGGCGGCTGAGTCGATGTACGTGAGCGGGCTGCTGCAGGCCGCGGCGCTGGATGTGGTGACGCAGCCGGGCTGGCAGACGCATCTGCGCAGCCTGCGCCAGCAGCTGCAGTCGCGGCGGGACCTCCTTGTGACCAGCATCCGTGAACACGTTCCGCAGGCACACATCGAGCTCCTGCCCAAGGGCGGACTGAACTTGTGGTTACGGATGCCGGACGGGACGGACCTGCCCCGGCTGACACGCGACTGCGAGGACAACGGCGTGATCATCGCCGCCGGGACGGAGTGGTTTCCCGCGGAACCGGCCGGGGCGTTCGTCCGCCTGAATTTCGCGGGGCCCAACCCGGGCGCCTACCCGGAGGGCGCCCGGATCATCGGCGAGTCACTGGCCAGGCAGGGCTAGGGCTGTCCACCTGCAGCCCGCAGGAATCGATCAAGATTCCGCCTGAATCCGTTTCCGCGCGTGCGTGAAAGCTACGCTGGCCGTGCACTTGGCAGCCGGCACGAGTTTTGGGGGCAATTATGGATACGAGTCGGGACCGCTTCGAGCCGAACCAACGGAAGCCGGGCCCACCCGCTGCAGCTGCACTCCGGCGACGCGGGCGGCTGAAGGCAGTCCTGTCCGCCGCCTGCATTGCAGCCCTCCTGCTGAGCGGTTGCAGCGATTCCCAAGGCTTCATGAGTGCGGTTGTCGCTGATCAGCCGAATCGTTCAGCGCCCCAGCCGGACGAGTCGGCGCCGCTTACACCTGAACCTGCTGCCCCGGCACCTCCTGAAACCCCAGCTCCCGCCCCGGCAACGCCCTCCGAATCGCAACACGCTGCTCCGGCACCGGCCACATCCCCCGCTCCCCCGGCACCTTCGGGCTGCGACCCGAACTATTCCGGGTGCGTCCCCATTGCCTCGGACGTCGATTGCGCCGGTGGAAGTGGCAATGGACCGGCCTATGTGCGAGGTCCCGTGCAGGTCATCGGCGGCGACCCCTATGGGCTGGACCGTGACAATGACGGCGTCGGGTGCGAGTAGCCGCCACAGCGGCGACCAAGATGCGCGGCTTTTGAGCTGGCTCGGCTCGGACGCACCCGGACTTTCAGGGTCTGCGTCTGCGCTGGAGCCTAAAAGTTGCGCATTCCGGTCAGGCCGAAACCTCTAGTCGCCGGCGCGCACCAGTTCAGCGCTCTTCTCCCACAAGCCCCGGGCCAGCTCGGCCTCGTAGGCCTGCGGGTTGGCCTTGGCCAGGGCGCGTTTGGCGTAGTAGGCACCCGAGGTCCAGTCCGTGCCCGGCGTGCCGTTGATGAGCCAGAGCATGGTGTCCGCGCCCTGCTCCGGGCTCAGCATGAACCGGTTGAGCAGGGTCTTGTAGGCGTGGCGGAAGGGGCTCGTGGACTCCGCAGCAAAGTTGGTGCGGACCACGCCCGGGTGGAACGCCGCCGTCGTAATTCCTTTGTTGCTGAACCGGCGGTGCAGCTCGGAGGTGAAGAGGATGTTGGCGAGCTTGCCGGTGCCGTAGGCGCGGTTGGTGGAGTAGCGGTGCTCGGCGGTGAGGTCGGACAGGTCCAGCCTGCCGAAGCCGTTCGCCGCGCTGGCGGTGTTGATGACCTTGGCGTTGCTGGCCGTGAGGGTACCCATCAGCAGCGTGGTGAGCAGGAACGGGCCCAGGTGGTTGATCTGGAAGGTGGACTCGTTGCCGTCCACGGTGAGGGTTCGCTTTCCCATGATGCCGCCGGCGTTGTTGGCGAGGACGTCGATGCGAGGGTAATCGGACTTCAGCTGCGCGGCGAGGGTGCGGACCTGGTCCAGCTCCGCGAAGTCGGCGAGGAAGTAGTCCGCATCCAATTCCTTGGCGAGGGCGCGCGTCTTCTCGGCGGAGCGGCCCACAATGACCATCTGTTCCCCGGCCTTCACAAGCGAACGGGCGGATGCCGCGCCGATACCGTCGCTGGCGCCGGTGATCACGATGGTGCGGGGAGTCAAGGGGTTTCCTTTGTTCTGGGACGGCGCACCTGGCGGAGACGCACAAAAGTAGACAACGACGGCGGTCCGGCAGGTGTTCCCACCCGACGGACCGCCCGTCACTACCAAGCCGGGAAGGGTCAGCCGGCCAGCCCGGCCACCAGGAAGATCAGCGCGGCGATGGCAAAGCCCATCACACCGATCAGGGTTTCCATGACGGTCCAGGTCTTCAGCGTGGTCTTGACATCCATGCCGAAGAAGCGGCCCACCAGCCAGAAGCCGGAGTCGTTGACGTGGGACACCACCACGGAACCCGCGGCCACGGCCAGGACCATGGCGGCCACCTGCATGCCGTTCAGCCCGGCCGCTGCCACGGCGGGGGCGATGAGGCCCGCGGTGGTGGTGAGGGCAACCGTTGCCGAACCCTGCGCAATGCGGAGGATGGAGGAGATTAGGAAGCCTGCCAGGATCAGCGGGATACCCAGGTTGCCCAGGACGTCGGCGAGTGCCTGGCCGATGCCGGAGGTGCGGAGCACGCCGCCGAACATACCGCCGGCGCCAGTGATCAGGATGACCGAGCATACCGGGCCGAGGGAGGACTCGAGCAGTTTCTCCAGTGCGCCGGCGTCCTTGCCGCGCTTGGCGCCGAGCACGAACATCGCCACCAGGACCGCGATCAGGAGGGCGACAGGGGTTTCACCGAGGGTGCGCAGGACCTGGTACCACTGCTCGTCCTTTACTCCTTCGGGCAGGACGCCGGCGGTAGCGAGGGTGTTCAGGCCCGTGTTCAGGAAGATCAGGACCAGCGGCAGGAGCAGCAGCCCCACGATGGTGCGGAAGCGCGGCGGGTGGGACTCGGCTTCTGCGGAGGCGTGGCCCAGGATTTCCGGCACGGGCAGGACCAGCTTCTTGCCGGCGTACAGGCCGTACAGGTAGGCCGTGACGTACCAGGTGGGAATGGCCACGAGAAGGCCGGCGATGGTCACCAAGCCGACATTGGCCTCGAAGAACGCGGAGGCGGAGACGGGGCCCGGGTGCGGCGGCAGGAAGATGTGCATCACGGAGAAGGCACCGGCCGCGGGGAGGCCGAAGCGGAGCACTCCCCCGCCCAAACGGTGGGCGACGGCGAAAACGACCGGCAGCATGACCACCAGGCCGGCGTCGAAGAAGATGGGGAAGCCGAAGATCAGTGAGGCGAGGCCGAGCGCGAACGGGGCGCGCTTTTCACCGAAGACGCCGATGAGGTAGTCGGCCAGCACCTTGGCGCCGCCGCTGGTTTCCACGATGCGGCCGAGCATGGCGCCCAGCCCCACCAGGAGTGCCACGGTGCCAAGCGTGGTGCCGAAGCCGTTGATCAGCACCGGGACCACCTGGTTGGCAGGGATGCCTGTGGCGAAGGCGGTGGCGAGGCTGATCAGGATCAGTGCGATCAGGGCGTGCACGCGCAGCTTGATGATCAGGAACAGCAGCGCGAGGATCGCGGCGGCGGCGATGAGCAGCAGGGGGCCTGCTCCCAGCGTCTGGGTCCATCCTTCGATGGTCATGGTTCTCCTTTGAAACAGAACTTTGTGTTGGGGCTTTACGGGTCGCAGGACGCCTGTCCGGAGGGAAGCTTCAGTGCCTGCACGACGGCGGCAACCAGCTCTTCCGGTGAGCGGGAGATATCGAGTCGGAGGCTGCCGGCGTCGAGCTCTTCCTGGGTGAGCGCCTCGAGCGTGGCGAGCTGGCTGGGCAGCAACGTGGGCGGCATGAAGTGGCCTTCCCGGCCCTGCATGCGCTGGCTGATCAGGTCCGCGCCGCCATCGAGATGGAGGAAGAGGACCCTGCCCTCGGCCTCGGACAGTAACTGCCGGTAGCTCTTCTTCAGCGCCGAGCAGGTCAGCACGGTGCTGCAGCCGGCCTGCGCCTGCCCGCTCATCCAGTCGCGGATCTGGCGCAGCCAGGGCCAGCGGTCCTCGTCCTGCAGCGGGATGCCCTGGGCCATCTTGGCGATGTTGGCCGGCGGGTGGAATTCGTCCGCCTCGGCACAGGCCCAGCCCAGCCGCTTGGACAGGGCTGCCGCCAGGGTCGATTTGCCGGATCCGGCAACGCCCATCACCACCAGATGCGTGGGTGGATACTGCATGTTCATACCTCCGGAGAAGACGTCTTTGGCTTTCGAAGAAGCTCACTGCGTGCCCGTGATGAAGTGGGCTACGCGATAAGGTATCACCTTTTGCTGCGATAAATACTATCTTTTTGTGTCACAAGTCATACCTTTAGAGCATTTTTCGCTATCCTGAGGATGCGCTCCGGCGCGGGGAGGCGGAACAGAAATGTCGACGGCGACAGTACCGGACGCGGATGACGCGAACGATGGCGGGGCGTCCCCCGCAATGCATGAGCGTGTCCTGGAGGCGGTTGGCATCGCCATTGCCTCAGCCAGGCTGGCCCCCGGCAGCCGGCTGACCCTCGAAGGGCTGCAGCAGGAATACGGCATTTCCCGCACGGTCGCGCGGGACACCATGAAGGTCCTGGAATCAATGAACCTGGTCTACTCGCGCCGCCGAGTGGGCATCGTGGTGCAGGAGCCGGACCTGTGGAACGTCTACGATCCCAAGCTCGTGCGGTGGCGCCTTGCCTCCGAGCGGCGCGCCGAACAGTACAGCAGCCTGACCGAGCTGCGCATCGCCGTCGAACCCATCGCTGCTGCCGGCGCCGCACGCCGGGCGAGCGCGGCGGAACGAGCCCAGCTCGTTGCCCTCGGAACTAAACTGCGCAGGCTGGGCGAGGCGGGCGACCTGCAGGCCTTCCTCGCCGCGGACATCGAATTCCACCGCCTGCTGTTGAGGAGCTGCGGCAACGAGATGTTCCGGGCGCTGGAGGACATGGTGGCAGAGGTACTGACCAGCCGCACCAAGCAGGGGCTCATGCCGTTCAAGCCGCGGAATGAGGCGCTGCAGGCGCATGAGGATGTGGCGGCGGCGGTGGCGCGCGGGGACACCGTTGTGGCAGAACGGGCCATGCACCACATCCTGGACGAAGTGCGCGAGGCGATGGGGCTGCACTAGGGAACCGCCAGACGGGCAAAGGATCCGTCGGGCCCCTTTCCGGGGGTCCCGATCCTGAGTAGCCTGCTAGTAGGGCCCAAGCAAGGTCGCCCGGCCGTGCAGGAACAGCTGTGAGGTGGAAAATGGCCATCACCGGACAGTCACGTACAGGATCCGTAACGGCGCCTGCCGTCGTTCCCCGGAGCAAGGGCCGCGTGGTGGTCAACTGGATCACCACCACGGACCACAAGACCATCGGGTTCCTATACCTGATCACGTCGTTCTTGTTCTTCACCCTGGCCGGAGTAATGGCGCTGCTGATCCGGGCAGAGCTCTTCCAGCCCGGCATGCAGATCCTGCAGACCAAGGAACAGTACAACCAGCTGTTCACCATGCACGGAATCGTGATGCTCCTCATGTTCGCCACGCCCCTGTTTGCCGGATTCGCGAACGTCATCATGCCGCTGCAGATCGGTGCCCCGGACGTGGCGTTCCCGCGGCTCAACGCCTTGGCGTACTGGTTCTTCCTGTTCGGTTCCACCATCGCCGTGTCCGGCTTCATTACCCCGCAGGGCGCCGCATCCTTTGGCTGGTTCGCCTACACCCCGCTGTCGAACACCACGTTCAGTCCGGGGCTGGGCGGGGACCTGTGGGTCTTCGGGCTTACGCTCTCCGGCTTCGGCACCATTCTCGGCGCCGTCAACTTCATCACCACCATCATCTGCATGCGCGCCCCCGGCATGACCATGTGGCGGATGCCGATCTTCACCTGGAACACTTTGATTACTTCTGTGCTGGTGATCATGGCGTTCCCGCCGCTGGCAGCAGCGCTGTTCGCGCTCGGCGCGGACCGCCGCTTCGGTGCACACATCTATAACCCGGAGAACGGCGGCCCCATTCTGTGGCAGCACCTGTTCTGGTTCTTCGGCCATCCCGAGGTGTACATCATCGCCCTGCCGTTCTTCGGCATCGTGTCCGAGATCTTCCCGGTCTTCAGCCGCAAACCGATTTTCGGCTACAAGGGCCTGGTGTACGCCACGATTTCCATCGCCGCGCTTTCCATGACGGTGTGGGCGCACCATATGTACGTCACCGGTTCGGTCCTGCTGCCGTTCTTCGCGTTCATGACCATGCTGATTGCGGTGCCCACCGGGGTGAAGTTCTTCAACTGGATCGGCACCATGTGGCGCGGCTCGCTGACGTTCGAAACGCCCATGCTGTGGAGCATCGGCTTCCTCATCACCTTCCTGTTCGGCGGCCTGACCGGCATCATCCTGGCCTCCCCGCCGCTGGACTTCCACGTGTCCGATTCCTACTTCGTGGTGGCCCACTTCCACTACGTGGTGTTCGGCACGGTGGTGTTTGCGATGTTCGCCGGGTTCTACTTCTGGTGGCCCAAGTTCACGGGCAAGATGCTGAACGAGCGCCTGGGCAAGATCCACTTCTGGATGCTCTTCCTGGGCTTCCACGGCACCTTCCTCATCCAGCACTGGCTGGGCGTGGAAGGCATGCCCCGCCGCTATGCGGACTATCTGGTGGAGGACAACTTCACCTGGATGAACCAGTTCTCCACCATTTCGTCAATGCTGCTGGGTGCCTCGCTCATCCCGTTCCTCTGGAACGTCTTCATCACCGCGCGCAGCACTCGGAAGGTTGAAGTGGACGATCCCTGGGGCTTCGGTGCCTCGCTCGAGTGGGCAACCTCCTGCCCGCCGCCGCGGCACAACTTCACGTCGCTGCCGCGCATCCGCTCGGAACGCCCAGCCCTGGACCTGCACCACCCTGAAATCCGCGTCCGCGAGCACGAGCCCACGCACAGCGCGGCAGCCGCCGCCCTGGGTGCGGCCGATATCGGCGAGAAGGACGTCCGCAGCCCAAGCCCGGACGAGTGAGGAACAGGCCAACCCGAACCGTGCCGAGGATCTTCCGGTCCCACCGGAGGTAAAAGCAGGCATGGGTTAAAAAGAAGCAGGGCTTGCCTGTGCGGCAAGCCCTGCTTCAGGAAACCTAACGGTCCCGAAACTCTAAGTGATTAGAGAGCCTGGATGTTGGTGGCCTGGGGACCCTTGGGGCCCTGCTCGGTGTCGAAGGAAACCTTCTGGTTCTCTTCGAGGGAGCGGAAACCGTTGGAGTTGATCGCGGAGTAGTGCGCGAAAACGTCCTGCGAGGAGTCGTCCGGGGAGATGAAGCCGAAGCCCTTTTCAGCGTTAAACCATTTGACGGTGCCAGTAGCCATTATTTTTGTCCTTCGTGAAGGTGGAGGGAACGTCCCGACTTTCGGGCCCTCCGGTGTGGGGTGTTCAAAAACCGCTACTTCAGAAGAACACGGACTTTCGACCGCGCGTACTGCCTGAACTACCAACTGCATAAACACAACAACAGGCTCAACACTACAGGACTTTTCAGATTTGCCTAGCCGGGTAGGTCCCAGGGCACCGGCAGGACCCCTCGACCCGCCCGGCGAATGGGCATAGTCTGCACTCACATCGAGCAGCACTCTTTGAACGGGGGAACCAGCCATGGAAATGCCCAAGGCCAGCGAGGAAGCCAAGGAACGCTTCCGGTCAGTGGTGCCGGACCAGCCCGGCGTCGTCGTGAAGCCGATGTTCGGCAACCTGGGCGCGTTCGTCAACGGCAACATGTTCGCCGGACTCTTCGGCCCCACCATCGGCGTCAAGCTCTCGGACGAGGACCGGGTGATGCTGGAATCCTCTGAGCGCACGGTCCCGTTCGGCCCGGCCGACCGCCCCATGGCCGGCTACTCCGGTCTCCCCGAGGTGTGGAACGAGGAGGGCGACGGCGACGACGCCCGGGCCAAGGCCTGGGTCACCAAGGCCTACGAATTCGTGTCGACGCTCCCGGCGAAGGAACCGAAGGCCAGGGCGCCGAAGAGCGTCAAAAAGTAGCGGCAGCCTGCTGCTGAAGCCCCCCTTGTTTACCACCGGTTGCGGCGTAGGGTTTTCCCATGCAACCGATTCGGGCCATCCTGCTACCCGGTGCCGTCCTGCCCGCCGACCTGGCCTACACCGCCCTGGTTGAGGCCCTCGGGCCCGGTGTCCAGGCGGCCGCCAAAGACCTCGAGCTCTACAAGGACGACCAACCTCCCGCGGACTGGACCCTGGACACGGAGGTCGACGGCGTCCTGCGCGAGGCTGATGCGCGGGGCTGGGACACGTTCCATCTGGCGGGCTACTCAGGTGGCGGCTCCGTGGCGCTGGCGTTGGCCGCCACACACCCCGACAGGCTGCAGAGCCTGGCGCTGCTCGAGCCGGCCTGGGCGGGAAACTGGGACTGGAGCCCGGCCTACGCAGAGCACCGGAAGGGGTACAAGCAACTGGAAGCCCTCCCTCCTGGGGAGTTCCTGCCCGCCTTCATGCGGCTCGGGGTGAGGCCCGACGTCGTCCTTCCGCCGCCGGAGCCCGGTCCCCCGCCGCCGTGGATGGCCAAGCGGCCGGCAGGCATCAAGGCGTTCCTCAGGACCTTCGAAGACTACAACCTGGACAGGTCCCGGCTGGCCGCCTTCAGCCATCCGGTGTTCTTTGCCCTTGGCGGCCTGAGCCATCCGGACGACTACGGTGACGTTGCAGCAAGGCTTGCCAGGGTCTTCTTCCCGGACTTCCACCTGGAAGTGTTCCCCCGGCGCCACCACTTCGACCCCCCGCACCGCATCGAACCCCAGCGGCTCGCCGAAGGGCTCCGGCGGCATTGGGAGTTGGCCGAGGCGGAATCCGGCGGACGGCACGTGGCCGAGGAATCGAGGACGGCCTAAAACCGCTGCCGGGCGCCGGGTCAGCCGGCGCTGGGTCCCTGGATGTTGTGCTGCCTGTCGTGACGGGCGAAGTATGCGTATACCATCAGGGCGATCCCGGCGAGGATCATGACCGCCGGAACGGCAAAGTCCAGGGGAATGAGCTGTGCCATGGACTGCAGCGCGAAAATCACTCCCAGCACTGCAAGCACGGCAGCGGGAATCAGGGGCCACTTCATGCGTTCTGTGTGGTCAGCAGTCCGGACCGGGACGAGGGACAGGGAACCGAGGGTGGTCGCCAGCCCCAGGAACAGGACAGCCGCGACAGGCGTGCCCTGCAGCTGCTGCGGGAGCGTCACGATCAGTGCCAGTGTCAGCATCACGCCGCACGGGATCAGCGCCCACCAATTGGCGCGCTCCCGAAGGTAGACCGCCGCGAACCCTGCACCCATGAAGAGGAACAGGAAGGCTCCGGCCGCACCGTTCCCGGTGAACTGTGTGGCGGCGGCTACGGCCGCCAGGCCCAGGAATACCGAGCCGGGGATGGCCGCCCACCAGTTCTCCCGGCGCCGGGCGAACAGGGACAGGAACAACACCCCGGCGCCGGCGAAAACCAGCGGCGCCAGGACGGCCGCGCTCTCCACCACGCCCAGCCGGTCCAGCAGCCACAGCACACCCACCACCATCAAAACGAGGCCGCCGATGATGCTTGTGTTTGCCGATTTCACCGTGTGCCTCCCGGAGTCCGGCAGGGCGGCCGTGCGCCGCTCTGCTTCTCTCAGGCTAGGGGCGGCGCCGGAACCTGAAGTAGGGTCCAAAGCCCCCGTCTTCTCCAATCGGGTGCAGCTGACCACGCGACGCGCAAGCGTCAGTCGGGAGGCCCAGGGCTCGTGGCCGTGCCCAGGATGTGGGTCAGGGGCGGGTTCAGCTGCTGCACCACAAACCTGAAGCGCTCGTTGTCCTGGAGCGTGAAGCCTGCTGCACTGATCGCCGCGAGCGTGTCCCGGTTGAGGTGGCAGCCGCCCATGAAATGCCGCCATACCGGCGTGATCAGGTCTTCAACTGCAGCAAGGAGCGGGCGGTCTGAACGGACATGTTCGTAGTAGGCCAGGGTTCCGCCGGGCCGCAGGACGCGCCGGATTTCCGCGAGGACGGCGGCCTGGTCCTCAACGCTGCACAGAACAAGGCTCGTTGCCACGGCGTCGGCGCTTCCGCTACGGGCCGGGATGTGCTCCGCAGCCGCGGAGACCACAGTCACGGGGACGCTGGCAGTGGCGGCCCGTTCCACGGCCAGGTTCCGCAGGTAGTCGTTGGGTTCCAGCGCCAGGACATGGGTGACAGCGGGCGGGTACAGCGCAAAGGAGGATCCGGTCCCGGCACCGATCTCAATGACTGAACCGTGCAGGCCGGCCAGCATGCGCCGGCGGTGCTCGGTTGCCCCGCGCCGGTCCATCTCCTCCATCCCCCGTGCGAAGGCGCGGGCAAAGAGCGGGTGCTGAAGGCGCTCCGTTCCACGTTCCACCGCCACTCCTTTCCGGCTTGCCCCCATTATTCGCCTCGCACGGGTCATGCGGCAGGCATTTAAGCCCGCTAACGACAGCGACGCAGCCGCTCAGAGGACGGGTAACCCCTTGCCGCAGGGCCAAATGGACTCCCCCGCCACTTTGTGAGATGCTTCACAGGTTTTGTGTGGTGCGCGCCACGACATCCACGGCGGCGCAAAGGCACCACCCGCATCAGCCACGCTCTTCATGGAGGGAACCCACACTTATGAGCGATGCCTTATCAGCCATCAATAACGTGATCTGGAGTGACTGGCTCGTCTATCTCTGCCTCGCCACCGGAGTCTACTTCTCCGTCCGGACACGCTTCCTTCAGGTCCGCCACGTCAAGGGCATGTTCCAGCAGCTGGTTCACGGCGAGAAGTCCGCCTCGGGCGTTTCCTCGTTCCAGGCCCTGGCCATGTCCCTGTCCGGCCGCGTCGGCACCGGCAACGTCGCCGGCGTCGCCACCGCCATCGCCTTCGGCGGGCCGGGCGCCCTGTTCTGGATGTGGACTGTCGCCTTCCTGGGCGCGTCCACGTCGTTCGTCGAATCGACGCTCGGCCAGATGTACAAGACCCGCGACCCGCTGACCGGCGAGTACCGCGGCGGCCCGGCCTACTACTTCTCCCGTGCGTTCGCCCACACCAAGGGCGCCGGCTTCTTCAAGGTCTACGGCTACGTCTTCGCGGCCGTGACCGTCCTTGCCTGCGGTGTTCTGATGCCGGGTGTCCAGACCAACTCCATGGCCACCGCGATCAGCGGCGCCTGGACCGTCCCGTCTTGGGCCGTGGCCGTCGGCTCCGTCATCCTCCTGGCGCTCGTCGTCATGGGCGGCGTGAAGCGCATCGCCAGCGTTGCTGCATTCGTGGTGCCGTTCATGGCCGCCGGCTACATCCTCCTCGCCCTGATCGTCGTCTTCATCAACGCCGCCCAGCTGCCGGAGATCCTCTCGCTGGTGTTCCGCAGCGCCTTCGGCATGGACTCGGCCCTCGGCGCCATCATCGGCTTGGCCGTGATGTGGGGCGTCAAGCGTGGCGTCTACTCGAACGAGGCCGGCCAGGGCACGGGCCCGCACGCCGCCGCTGCCGCCGAGGTCTCGCACCCGGCAAAGCAGGGCCTGGTCCAGGCCTTCGCCGTCTACATCGACACGCTGTTTGTGTGCTCGGCCACCGGCTTCCTGATCCTCTCCACCGGCGCCTACCGCATCTTCTCCGGCGGCAGCGAAGACGGCGAGATCCTCGCCGAGGGCGGACTGCTGTCGGCGAGTGCCGTCGTCGGGCCGCAGTATGTCCAGGCCGGATTCGACTCCGTCTTCCCCGGCGTCGGTGCGGCGTTCATCGCCATCACGCTGGTCTTCTTCTGCCTGACCACCGTCATCGCCTACTACTACATGGCCGAGACCAACCTGCGCTTCCTCCTGGGTAACTCCTCGGCCAAGATGATTCCCGGCCTGCGGACCAGCTTGGGCCGCGCGACCACCATTTCGCTGCAGGTGGCCATCCTCGTCGCCGCTGCCTACGGCTGCGTGAACACGGCCGCCGACGCGTGGGTGATGGGCGATATCGGCGTCGGGCTTATGGCCTGGCTGAACATCGTGGGCATCCTGGTCCTGCAGAAGCCAGCCTTCAAGGCGCTGAAGGACTTCGAGCGGCAGCAGAAGCTGGGCCTCGACCCCGTCTTCGACCCGCGGCCCCTCGGCATCACCGGGGCGACCTTCTGGGAGTCCTACAAGCCGGCGGAGCGCGAGAAGGAATCGGCGCGCAGCTAGACCGCAGCTGGTATGGGTAAGGCCGTGTGCCGCGCGAACCGCGCGGCGCACGGCCTTACTGCTTTTTAGCGTCGGCGGCTTGTCCAACAAACGCGTAGCACTTGTTAGGCTGGAATCCCCCGAATCCACCTGAAAAGCGAGGCAGACGTGCATCAGGACGCCGCCCGGTTCCTGTCCCAGCCGGTGGCCGCCCAATCGGGCTCGCCGCTCCGTGTTGCCGTGTACTCGCGCATCGCCGAAGCGATCCGCAACGGCCTCCTCACGCCCGGCTCCATGATCCCCACCGAAACCGAACTCGGCGCCGACATGAAGGTCAGCCGCACGGTTGTCCGCGAAGCCCTCATGCTGCTTGAGGAGGACGGGCTGATCAGGGCGCGGCGCGGCGTCGGGCGGTTCGTCTCGGACACCCTCCCCCGCATTGGCATCGAACGCATCCAGCCCTTTGAGGACGTCCTCGGCTCCCCCGGCCAGCGGGTGGAGGTCAAACGAACCCAGGTAGTGCGGCAGGCCGCGTCCGAATTCGTCGCCCCCGGCATCGGCGTCGAGCCCGGCACGGAATGCTGGCTCTGGGAGTCCGTCCTGATGCGCGACGGCGAAGCCATCGCGCACCTGCAGGAAAACGTGACCGCCCAGCCGATCAACTTCGGTAAGAGCCCCGCCGCGCCCCTGGAGATTAACGACGACGGCGCCGCCACCCTGCTTGCCACGCTCAACAAACAGCTTGGCAGGTTGGCCGGGCCTGGCGAGTGCCAGATCAGCCTGAGCCAAGTAGGGCCGAGCCGGGCAAAGCTGCTGGACCTGCGCCCATCGGACCCGGTACTGGTCCTCACCCAGTACGTCCGACACAACAACCGGCCCTTCTACCTCGCCAAGTGCCTGGTCTCCGCCCGGGCCGGGCACCTTTCCGTGATGCAGCAGTTCCAGTCCTAAGGCTGCCGATGACCGGCAACAAAACCGATCGGCGCCAGCACGGTGCGCGTCAGCTGCTCTTGAGCGTTTTCCTGCTCGTAGGGCTCGCAACAGTGCTGGCATTCTTCGGCCCCGGCGTACTCAGTGCATTGCGCACCGAGGACGGCTCCCTGCTCTGGCGGCCGGAGTGCGTGGTCGAAACCCCGGAGGGGGAAGTGGGGCTGAGCCGGGACCAAGCGAAGCTGGCCACAACAGCGGTGGCACTCCAGGCCCGCGGAGTTGCAGCGCCGGACACCTCCGGCATCGGCGCGGCGGTGCTGCAGCAGCTGGCCGGCGGTCCTTCCGGCGGCGCCGGCCCTTCACTGGCCTGCCGGGGCTCGGCCGCCAGGGACCTGCCGGTAGAAGACATCGGTGCCACCGGCCTGACACCGCGCGCCGAGCAGTTGCGCGCAGCAATGACCGAGGTGTTCGGCAACCAAAGCCTGGGCGGGTTCGCCCCGGGCGGCTGATCAGGGCCACGGGGCGGACTCCACGCACTACGACGGGCGGGCCATCGACATCTTCTTCCGCCCCGTGACTGAGGAGAACCGTCGCCAGGGGTGGATACTGGCTCACTGGCTCGTCGCCCACGCCGAGGACCTGTACATCCAGTACGTTATCTTCGACGACAGGTTTTGGAGCGCACAGAGTTCCCGGGCGCAATGGCGGGACTACGACGCACCTGAACCGGGCAACGAGGTCCTTCGCCACCTCGACCATGTGCATGTGGACGTGCTGGGCGGAAGTCCCGGCTAAGGGAGCTTGCCCTTGCCTCCACATCAGTCGAGGTTTAGACCGGCTCAACCACCAGGGATCCGGCATGCTCAACCACTGGAGTCTCGAAGTGCCCAAGCAACGTGTCCACGAGGTGCGGCGCGAAGTCCTCCTCCAGCGACAGCACCACGCGGCACCTCGCTCCCGTCACGGACGGGTAGCCGGCATACAGCCCGCGCATGTCGCAGACCGTCTGCCCGCGGGAAGGCCCTGAGGAGGTGTCGACGGCGGCACGCACCACCGGTGCCACAGCCGCCTGCACCGCACCGACGGCGAGCGCCGCGGCCAGCGGATCGTGCATCGCGGAGCAGGGCCGGCCGTAGATGCCCTCGTAGAAGCGGAAGTAGTAGCCCAGCATCTTCCCCAGCGCCCGCGGCACTGGAGCGGAGGACGCCAGCAATTCTTGCCGGTGGTGCTCCTCCAGGACTGACGCCATGGTCACGTCCAGCGGCACCAGGGTGATATCCCAGTCGGCGGCGAGCACCAGGGAAGCGGCCTCGGGGTCGTTGTGGATATTGGCCTCGGCCACGGGCGTAATGTTGCCGGGGGCCAGCGCGGCCCCGCCCATCACCGTCACGGAGTGGACCAGCGAAGGCAGCGCGGGCTCCAGCCGCAGGGCCTCGGCAATGTTGGTCAGCGGCCCGATGGCAAGCACCCGCAGCGTTCCGGGATAGGTACGCGCCAGCCGCACCAGCATCTCCGCCGCGGATTCGGAAGCCAGCGGAGCCGGAGAGGCTGGCAGCGACACCTCTCCGATGCCGTTCTCCCCGTGCACCCAGGGCGCCCCTCCCCCGAAGGAACCGGCCTGTGGATCGTGCGCACCCAGGGCTACTGGAATGTCCGCGGCGCCGGCGAGCTGGAGCAGGTCGAGGGTGTTCCGGGCCCCGACGGCGGCACTGACGTTGCCGCTGACGGCACCGATTCCCACCAGATCGGCGTTCGGGGCGGCGAGCAGGTAGGCCAGGGCGAGGGCGTCGTCGATCCCGGTATCGCAGTCCAGGTAGAACGGGAAGGTGGCAGTCATGGGTCTTCTTTCAGGTTCGGTGGAGGGAATGAGGGGTCAGACGGTCTCGCCCTTGGGGGCGGCGACGAAGAGGCTGACGATGAACGCGGCGGCGGTGATGCCCACCGAGATCCAGAGGGCGGTGGCGTACCCCGCGGACGTGGACAGGGCGGCGAAGGGTGCCACGAGCACGACGCCGAGGCTCGCGCCGATGCCGAAGGAGGCGCCGTTGATGCCGGGCAGCGCGGCCGGGGCTTCCTTGGGCGAGAGGAGCACGGAGAGCCCGTTGATGGCGGTGAGGAAGAAGCCGTTGTAGAAGATGCCCAGGGCCGCGACGGCCACCAGTACCGCCACCTGGCTCTCGGAGAAGGCGGCCGCGGCGATGGCGCAGGCCAGGCTCAGCCCGGTTCCGGCGCGCAGGGTTTTGATCCAGCCGCGGCGGTCGGCCAGCCAGCCGGCGAGCGGCGCGGCGAACACGCCGATCAGCGCGGCGGGGGTGAGGAACAGCAGCGCCGAGACGGACGCCGAAAGCCCGAAGCCGCCGTCGGCATCCTGGCTGAGCAGCACCACGGTGAAGTTGATGATCGCGAAGATGCCGGCGAGCGTCAGGACGGTGGTGGCGATGACCGGCCACACCTGGCGGGAGCGCAGGTGGTGGACGGCGATGAGCGGGTGGCTGCGGCGCTTTTCGATGAACCAGAACGCGGCGAAGGAGGCGATGGTGGCGGCCAGCAGCGCCAGCGTGCCGGGCGCGGTCCAGCCGGCGGCGGATCCGCCGGAGACAAAGTACGTGATGAACACCAGGAACAGCGAGAGCGAGCCCGCGCCCCACCAGTCCATGGCGCCGCGGACGCCGCTCGGACGCCCGGCCGGGACCATGCGGATGATGCAGGCGGCGGCGATGGCGGTCAGGACCAGGACGACGACGAAGATGGACCGGAAGCCGAGCGTCTCGGCCATGAGGCCGCCGACGTAGCCGTCCACGCCGCCCACTCCCCCGTTAATGGCGGCGATGATGCCCACCGAGGTCCCGAACACCTTTGCCTGCAGGTTCTCGCTGAGGACGATGTAGGCCAGGGCGAAGACCGCGCTGGAGACGCCCTGGAGGAACCGGCCGGTGATGAGCAGTTCCAGCGTGGGCGCGGTGATGCAGAGGATGGTGCCGGCGCCCATGATGCCGAGGACCAGCAGCAGGGCGGCGCGGCGGCCGATGAAGTCGCTCCACCGGCCAATCACCGGCCCGGCGATGGCGCCGGCCAGGAAGAACATGGATTGTACGGGGGCGGCGGCGTCGGCTGCCTGGCCGAAGCTGGCGGCGATCTGCGGCAGCGCGGGGGTGACCATGCTGGCGTTGAGCTGGAAGGACAGCACGCCGAGCAGCAGGGTGGAGATCAGTAGGGCGGCGCGGCGGCCGGAGAACTTGGCGTCGCCGTCGGGAAGGACGACGGCGGATGCGGCGTCCGCGGGAGGTGCGGCGGCCGCCGGGGCTGGGGTGTTCACATCAAACTCCTTTGTTCGAGCAGGCGTTCTTGCATTTCCTTCGGCAAGATTCGAGTTGTTATACAACCATGTATGACCAACAAGTACAACCCATGCCGTACACTGAATTTTGTTCCCGCCGCTTCCGGCACCCCTCCGAAAGAGACTTTCCATGAGCAATCGACTTCCTGCCGTCACCGTGGTCGGCAGCATCAACCTGGACCTGATCGCCACCGCCGAGCGGCTTCCCACCGCCGGTGAGACCATCGGCGGCGGCGTGCTGTCCGAGCAGC
This sequence comes from Arthrobacter sp. Y3221159, assembly GCF_059089885.1. Lineage (NCBI taxonomy): Bacteria > Bacillati > Actinomycetota > Actinomycetes > Micrococcales > Micrococcaceae > Arthrobacter > Arthrobacter sp. Y3221159. Next base: position 228,362 of record NZ_JBNHFC010000005.1, read on the forward strand.
CAGGCGGCAAGGGCGCCAACCAGGCGGCGGCCGTTGCGCGGCTCGGCGGGACAGCGCACATGGTCGGCGCGGTGGGCAAGGACGCGCAGGGCCAGCGGATGCTGGACGCCCTCGCGGGTGCCGGCGTCGACACCGCCGACGTGGCCGTCCTGCCCGAGGCGACCGGCACCGCGCTGATCGTGGTGGACCGCGAGGGCGAGAACCAGATTGTGGTGTGCCCGGGCGCCAACTCGCACCTCTCGTTGGACGGCGCGGAGTTCGGCCCGGACGAGACAGTGCTGTGCCAGTTGGAGGTGGGCCTGCCCGTGGTGCAGGAGGCGGCCCGCAAGGCGCAGGGTGTCTTTGTGCTGAACGCGGCACCGGCCATGGACCTGCCGGCGGAACTGCTGGAGCGCTGCGACCTGGTGATCGTCAACGAGAGCGAGTACGCCCTGATTCCCGCCCTCGCTGATGCGAAGCTCGTGGCGGTGACGTACGGCGGCGAGGGGTCCGCCATGTTCGAGCGCGGGCGCAAGGTTGCCGAGGCGCCGGCCGCCGCCGCGACCGTGGTGAACACCGTTGGTGCGGGCGACGCGTTCTGCGCCGCCCTGGTCCTGGCGCTCGGATCAGGGCTGGACTACGCCGCGGCGCTGTCCGTTGCCAACGCCGTGGGCGCCGATGCCGTGGGCGACCCGTCGTCCCAGCCGGCGTTGGCCCCGCTCGCTTCCTACATGGCGGGGGTTTCGCGGGCGGACGTGGCCGGACAATGACTCTGACGTTCCGGCCGGCCGCCCCGGCGGATTACGACGACGTCCGGCGGGTCACGCGGGACGCCTACCTTTCCGCCGGGCACTTGGCGGCCGACCACCCGTACATGGGTGTGCTCGAGGACGTGGAACACCGGGCCCAGCACGCCGAGGTCTGGGTGGCCGAGAGGTTCGAGTCGGTGGTTGCGGCGGTGACGCTGACGTTCGCCGGCCAGCCCTACAGCGAGATCGCGGTGGACGGCGAGCTGGAATTCCGGATGCTCGCCGTGGACCCCGCTCTCCAGGGCGGCGGTGTGGGCCGGGCCGTGGTCCGCCGGGTGATCGAGCACGCCCGGTCGCTGCCTGAGATCGGGGCGATCAGCATCACCAGCGCCACGTTCATGGAGCGCGCCCACGCCCTGTACGAGTCCCTGGGTTTCCGCCGGGCACCGGAGCGCGACTGGTACGTGCCGGGCGAGGACGTTCTGCTGTGGGTGTTCCGGCTGGAGTTCTAAGGCCTTGCGGTTTGAACCGGCCGGACCCGGATATCCGCCCCAAAACCGGGGTTCAGAAGATAAAATGGGCCATGGTTGTGCTCTTCTCAGCTATGGGGATCCTGCTTTGGATCGGCCTCCTTTTCGCCGCCTTCGTTTTCTTCGGAGTGATCTGGCTCTTCTGCCGGACCATGCTTTGGATAACCGGTCTCGTCAGCCCGGCGAGCCGCCCGCAGGCGATTGCCGGCCCGAACCGCAACGTCAGGCCCGCACCCAGGCCGGTTGCTCCCCTACGGAACGCGCCGCCGGCCCGCAGACCTCCGGCGCCAAAACCGCCGGCTCCTGAACTCACGCCGGATATCATGCCCAAGTGGAACGAGGCGCACCGGCGCTACGTGGACCGGGACCTGGCCGACTGGCAGGAGCAGTTCGACGCCCTGAACCGCCGCAGGCTGTAAGTGGAAAGCAGATGGACCCGCGGAGGCCAACACCATCCCACCACTGCTATTGGAAATGGGTTGCGAAAAACGTCTCTGCATGATTGGTGATGCCCGGCGGGCGAGCCGGGATGTAAAAAGCCTTTTACACAATCCATTATTTTTACGCAAATGCGACATTTTATTTCTCAGGCGAACTCCGTCATATTTGAACTTTAACTGCCCCCCATTGATATAACTTGCATGGCAGAAGCCAAATTGAAGCCAGTTTCAACAGGGCCGTGGGGGCGTCGTGTTTTTGCTTCCCCTTCGGACGTCATGAGCGGCTTTCCAAGTTATATAGATGATTGGGGATTCAATGAAGAAGAGCACATCAATCTTGGCAGTGGCGGCAGTGGTTGGTCTTTCAGCGCTGACAGCAACCCCGGCCAGTGCCACCGTTGGGGCATACCCGAACTGCAGTGCAGCGGCAGCAGTGGGCGTGTACAACATCCCGGCCGGCAGCCCGGGCTACGGCACGCACCTTGACAGTGACAGGGACGGCATCGGATGCGAGAACTCCGAGGCTGCCCAGGCTCCTGCGCAGGGCCAGGCCCAGGTAGCCAGGAAGCCTGTCGGCGCCGCTCCCACTGGCGTGCAGCAGGAGACCGAAAATGTCGCAGGGCTCCTGGCGCTCGGCGGTCTTGCAGCGGCTGCCGCCACTGGAACGGTGATCGTTCGCCGCCGGATGGCAAGCCAGGCATAGCGTTCGGGTTGACCGATACACATGACTAGGTCAACGGGTGACCGTCGCAGATGGCGCGTTGCGTCTGCGGCGGTCGCTTTGCTACTTCTTACTGGCTGTGCCTCCAGCAGCCCGACGCAGGCTGTCGGCGCGCTGGACACCATCACCACCACCGCACCTGCCTCTTCAGCGCCTGATGCGAAAGCGGCTTCCGTACCGGTATCTCTAGAGATTCCGTCCACCGGCACACAGTCCAAGTTGATCAGCTTGGGCCTCCGGGACGATGGATCTTTAGAGGTTCCGCCCGACGCGCCAGGAGCTCCGGCGGCCTGGTATAACGGTTCCCCAACACCCGGGGACGTCGGACCTGCTGTCCTTTACGGACATGTCAACGCCACTGATGGTGGCCCAGGTGTGTTTGCTGACCTGCGCAGCCTCGGCAGCGGTGACACCATCAAGGTCACCACGCAAAACGGTAAAACCGCCGTATTTGCATTTGACCGTGGTGAACAATACGTAAAAGCAGAATTTCCGACGGAAAAGGTTTACGGGAATACGGAGGGGCCTGAGCTACGGCTTATCACGTGCGACGGATACGACCCGAAAACGGGCGAATTCGACGACAACTACGTGGTCTACGCCAAGCTTATTTCATGAATAACCTTCTTTAGGTGTGCAGCAGGGCCCCGCCCGGCTGGGCCTGCTGTACACCCAAAAAGCAAGCAGCTTGAACGTTCGGTTTGGCCGTGGATTCCCGGCCGGAGCTCCATCGCAGAGCCCGGGCTGTCAGTCTTCTCAGCGTTCATTCCCGGTTCACGTCCTTCTCAGGACCTGTCCAACCGGCCTTCCTACGGTCGGAGGCATGGACAACATTTCCCGCAGATCCCTCATTTCCGCCGGCCTCGGGGCCAGCCTGGTCGCCGCCCTGCCAAGTGCCGCCGTCGCGGTTTCCACCGCTGACGACGCTGGTCTCCGCACCGACCCCTTCATGCTCGGCATCGCCTCGGGCGAGCCGTGGCCGGACGGCTTCGTGATCTGGACCCGCCTGGCGCTGGACCCGCTGGCCGAGGACGGCCTGGGCGGGATGCCGTCGCGGCAGGTCTCCGTCGCGTGGGAAGTGGCCGAAGACCGGAACATGCGCACTGTAGTAGCCCGCGGCGTCGAGCAGGCCCGGATTGAAACCGCGCACTCGGTCCACGTGGAGCTCAAGGGCCTCAAGCCCGGCCGGGAATACTTCTACCGATTCCGCAGCGGCCGCCACGTCAGCGAGGTGGGCCGCACCCTCACCAGCCCCGCGCTGCACGAGACGCCCGCCGCGCTGGCCATGGCTTTCGCCAGCTGCTCGCAGTACGAGCACGGCTACTTCACCGCCTACACCCGCCTGGCCGAGGACCACCCGGACCTGGTCCTGCACTTGGGCGACTACCTCTACGAGTACAAGAAGGACAGCTACGTGATCGGCGGCGGCAACCCGCGCGACCACCAGGGCCCCGAGACCGTCACGCTGGCCGGCTACCGGCAGCGGCACGCCCAGTACAAGTCCGACGCCGACCTGCAGGCCGCGCACGCCATCGCGCCGTGGCTGGTGGTCTGGGACGACCACGAGGTGGACAACAACTGGGCGGACGAGGTCCCCGAAAACACGGACGCCGGCCAGATGAACGACACCACCGAGCGTTTCCGCCAGCGCCGGGCGGCCGCGTTCCAGGCCTACTACGAGAACATGCCGCTGCGCGCCTCCTCCGTACCGGCCGGGTTCGACATGAAGATCTACCGCACCATCCAGTGGGGCCAGCTGGCCAACTTCCACATGATGGACACCCGCCAGTACCGCGACGACCAGCTCGCCGGGGACGGCTGGAAGAAGAACGTGGCGGAGCGCCTCGCCGAGGACCGCAGCATCACCGGCGCCGAGCAGGAAAAGTGGCTGCTGGACGGCTTCCGGAACTCCACCCAGCGCTGGGACATCCTGGGCCAGCAGGTGTTCTTCGCCGAACGGGACCGCAACGCCGCCCCCGAGATCGACGACGTCTCCATGGACGGCTGGGACGGGTACGCCGCCTCCCGCCGCCGCATCACCCAGGGCTGGATCGACGCGAACGTGCGCAACGCCGTCGTCCTCACTGGCGACGTGCACCGCAACTGGGCCTGCGACTTCAAGGTGGACTACAAGGACCCGGCCTCCCCCGTGGTCGGCTCGGAGCTGGTCTGCACCTCCATCACCTCAACCGGCAACGGCACCGGCTCCACCACGGACCCAGTCATGGCGTGGAACCCGCACCTGAAGTTCTTCAACGACAACCGCGGTTACGTGAACACCAAAATCACCAGGGACGCGATGACCGCCGACTTCCGCGTGCTGGACTACGTCACCACGCCGGGCGCGCCCGTTTCCACGAAGGCCTCCTTCAAGATCCAGGACGGCGTGCCCGGGCTGCAGTCGCGCGGCTGACCTTCCTCGGCCCCTTCCTCTGCCTGCGTGCTGGTGCGGGTGCTGCTCGGTGGATGTGCCGTGCCTTGATGCTCCGGCTTTCCACGTTGAGATCAGGCCCTGCGCGTACCTAAACCACCCTGCGACTGCAGACACACCTATGGACCGGGCACCACCTGCTGCTGTGAAGCAACGATCCGTTGTTTATAGCCAAGGGCTGCGCGCGGAAGAACGACGACCTGGGCCGGCAGTGTGGCGGACCATTTGTCGGCAGACACGCGTCAATTTGCTTGTGGTCGTTGTGCGTTTTGTTTGGGACCTTTCCTACCCGCGTGACGCGAGGGCGGGTACTCATTTATCACATCAAGTACTTGGTCACTGCCCAGGCCTATTACCGGTTTCTGTCCGGGTGCTACTCGAATATGGAATGGGGGCCACTATTCCATTGCCGCTGTTTACTCAGGTTGTTAGGGTCGCCAGATCCCGCGCGCGCGGGTCCATTCCTAAAAGAACAGAGCTCATCATGCGTTTGTCTACCATGGTGGCCGCGACAACGATCGGACTCGTCGTCGCATTGGCACCAACCAACCCGGCCTTCGCTGGCCCCGCAGAACGACAAGCCGCCTGCACTGCCTTGGGGGGGACCCTTAGCGGCACCGGCAGCAACCAGATCTGCACGGTCACGACCACTGTCGTGACTCCCAACGTTCCATCAGGAACTCCAACAACAACTTATAGCGAGGACCGGGCGGTGGGCGATCCTGTTACCGTCGACACCTCCGGGCCAGAGAGGCAGCCAAACCCCACCGTAACAACCGAAGAACGCAACGTCGGTGAAGAGACTGTTGTCCGGACCGAGCGCGCCGGCACCCCGGACGTCACCGAGGAAGAGCGCGATGCCGGCGACGCTGTCAGCGAGGACGTCATTGTTCCCGGCATCCCAACCACCACAACCCGGACCGAGGCGGGAGCGCCAACGAGCACTCAAACCCCGACGACCACAAACTGCCGAAGAGTGAATAACGATCGGTCGTCAAGGCCCGTGGAGAAGTGTGAGAGGGCTGTTCTCACCACTACGACTACCCCCACAACGATTGTCACAACAACGACCACCCCCCAGGAACGTGTCATCACGACAACACAACCGCGGGAAACGCTCGTTACCACGACAACCCCTTTCACCGAAGTCTTCACCGGTACCCAGCAGCGTGAAGTGTGCACCACTACGACCTACAAGACGGTGATCGCAACGGTGACGACCCAACAGACTGAGCGGACGGCGACCACCACACAGCCAACAACCACGAGCACGACCACGACGACAACCACGTACAACTTCCCCCGCGGCACCGATATCCCCACCCCCACCGGCACTCCGGTAGTCAGCACATCAACCGCCCCGGGAACGCCACTAGTAACTGAGGCAGTTGTTCCCGGTACTCCAATCGTGACCACAGGAACCCGTCCCGGTCCCGATGAATCGGACACCGAGTGCGCACCGACCACCCCAGTGGTCACGGTCACGGAAGGGGAAACAAGAGAAGAGGTAACGACGACGACCGTTCCCGCGGAACCGATTGTCACCGTGACCCGGGAGGACATCGAACCTGATGTCGTCGAAACCGAAGCCCCAGGAGCGCCCATGGTTACTACGGATGTCCGCAGCCAGGGCGGGACCTGCTACAACAACCCTTCAACAGCAGAGCAACGACGCAACCAATGCTGACCTCAGCCCGACACTAAATACCGGCGGCTGCCGTCTTCCACCAACGGAGGCGGCAGCTGCCACGACCGACCCGTAGTCCTCGCTAAGTGGCCCGCGGATACTCCGCACTCGAAAGCAATCAAACAAACTGAGACCGAGACCACTAGCTAGGCCTGCTGAGTAACCTCACCCTCCTGCAGGCCCTGCCCATGGGCTGAAGTCGCCTCCTCTTCCCTTGCTGCGTTCGTCATCATCCTTGCCACATCGACGGCAGCGTTTATAAACGCTTGCATCATCAGCATGCTCGACGTGCCATTAGTGCCGTATGTTCAACTTACACAGCAGGGCCTGGATCATGGCAGCCTCCGATTCGAATCGCAGCGCTCTGCACCTATAATGATGGGCCTTCGTGCTGTCTCTAGGGAACTGGCAATCTTTGGTTCACGAGCGACGGACGGATTCGATCTGGACTTTTCTGCATCCGGTTTCCCCGGCGCCAGATCGCCACGCAGACGACTCGGTTCTCCCGCCGGGTAATCCATTCCAGCGCCCGGAGTACCAGCCCAACTTCTGGCGCACACTCTTTGGCCAATGCCAAACAAGGTCGACACCATCGGGAACAGGGCAGCGGCTGTCAAAAGCTAGAGAACCTCGAAGGCCCCACCAAAACGACCGTTTCCGACCTGCCTTCGGCAAGCCTCCGAAAAAAATCGAAGAGGCACTCCTACCGTGTGACCGTCAGCGATAAATGGCGTCCTTTTAGCAGCGCTATTTGGCGCACGGCGCAGAACGAGAAAAGAAAGCCGGCAAACAGTGCACGTCTTCTTCTCTCGTTCCTGTCGTCTCTTCACCAACATCCACTCGCAATCGCCCAAAAGGCCCGCGCCAAGGGGCGCACCGCCGAGGAGGCAGCGCGTCTCGTTCGCTGGAGCCGCGCAACGCTCTACCGCCACCAACAAGCCCGTGCTGCAGGCCAGAGCACCACAACTTAGGGCGTGTCTCCTAAAGCTGTCAGCCAGATGCTGATGGCTCGGAGGACTGCTCCGCCGCGGTAGGTGAGGGCGAGTTTGTCGTAGCGGGTTGCCAGGGCTCGCCATTGCTTGAAGATGTTGAAGTTGCGTTCGACGACGTTCCGGCCTTTGTAGTCTTCCTTGTCGAAGGCTGGAGGGCGGCCGCCGGCGGATCCTCGTCGTTTTCGGTGGCCGATCTGATCGGATCGTTGCGGGATACAGCAATGATGCCGCGGTCCCGAAGGTGGGTCCGGATGGCCCGGGATGAGTATGCCTTGTCACCGGCGAACGCGGTCCGGACGGGTGCGTCGTCTGCCTGGACGGCAGCGAGCAATCTTCAACTGGTCCATCAGGTGGGTGAACATGGGTGCGTCCCCGCCTTGTCCTGGGGCAATGAGCAGCACCAGCGGTCTGCCTTTACCGTCGACCAGGGCGTGAATTTTGGTGCTTGATCCGCCGCGGGAGCGTCCGATTGCGTGGTCGTCGGGCTCAGCAAACAGATTCATGTAATTCGAGCTGGCCCCCTGTGGCGCGGGGAAGGTTGGTGCCATGCTGATGGGCACGGTTCACCGTGGAGTCGACCGAGATCGACCAGTCGACTTCACCGCAGGCATCCGCAGTTGTCAGCAGCGCCGCGAGGATGGTGTCCCAGGTGCCGTCACCGCTGTAGCGGCGGAGACGCTTCCAGATGGTCTGCCACGGGCCGAACCCCGCTGGCACGTCCCGCCAGGCGATTCCGCACCGGTACCGGTAGATGATGCCCTCGACCACACGGCGGTCGTCCCGGAAAGGACGACCCCGGCGGCCAACAGAGGACGGAAGCAGCGGCTGAACGCGGGCCCACTGCCCGTCGGTCAAAACAGAAGTACGAGACACCCATCAAGCATTCCGGCTACAGAGTCCGAAATTTAGGAGACACGCCCTAGTTGTCGTCCGGCTCCGGTGCCGGACGCGACCCTTCGTCCGTACTCTCCCCGGTTGTCGGGACGAAGTTCCAGTCGAAAGACCCGTCGGTCCGCAGCGTCAGCCGGAGGAACCCGTGGGTGTCGCTGAACCGTTTCTCAATGTACCGCGGGCTGCTGGTGAAGGGCCGGAGTTCGATGCCGCCCGTGGACACCTGGAACGCTGTGATCCCGTCGTCGTCACACCGGTCCCTGTTGTTCACGGCACAGGAACGCTCGTAGTTGTGCTGCGACCCGGACAGGGTCAGGCGGACCCGGTGCTTCCACATCACGTCGATCCAAGGCTTGTGGTCATCGGCCCGCTCATGCGCCTCCGTGTCCGACGTGAAGTACGGCTCGTGATGCACCACGGCCAGGTGCTTGCCATCCTCCTTGGCGGCAGCGAGGTCCCGGTCCAGCCACCTCGTCAGCGCCCGGGCCTCCCGGGGGTTGTACCGCCACTGCCCGGACGGCAGGAAGGCGAAGTGCCAGTTCCCGAATTCCTTCGAATACGCCTTCCCGTTCCCGATGAACCCCAGCTCCTGGTTGATCGCAGCCTTCGCGGTGGAGCCCGGGCACTGGCCGTTCATGAAGTTGTCCAGGTCCTCGTTCCGGCCCGGTTCCCAGTCATGGTTGGGGCCCGTCACCCAGTACAGCTTGCTCATCGTCCCACCCCAAAGGGGGGTCCAGAAATCCACCAGGTCTTCGCAGTAGGCGGTGTCGTACTGGAAGTCGCCGAGCCCCAGGAATGCGTCGATCTCGTTGTTCTCCACCAGTTCGGTGATCGCCGCGGCGTTCCGGCCTGAGGGACTCTCCGGGTCGATGTTCTCCTCGCCGTTCATGTCACCTACAGCAGCGATACGCACATCAACCGGTGCTGTAGTTGGCGGGGGCGGCTCTGGATCGCCGGTGCAGCCCGAAACGGTTATTGCCAGGACGGCTGCGAGGGCTGTGGCCGCACCCCGGAAGCATCTGCCACGAGGAAGTGCTGACCCCATCCAATAACCCTTCGACACCCGGACCACTTGCCGGCTACGCCGGCACTCTGATCCTCGTAAGCTCCGGACAGGCTGTCAAGCGTGGGCAAGAATGCGTGACTTTTGTGGCCAAAGCGTTGCTGAGCCTGAGAGGGCGCGGACCGGGTGGGTAGGCCCAGCGAAAAGTTACGCAAACGGGGCACGACGACGGCGGGAGGCCAGCGTCAGGAGCCGGCTCCCCGCCGTTTCGCTAAGGTCAGCGGGCCAGACCGAGAAAGACCGCGAGGGACTGCTCCACGGAAACCATGGTTTCTGAATCGATCCGGCCGATTCGCTGCCCGAGATTGGCGCGGCGGACTGTGGTGAGCTTGTCCACCCTGATCTGGCTGATGCGTTCCAGCCCCGTCAGCGGACTGGGGTTTACGGTCAATCGGAGCAGTGGGGCATCCGTCAGGAATGAGGTCAGCGGGAGGAGTGTCACCGACTCCGACGCGGTAAAAAGGTCGTCCTGGACGATGAGTGCCGGGCCCGGCTTCTGTGCATAAGTTCCGCCGGACACGGTCCACAGCTCACCACGGTTCACTCCGGCCAGGCTTCCGATATCTGTTCGATGAAGTCCTGGTCGTCGCCGGCGCGGTCTGACGCGGCGACCGCCCGCGCCTGGCGCTGCGCCTCGTGCTTGAACTCCTCCGTGCGCGCGTCAGGAACCCACATCTGTATCTGCCGGAAACCCCGCTCCCGCATGGCGATGCGGTGGCCGGCAACGCGATCCCTGGCGCTCATAAGCCAATGGTTGCATGTAACGCTGGAGGAAGGGCGGGGAAGAAGCAGTACCTGCGAGAGGGTGAGGGGGGAAAACCGCTGAAGGTCGGAGGGCCTCGGACTGAACGGCGGTAAAGCCAGCACTCCCGGGTAGTGCCCCGCGGGCCGGCCTTGTTAAGATTGCCGGGTTCGCAGTGTTGGTTTCTGGGGAGGGGCCTTGCGCTGCGGCACAGGCTCCGGGCTCAGCCGGAGCTGCTGGGGGGAATAGACAGAGGGCGTGGCCAGGGACAAGTTTTTCCTGGCCCGGCCGGGCACAGCCTGCGAAAGCATGCGCGCCTGTTCACCCCAGGACGCATCGGTTCTTAGGAGATCCCAATGTCATTCCCTCAGCGATTTGGAAGCTCTCGTGGCGCGGTGCTGGCGGCCGTTGCCGCGGTGGCGCTGGCAGCCCAGCCCGCCGCCGCATCCATCCCGACGGCGGAGAAACCTGTGGTGCCCCGGCCCGCAGAAAGCGGCTGGTACCTTGTCAGCTTCAGCAAAGGTACCGACGTCGCCCAGGAGGCCGCGTCCCTGCGATCCAATGGCGTCCAGGTCGGAAGGACCTTCTCCGCAGCGGTCCGGGGAGCCGCGGTGACAGCCACCAAAGCACAGGCAGCCGCCCTGGCCCGCTCGCCCCGCGTGACCGCCGTCGAACCGGATGAGCCGGTCCAGGTCTTCGATACCCAGCAATCGCCCCCGTGGGGCCTGGACAGGGTGGACCAAAGCATTCTTCCGCTCTCCGGCACCTTCACGCCTCCGTCCTCCGGGGCAGGCGTCAATGCGTACGTCATAGATTCCGGTGTCCTCGCCCAGCACCAGGAGTTCGGGGGCCGGGTGGCGGCAGGCTGGACTGCTGTTGAGGACGGCCGGGGCAGCAGCGACTGCAACGGCCACGGCACCCATGTTGCCGGAATTGTCGCCGGCCAGACCTACGGGGTTGCCAAGGCCGCAACCGTCGTGCCGGTCCGGGTTCTCGACTGCAACGGCAACGGCTACATGTCCGACATCGTGGCCGGCCTCGACTGGATCGTTGCCCACCACCCCGCCGGGTCTCCCGCGGTGGCCAACCTGAGCCTCGGCGGTCCCGCCAGCACCATGGTGGATGCCGCCGTCCAGGGAGTCATTTCCGACGGGATCACGGCTGTGGTGGCCGCCGGAAATTCCGCAGCGGACGCCTGCACCAGTTCCCCGGCGCGGGTGCCCGAAGCACTTACTGTCACAGCAAGCGATTCCTCCGACCGGCAGGCCACGTTCTCGAATCACGGCGGCTGCGTTGACCTGTATGCGCCCGGTGTTGGCATCACCTCTGCCATCCATTCATCCACCACCGCGGCGGCCACCGTGAGCGGGACTTCCATGGCAGCTCCCCACGCTGCCGGTGCTGCGGCCGTTATTCTGTCCAGGATTCCCGAAGCCACGCCGGCGGAGGTGACGGCCGAGCTCTCCTCCACAGCCACTCCCGGCGTCATCACCAATGCCTCGGCCGGTACTCCGAACCGCCTGCTCAACATCGGCCCGGTGCCTGCCCCGTTCCCGGCTGCAAGGGATTTCACGGGAGACGGGAAGTCGGATCTTCTGGCCCGTGACTCCGGCGGAACGCTGTGGACCTACCCGGGCACGGGAACCGGCCTGTTCGGCTGGCGCGTCGCAGTAGGTGACGGCTGGAACGTCATGACCGCCATCAGCGCCGCCGGGGACCTCACCAGCGACGGCTTGCCGGACCTCGTGGCCCGTGACTCCAACGGCACCCTCT